>JBIQIB010000045.1:0-10313 GCA_044508265.1 Acidobacteriota bacterium
CCGGCGCGTCGAGCGCCCGTACCGCGTGCAGCACGACGTCCGGCGCCGGCTTGTGGGCGAAGCCGTCGGTGCCCTGCACGTGATCGAGCAGCGGGTCGAGCCCCACCTTCGCGGTGACCGTCTTCGCCATCCAGGTGGTCTTGGTCGTGGCGACGGCGCGGGGGACGCCCTGCGCACCGAGCTCGCGCAGCAGATCGACGACGCCAGGGAACGGCCGCGTCGTCTCGGCGCACCGCTCCGCGTAGTCGGCGCGGTAGCAGGCAATCAGGTCGTCGATGTGCGTTGCCTCGACATAGCGCGCGTACATGTCGCGCAGGTCGAGCCCAATCAGCGGCCGGACCTCGTCAACCGACGGCGCGTCCACGCCGATGGTCGCGAAGCTGCGGCGGAACGCCGCGATGATGTCGGCAAACGAGTCGACGAGCGTGCCGTCGAGGTCGAAGACGATTCCGGAGGGGGACACCGAGGAGGACTGGAGGAAGGGAGGAGTGAAGGAACGGAGGATAAGGATTGGAGGAACGGAGGATAAGGATTGGAGGAACGGAGGATAAGGATTGGAGGAATGGAGGAGTAGGGAACGGCGTGTCCACGGGCCCATGCGCACCCCAGATGCATGAAACGGGAGAGGCGCGAGCGCGGTGTGCTGACGCGCCGCGCGTCAACGCCCGACTCACCCCACTCGTCACAGGCCGCCGGGCAACGAGCCGACTCTCAACACCCCCGAAGCAGGAGTGGGGAAAGAAGCAGGGACGAGCCTATATTCCACCGCTCCTCCCTTCCTCTAGTCCTTATCCTCCGTTCCTCTAGCCCTTATCCTCCATTCCTTCACTCCTCCCTTCCTCCAGTCCTCCCTTTCAGATTTCCCAGGGCAACCCGGTGCGGCCGAAGTGCCCGTAGTTGGTGGTCTGGCGGTAGAGGGGGCGCAGCAGGTCGAGCGTGCGGATGATCGCGCGCGGGCGCATGTCGAACGTCTTGCGGACGAACTCCTCGGCGGCACGGTTGTCGCCGGTGCCGAAGGTCTCGACCAGCAGGGACGTCGGCTCGGCGACGCCGATTGCGTAGGAGAACTGCACCTCGCAGCGGCCGGCGAGCCCGGCCTTCACGACCTCGCGTGCGACGTAGCGGCCGAAGTAGGCGGCGCTGCGATCGACCTTCGAGGGATCCTTGCCGCTGAACGCCCCGCCGCCGTGGCGCGCCGCACCGCCATAGGTGTCGACGATGATCTTGCGGCCCGTGACGCCGGCATCGGCCGAGGGGCCGCCGTGGGCGAAGCTGCCCGACGGGTTGACGAGGAACTTCTCCGGCGCGCACAGCAGGTCGCCGAGCTCACGCGGCGCGAGCTCCTCGATCACGTACGAGCGGATCTCGTCCTGCGACTTGCCGTCCACGTGCTGCGTCGAGACGACGACGCGCTCGATGCTGACCGGACGGCCGTCCTCGTAGCGCACCGACACCTGGCTCTTGCTGTCGGGGCGGATCCACCGGTAGGCGTCGCCCTTCCGGCGATCGTCGGCGAGGCCGCGCGTGAGGCGGTGCGCCAGCAGGACGGGCAGCGGCATGAGCTCGGCGCTCTCGTTGCTCGCGTAGCCGAACATCAGGCCCTGGTCGCCCGCGCCCTGATCGTCCTCGTTGGCCTTGTCGACGACGCTGGCGTTGATCTCCTTGGACTGCTCGGTGATCTTCGTGATGACCTTTACGCCGTCCGCGTTGAAGACCTCGTCGGGCCAGTCGTAGCCAATCTCGCGAATGGCCTGCCGTGCGACCTGCTCGTAGTTGACCTGGGCGCCCGTCTTGATCTCGCCTGCGAGCACCACCAGGTCTTCCTTCACGAGGGTCTCGAGAGCCACCTTGGAGGTGGGGTCCTGCGCAAGGCAGGCGTCGAGCACCGAATCCGAGATGTAGTCGGCCACCTTGTCGGGATGGCCCTCGGAGACGGACTCCGACGTGAGCACGAAACTGGACATGCGAATGCTTCCTCGTTTGAGTGAGTCGGGCCGGATGTTCTCACCGTGCCCGGCCGGTCACGGTCTCGCCTCGCGTCGATGCGTCAGCTGACGCGGCGCAGCACGCCTTCCTCGTTGACCGCCGCCAGGAGTTCGTCCCGCCGGCGACGAGCCTCGATCAGGTCGTCGGTCTTGAGCGAATGCCGAATCCGCTCCTGACGCCAGCCGTCAATGATAACCGTATAGGCAATCCACCAGAAGCGGCCGTTCCGCCAGAGGTGATGGTTCGGGCCCAGGCGCTGGAAGCGGCGATCGTCGGGGCTGAGCGCCACCTGCAGCGTCGGTCGCGCGGGCAGCGGTCGAGGGGAGGGAACGGAACTGTGGGTGTGGGTCTGCAACATGATGGTGTCTTCTCCTGTCACCTGCTCAAGTGAAGACACCCGGAAGCTGCGGGGGTACCGCACGGACACTTTAGTTGTTCGTCACCGAACCGCATCGCCGCGAACGGGCCGAAGCCCGTCCGGACTGGCACCTTGGGATGTCCGCCCCAGGTTGCCGGGCGCGCCGTACAGGCGGGCCGCTCCGGATGTCGGGACGACTCTACTACAAACATGCGGAGATACACAAGCGTGGATGTTTCATCGGCTCAGCCGCCGGGCAGCAGGGCCTCGAGGCTCCGCTCCAGCCGCTCGCCCGTGACGTTCACCCCGACCAGTCGCCCCGACGAGTCGACGAGCAGCGAGGACGGGATGGCCTCGATGCCGAACGCGCCCACGACGGGGCTGCTCCATCCGCGGCCGTCGTAGACCTGCGGCCACTCCACCCGATGCCGGCGAAGCCAGCCCGTCAGCGTCGCGCGCGAGACGACGTCGAGGCTGATGCCGACGATCACGAGCCGATCGCCGTAGCGCGCGTGCGCCCGCTGCAGCCGCGGCAGCTCGGCGAGGCAGGGCGCGCACCAGGTCGCCCAGAAGTCGAGCACCACCACGCGCCCCCGCAGGTCGCGCGTCGACAGCGGACGGCCGTTCAGGTCGACCGCCTCGAAGGCGTCGATCGCGCGCTGAACGGCGTCACGGGCCGCGCGGACGTCTGACGCCGCTGGCGCGTCCTGCCGGGTCGACACGAAGGGATGCGGAGCGCCGACGTCGGCCCGCACCGTGCGGACGCCAGGGTTCACTAGGAAGCCCAGCGCGGCGCACGCGGTCACCGACAGAAGCCAGCGCGGGCACGCCCCCCGCCGTCGTCGCCACTCCATGTCCTACAACCCCACACGCAGCGAGGCGGTGAGCGCTCGTGGAAAGCGCGGGCCGTACACGTAGTCGGAGTCGCGAGTGGGGCCGACGTCCATGTCGCGCTGATACGCGTTGGTCAGGTTGCGCGCGCCGATCTGCAGCTCCACCGACCGCCCGTCAGACACGCGCAGCCGGCGGCTGACGCTGGCGTCGAGCGTGACGAACCGCGGCGTCCGCTCCAGCCTGTCGGCGTCGATGACGCCGCGGCGGTGCGGCACGAGCATCGGCCCCGTGTAGCGCATCCCGAGGAACAGCCGCGTCGCCGGCGTCGCCATCCACGTCAGCGAGAGGTTGCCGTACACCTCCGGCGTCCTGAACGCCCGGCGGCTGCTGAAGTCGGGGTCGGCGACGGTGCGCGTGGCACGCTGGACGACGAAGCCGCCCTGCGCGACGACCTGCTCGCCCATGCCCCATCCGAGGTTCACCTCGGTGCCGTACACGTGCGCGTCGCCGAGGTTCACCTTGAGGAACGCCAGGGCGTCGGCCGGGGCCGTCCTGTCGACGATGGTGAGGAACTGATCGTGCAGGCGCGTGGAGAATGTGTTGACCTCGACGAGCGCCTGTCCGCCCCAGACGAGCGGCTTCCACTCGGCGCCGGCAAGGACGTTGGTCGAACGTTCCTCGCGCAGGTCCGGTGACTGGCGCACCTGGACGACCTGGCCGCCCACCGACGTCAGGTGCAGGTCTTCGTCGAAGACCTCGGGCGCACGGAAACCCCGTGCCACCGACACCCGGACGTCCGCGTCGGTGCGCGGCGACCACCGCACCGCCGCCCGCGGCGACGCGATGGCGCGCCCGACGGCCGAGTGCCTGTCGACGCGCGTGCCGAGCAGCACCTGCGTCCGCGCGCCGATTGTCCAGTCGTCCTGCAGGTAGAGGCCCACCGACGTGTACGAGAGGTCGAGGGCGCGGCCGTACGCCGGCTGGACGTCCTCGAGCGACTCGCGCGACGCCATCAGGCCGGCGGTGAGCACGTGGCGCGACAGGTAACGATTCGATTGCACGTCGGCGACCGTCAGGCGGCTGGCCGTGTCGCCGAAGGCGTTGGGGTCGCGGCCCACGCCGTAGTAGCTGTCGCGATGCGTGTCGGCCACCGACACGCTGCCCCGGTAATCCCATCCCGCCGACGCGGAGTGATACCAGCCCAGGCTCCCGGCCACCCTCGTCGTCTCGAGCGCTTCGGCGATGTCGGCCTCCTGCGGTGGACGGCGCAGCAGGTTGCCGCCGCGCCGGTCCTCGCGCAGCAGCGACAGGTCGCCGGTGAGCTTGCCGCGTCCTTGAAGGGCATACCGGTTGACACGCACGCCGCCCGCTTCGAGCTGGCGACGTGCGACCTCGGTGAAGCCGTCGCCGTTGACGTCCACCGGACGGACGCCGTCGGCCTGCGCGAACGCGGTGACGGCCGTCTGCCGATCGCGCGCGGTCCAGTCGAGTGACCCGTTGCCGCGAACGGCGGGCAGGCCCTGCATCGACTCGACGCGCAGCTCGGCCCCCGCACGCGTGCGCGTCGCCTCGCGCGAGATGACGTTGATGACGCCCCCGACGGCGCCCGCGCCATAGAGCGCCGACCCGCCGCCCTTCACCACCTCGATACGTTCGATCTGGCCGGCCGGCACCTGCTCGAGGCCGTAGACCGACGCGAGCGACGAGAAGGTGGGCTGGCCGTCGAACAGGATCTGCGTGTAGGGACCGTCGAGTCCGAGCAGGCGGACCTGCGAGAAGTTGCACGTCTGGCAGTTGTTCTCGACGCGGACGCCTGTCGTGAACTCCATCGCGTCGGCAAGCGTGCGGGCCGAACTGGCCTCGATGTCGGCGCGGCGGACGAGCTCGGTGCGGACCGGCACGCGGTCGAGCCCCTGTCGCGTGCGCGTGGCCGTGACGACCGTCTCCTCCCTGAAGCCGCCCGGGACCAGCACGACGTCGGCAACCGCCGGCCCGTCGTCGCCTACCACCACGTCCACGCGTTCGGGCGCGAACCCGCTCAGCACGACGTCCACGGCGTAGGGGCCCGGCCTCAGGCGCGGCAGACAGTAGGCGCCGTCGCCGTCGGTGACGTCGCTGAGCCCCGTGGAAGCCAGGCTGACGACCACACCCGGGATCGCCAGCCCCCCGGTGTCGCGGACGACGCCGGCAACCCCGCAGGCCGCACGCGAGTCCGCCGGCTGGGCCCACGTGCCCGACGCCGCCGACAGGAGGAGCGCAGCCGCTAAGGCACCCAAGCGGCGACGGTGGATTGGCATACTCATAATCATGATTTTGAGTATTCAAAAATATTCTTGCCACCTCTGTCTGTCAAGCGCGACTCCGTGCGCGGTCGGAGCGTCGCACTGAGGACGGGGCGTGGTTCGCTACAGTTACGGGCATGTCCGACCCGAACGAGATCGTCGTGGGGCTCCACCAGCTGCGGCCCGATGTCTCACACCCCGCCTATCAGTCGTCCGGCGCGGCTGCCCTCGACCTCGCCGCCGCTGCCGACGTCACGGTGCCGCCGCACGGCCTCGTCGCGGTGCCGACGGGCCTCGTCTTCGCCGTCCCGACCGGTCATTTCCTCGCCATCGTCGCGCGCAGCAGCCTGCCCAAGCGCGGCCTGATGGTCGCCAACGGCCTGGGCGTGCTCGACAGCGACTACCGCGGGCCGGACGACGAGGCCCGGGTGCTGCTGCTGAACTACACGGACGCCCCGGTCCAGGTCGCGGCAGGCGAGCGCATCGCGCAGGCGTTCGTCGTCCAGGTGCCCCGCGTGCGGTTCGAGCCGTTCACGCCGCAGGCCGGCGCGTCGCGTGGGGGCTTCGGCTCCACCGGCCGCTGACCCGTCCCGCCGGACGTTGAAACTTTTCCGCGGCTGCGGGGTATGTCCTGTACATGCCCGTCGCCCGGCACGTCGAGCAGGTGCCTGACGTCGGCCTGTTCGAGGCATTCGTCCGCGAGTACCAGGACATGGTCTACGCCGTCGCCGTGCGTCTGCTGGGGAATCCCGCCGATGCCGAGGACGTGGCGCAGACGGTGTTCCTCCGGGCGTACGAGCGCTTCGACGAACTCGCCGGTCGCCCCACGGTGCCCGGCTGGCTCAGGACCGTGACGACGCATCTGTGCCTGTCGCATCTCTCGCGCTACCGCTCACGCTGGCAGCTGTTCAGCGAGGTGCCGGCACACACCGACGCGCCCGCGTTCGACATGGAGGCCCGGGAGGCCGGGCCCGCCGAGATCCTGCTGCGCGCCGAGACGGCGGCACGGCTCGAGGACGCCGTCCGCAGCCTGCCCACGCACCAGCGGGTGCCGCTCGTCCTGTTCCATTTTCACGAGTGTTCGTACGAGGACATCGCGCGGATGCTCGACGTGTCGCTCGGCAAGGTGAAGACCGACATCCATCGCGGGCGGCTGACGCTGAAGAAGGTGCTGTCGTGACCGGGCACGATCCCCAGGACCTCGAGCGCGAGATCGGCGAGGCGTTGTCGGCGCTGCCCGCGCCGCGCGCGCCGCTGACGCTCCTGCCGCGGGTACTGGCCGCGGCAGAGCGCCTGGCGGCCGGGGACGAGCCGCTCGCCGTCGCGTCGCGGTGGTCGCCGCTCGCTCAGGCCCTCGTGGCCGCCGTGGCCGCCGCCCTCGTGGCGGGAACGTTCTGGATCGGCACCCTCGTGGATCCGCTCGCGCTGCTGCTGCCGGCGCCCGTGCAGGATGCCGGGCACCAGGCCAGCCAGGCGGTGTCCACGGTGGGCGAACTGCTGCGCGTGGCGTCGCTCGTCTGGCAGGCCGTCGTGGCCCCGATCGTCAAGGGACTCTTTGCCGTCACGCTGATTCTCTGCGCCGCATGCGCGCTCTGTGCCGCGGCCCTCAGCCGTCTTGCCCTCGGAGGGGCGCATCAATCATGACCCTCATCCACCGAGACCACGTGGGCCGCATCCGGCCCCTCGACCACACCCGGCGCTGGCGCCCCCTGACCGCCGCGGCGCTTGCGTGCGTGCTCGCTGCAGGCGCGGCGCTCGGCGCGCAGGAGCCCCCGGCGCCGCCACCGGCGCAGCCGGCTGCCCGGCCTCCCGCTCCGGCACCAGCGCAGCCCGCCGAGACGCCGGAGCCGCCTCCAACGCCGCCGCCAGCCCCCGCACCCTCGGACGAGGAACCGGGCGCCTGGGCGGAACGCACGCGCTTCCGCTGCGATCGCGTGTCGCACCGGCCGGTCTTCAAGCTGGGTCAGGACCACCACGTGCGCCCGGGCGAGACCGTGGGTGATGCCGTCGTCGTCTTCGGATCGATCATCGCGGAGGGCGAGGTCTGCGGCGACCTCGTGGCCGTGTTCGGCAACGTGGACCTCGGACGCGACTCGTACGTGCGCAGCGAGCTGACGGTCGTCGGCGGCAAGCTCACGGTGGCCGAAGGTGCCGAGGTGGACGGCGACCTCGTCGTCGTGGGCGGCGTCATGGAGGCGCCCGAGACGTTCAGCCCCGGGCGCGACCAGGTGCTCGTGGGCGTACCGCTCTTCGGCGAGAAGCTGGCGGGCTTCACGCCGTGGCTGACGCGCGGCCTCCTCTACGGACGGCTCATCGTGCCGAGTCTGGCGTGGAACTGGTATCTCGTCGGCATCGTGCTGTTCGTCGTGCTGGTGCTGAACGTGCTGTTCCCGCGCGCGACGGCCGCCACGACGGGCGTCATCCAGGCGCGTCCGCTCAGCGTCTTCGCCGCCGGGCTGCTCGTGCTGCTGCTGGCCGGGCCCGCGCTCACGCTGCTCACCATCACCGTCGTCGGTGCGCTGATCGTGCCGGTCGTGATGCTGGCGATGTTTGCCGCCTGGGTCGTGGGGAGCATCGCCGTGGCGCGCTGGATCGGCGCGAGCCTCGTCGCGGAGGACGACCCGGAGGACAGGGGCGCTGCCACGCGGTCGCTGCTCATCGGGTTCGCCGTGAAAGTGATCGCCTACATGATCCCGCTGCTCGGCCTCACGGTGTGGGCGCTCACCGGCGTCCTCGGGCTCGGCGCCGCGGCGATGGCCTTCATCGGCGCGTTCCGATCCGAGAACCCGCGCACGCCCCGGCCACCCGCGGTGCCCGACGGGTACCCGGGACCGGTCGGCCAGACGCCACCGCCGACATATCCTGACGCGTCAACTCACTCTTACGTTTCTGCATTGTCAGGCGCGGCCGGCGCCGCCTCGGCGGGGCCAGAGGCGTCCCACGCCGGCGTGGAGACGCACGTGCCTCCGCCGCCTCCGCCGCCTGTCCCGGAGGCCGGCGGCAGCACGGATCTCCGTCGATTCCCCCGCGGAGCGTTCCTCGAGCGGCTCGGCGCGTTCGTCCTCGACGCCATCCTGGTGGCCGTCACCAATGACGCCCTCGACTTCGCGAACGGCGACGGCGCCTTCTTCCTGCTGCTGCTCGTCTACCACATCATCTTCTGGACGTGGAAGGGCACGACGCTCGGAGGCATCATCCTGCAGCTGCGTCTGGTGAAGGTGGACGGCCGCCCCGTCGAGTTCACCGACGCGCTCGTGCGCGGCCTCACGGCGATCTTCTCGCTCGGGGCGCTCGGCATCGGCTGCCTCTGGATCCTCAAGGACGAACAGCGCCAGGCCTGGCACGACATCGTCGCGGGCACGCTCGTCGTGCGCGTGCCTCGCGGCTGGCCGCTGCCCTGACGGCCTCCTCACCTGCGGCAGTGCGTCACTTGCCCGAGCAGCCGGCGTGCGGACAGTCGCACGTCGTCTGGTCGCGGGGCGCCTGTCTGCAGTAGTCGCTGCAGTACTCGGTTCCCTGGTCCACGGTGCAGTTGCAGGGCGGATGTGCGCACTTCTGCCGGGTTGCGGGCTCAGCCATGACAATCCTCCTGGAGCCCATTATCGACCCGCAGAATGTCGATAGCCAGTTGTCACGGGGCGCCACTATACTGCTCAGCCATGCGCAAGACCCTGCCAGTCCTCCTCCTGCTCACCCTGCTCACGCCGCTCCCGGTCGCGGGCCAGACACGTGCGAAAAACGTCGTCCTGTTCCTCGCCGATGCTGGCGGCAGCTCGACCATCGCCGCAGCCAGCCTGCACGCCCACGGCAAGCAGAACGAGCTGTTCATTCACACCCTGCCGAACGTCGCGCTGTCGGACACCAGCTCGGCGTCGCAGGTCGTCAGCGACTCGGCCGCCGGCATGACCGCCGTCGTCACCGGGCACCGCACGCACAACGGCGTCATCTCGCAGTCGGATTCCGTGGTGCGCGGCAAGCAGGACGGCGAGCCGCTGAAGACCATCCTCGAGTACGCCGAGGAGCACGGCCTGTCGACGGGCGTGATCTCGAACGACTCGCTGACCGGCGCCACGCCCGCGTCGACCTATGCGCACGCCAACGATCGCGGCAAGACCGCCGAGATCTTCCAGCAGGCGTTCACGCCGCGGTTCGGCGACGGGGTGGACGTGATGATCGGGTCGGGCCGGCCCGGCATCACCAAGGCGCTCACCGAGGCCGGCATCGAGCTCGAGGCGCTGGGGCAGGCGCACGGGCGGCCGATCCTGTCGTCGATGGACGAGATCCCGCAGGACGCCAGACAGGTCATCGTGCTGCTCGAGCGGAGCGACTTCGACGTCGTGGCCGCCGTCGAAGCGGCGCACCGCATCCTCTCGCAGAACCCGAAGGGCTACTTCCTGATGGTGGAAGTGGACACGCACACCAACAACGTGCGCGCGGGCCTCGATCGCATGGTGATGATGGACAAGGCCATCCAGCGGACGTCGGAGCTCACCGGCGACGACACGCTGCTGCTGTTCACCGCCGACCACTCCTTCGACATCCAGCTGCGCGGCGGTCGCCTCGGCGAGCCGTTCCTCGCGGGTATCGACGAAGCGCAGGAGCTGTCGCGCGTCGAGAAGCGGCGGGACGTCAGGACCGACAACGTGCGGGTCGACAACGCGCACACCGGAGAGCCGGTCGTCGCCGCGGCCATGGGCCCAGGCGCGGAGCGCGTGCGCGGGTTCATGAAGAACACCGACATGTTCGACGTGATGATGCGCGCCTTCGGCTGGGAACGATAGGTAGGGACGGCCCTCCGGGCCGTCCTACGTCGTTGTGACAGAGGTAGGGACGGCCCTCCGGGCCGTCCTCGG
>JBIQIB010000045.1:10413-29700 GCA_044508265.1 Acidobacteriota bacterium
AGGTTGCCGTCCACGTCCACGCGCAGGCCGTCGGGCGTGTCGCGGTTGTCGAGCGCCACCAGCGCCTGTCCCTTCCCCACCCGCCCGTCGTCGCCCACCTGATACGCGCGGATCGCGCGCGGCGCCGGTCCCGCCGAGACGACGTAGAGGGTCCGCCCGTCGGGCGAGAACGCCAGGCCGTTGGGCCTGTCCAGATCACCTATCGCCACTGACAGCTGGCCGGTGGATGGGTCGCACCGGTACACGTTGGTCGGCAGCTCCTGCTCGGCGCGCTCGCCTTCGTAGTAGCCGAGGATGCCGTACGGCGGGTCGGTGAACCAGATGGAGCCGTCCGACCGGCACACGACGTCGTTCGGCGAGTTGAGCCGCTTGCCCTCGAAGCTGTCGGCAATCACGGTGATGCTGCCGTCGTACTCGGTGCGCGTCACGCGCCGCGTCAGGTGCTCGCAGGTGAGCAGCCGGCCCTGCCTGTCGCGCGTCAGCCCGTTCGAGTTATTGGCGGGCTGCCGGAACACGCTCACCTGCCCCGTCGGCTCGTCCCACCGCATGATCCTGTTGTTCGGGATGTCGCTCCACAGCAGGTACCGGCCGTCGCCGAACCAGACCGGCCCTTCCGCCCAGCGCATGCCTTCTGCGATCCGCTCGATCTTCGCGAGGCCGAGCCGATACGCATTGAACGTGGGATCCAGCGCGACGACGGCGGGGTCCGGATAGCGCTGGCTCGGCTGCCACTGCTGGCCGGATGCCCGGCGCGCTGCTGACAGGAACGGGGCGGCGGCGGCAGCCGCGGTGACGAACCGGCGACGCGAGATGGACACGGCGGACCTCCCTCGAACACGAAGACGCGGCCCCGCCCGGAAGCTTCCGCTAACGGGTCAAGGCGCGTTTCAGACGACTGATGTATTCGCGCTCGCGCGCGACGACGTCCTCACCGGCGTCCGGCACCGCCAGGGCGGCGTCGCGCACCGGGGCGGCGATCGGCCCGAGCAACTCGATGGCGTTGAGCGCCCGCATCGCCGCGTGATGTCCGTGCCGGCGTACGTCGGCATCGGCGAGCAGCACGTCCAGTGCCGTCTGCCGATCGTCGTCCGTGCCGTGCCGGGCCAGCGCCTCGGCGGCCGCTATGCGGGGCGCCGGCGCCGGGTCACGCAGCCTGTCACGCAGCGCCTCGCGCGCGGCAGCCACGGCAGAGGGCCCGCGCAGCGCCACGCCAAGCACCGCCCAGTAGCGGACGGCCGGATCGTCAGCGTCGAGCCGCGACAGCAGCCAGCCCCGATCGCCTGGCGCGCCGCTCGTCGCGCGGTCGGCCGTCTCGATGATTCGCGGCAGTGGCAGCTGGCGATCCTGCCCGACCTCGTACGGCGTGCGGCTCGCGCTGCGCGCCCGCATGTCGCCTTCCGGCAGGAACCCCAGGTCGCGGCTCGCCAGGAGGTGTGTGCGCAACGCACGCCGCAGATCGTCGAGGCGTTCGGCATGCGCCGGCACCGAGACGAGATTCTTGACGGCGTCCGGATCGGCAGCGAGGTCGTACAACTCCTCCGGCGGCTTGGGCTGCCAGAAGGCCGCCTGTACGGCGTTCAGCGTGCCGGCGTCGAAGCGGGCCTTCCACACCTGCGTCGTCGGCGTCTCGAACATGTACGCGAGGTACTGTCCCTGCGGCAGGTGCGGCATGTAGTTGCGGATGTACAGGAACGCCCCGTCGGTGACGGCGCGCGACATGTCGTAGCGCTCGTCCATCCGGTCGCGAAACGCGAAGGCATGCGTCCGGGGCACAGCAGCAGTGGCGCCCATGAAGGCCCGCCCCTGCATCGAGGGTGGCGGAACGACGCCGGCCAGCGAGAGCATGCTGGGCCCGAGGTCCATCAGCGTGACCAGCTGATCGCTGGCCGCGCCTGGCGCATAGCCTGCGGGCGCAAGGTCGCGGAAGCGATCGGGCACGTGCACGACGAGCGGCACGCGCAGGCCTTCCGGGTAGAGCCAGCGCTTGCCGCGGGGGAGGCCCACGCCGTGGTCGCCCCAGTAGACGACGATCGTCGTGTCGGCGAGTCCGTCCGCCTCGAGTTCCCGGAGGATCTCGCCGGCGCGACGGTCCATCTCCGTCATCTTGTCGTGATACTGCGCCCAATCGCGGCGCACCTCCGGGGTGTCCGGATGATACGCGGGCACGCGCACGTTCGCCGCGTCATGTACCGGTGTGTGCGGACGCGCGCGAACCTGGCTCTCGTGCGTGATGGTCAGGTTGAACACCGCGAAGAACGGCTGCCCCGGCGCCCGCCCCCGCCAGTGCGCGCGCGGCGACGACTCGTCCCACACCACGCCCGTGTGCGGGTGGTTGTAGTCCTCCTTGCTGTTGTTCGCGGTGTAGTAGCCGGCCTCGCGCAACAGCGACGGAAACATGCGCACCTGCGGGGGCAGCGGCACCTCGCTGCGCATGTGCATGCCGCCCGTCGTCGTCGGGAGGATGCCCGTGATGATGGCCGTCCGCGACGGCGCGCACACGGGCGCATTCGCGAACGCGCGCGTGAAGCGCAGGCCCCGCGCCGCCAGCCTGTCGAGTTCGGGCGTCGTGGCCACGGGATCGCCGTACGCGCCGAGATGCGGTCCGTTGTCCTCGCTCGAGATCCAGAGGATGTTCGGCCGCGGCGACGCGCCGGTGAGCGACCCCGCCGGCGGCGTGGGCTGCGCGACGCCGGGAGTGCAGGTCACGGCGATGCCGAGACACACACCGACGACGCACCCCGTGACGCGAACGGCAAGCGCAACCGCTGTCTTCACGCGTTCGCGCGTCACGGCACGGCCTCCAGCACCAGTACCCAGTCCTGCCCCCGGCCGGACGTCGGCGGCGTGTAGCTCTGATAGCCCTGGTTGTCGCCCACGTGGAACTCGGTCGACACGCCGTAGCGGGGATCGAACCACGCCTCTCGAATCCGCCGGGCACGCAGGCGGCTGCGGTTCACCGTGACCGTGTCGCCACGCGGGATGTAGACCAGCGCACGCGTGCCGTCCGTGGCACGGACCGCACGCACCTTGCCGCCGCCGTGACGAGGTCCGTCCACCACCAACTCGGGCTCCGGTTCGAGCGTCGAGAACCGCTGCGCCTCCATGAAGCGGCGCATCAGCCCCATCTGACGCGCACCGGGATGGTCGAGGGCTTCGTGCCACGGCACCGATGCGTTCAGCACCGGGGTGCGGCCGGGCACCCACATCTGCCAGACGTTGTTGTCGCCATAGGTGTGGCCGCAGGCGCCGGCCATCATGGCCCACCACGCCGCCTGCCGCACGTCAGCCGCGTCGAACCGATCGAACCTGTCGTGGTCGCGCAGGTAGAAGCCGACAGGAATCGTCTCGTATCGAGGCTCGCCGTCGAGCGTCGGCCGCGTCGGCGTCAACGCCCGATCCCGCTCGACGTAGAGGCCCGTGTCGTGATCGCGCGCGCCGTGCGACGACTGGATCATGTGGAAGTCGAGCCACGGCGCGTCGTTCAGCTGCAGCGACGACTGCCCAGGCCCGCGCGGGTGGAACGTCATCAGGTGACGTCCGCCATCGCCTTCCTCGAGCCCTGCCGCCATCGCGTCGATGATCGCGCGCTCCTCGGGAGTCTCGACGTTCTGGTCGCCGCCGAGAATCCAGATCACCGTCCGATCGCGGTACCGCGCGCCAAGGGCACGGCCGAAGACGCGCGCGTTCTCGGCGGTGAAGATCGCGTCAGGCCCGGTCTTCCAGTACGTGCCCCACGTCGGCAGCAGGCCGACGACGAGACCGAGCGCGTTGGCGCGGTCGACGGTCGCGTCCACGTGGCGGAAGTAGGCCTCGTTCAGCCGTGTCGGGTCGCGGTCAACCAGCGGCAGGTCGCCGTTGGCGTTCGGCTCGGTCAGCCCGCCCAGGTCGGCGAGGACCACGGCCTGGATGACGGTGAATCCCTTCCTGGCGCGGTCTTCCAGGTAGGTCGCCACTTCGTCGGCGTCGAGCCTGAAGAACAGCTGCCACGCGGTGTCTCCGAGGTAGAAGAACGGCTCGCCCGTTGACCACTGGAGAAAGCGCTTCGTCGGCGACACCTCGAGCGTCTGTGCCGGCAACTGCGCCACGGCCGCTCCGGTCGTTCCCACCCACGCGCAGACGGCAAGTACGGCACGCGCCAGCGGCATGGTCGTGGGTCTCTTCACGCGCGGCGCTCCGTGGCCGACTGCCGCAGCGTGACGCGCTGTCCCGCCCGCAGCAGCGCGTACGGCTGCCCGATGGCCTCGCACGCGGCGATGAAGCCCGTCGGCGACGCGGTGTTGAACGTGAACATCTCGAAATGGCAGGGCACGGCAAGGCGCGCGCCTATCGCAAGCGCGAGCTCGGCGGCCTCCCGCCCGTCCAGGTTGCCTGCCACGCGCCGCCCGGGCACACGGCCGTTGATGGGCAGCAGCGCGACGTCCACCCTGTGCGGCCGCAGCACGTCCACCATCCCTTCGTAGGGCACCGTGTCGCCGGCGTGATAGACACGCCAGGGCCCCGCCTGCACGACGAGTCCTATCGTTTCGGGCGTCCGCGTTTCGTGCGCCGCCGGCACCGACGTGACGACGAACGCGTCCACGCCGCGCGTCTCGCCCTCCGCCAGGCCGACGAGCGATTCCGCCTCGACGCCCAGCCGCGCGGCGGAGAACGCACGATTGGCCTCGGCCACCACGAGCTGCGCCGACCGGCTGGCCGACAGCACGGGCACCAGCGTCGCAGCGTCGAGGTGATCGGTATGGCGGTGGCTGGACGTCACCACGTTCACCATGTCGAGACGCGCAGGATCGACGACGCGCGCGGTCATCCGCACGTGCGGCGTCTCCGTCGCGGCGTACTTGTCGGTGAGTGAGTCGGAGAGGTACGGGTCGAACAGCAGGTACCGGCCGCCATGCTGCAGCAGGAACCCGCTCTGCCCGAGCCACCAGAGATGCAGGGCGTCGCGCTCGTCCTGCGCCGCAGCCTGCACGTCGGCCAGGAACGCGCCGTCACGCGCCAGCGGCTCGATCATGCCCGCAGCTCCCGGCGGACGCGGCGGACGCCTTCCACCATGTTGACCAGCTTCTGCCGCGCGGCCCAGCGCGCCGTCTGGCTCAGGCCGCAGTCGGGCGCGAACACGAGCCGCTCAGGCGGCGCATGCCGCAGGCACAGGCGCACGCGATCGGCGATGATCTCGGGCGTCTCGATGAAGTAGCTCTTCACGTCGACGATGCCGACGGCCACGTCGGTTCGTTGCGCGATGGCGGCGATCGCCTCGATCTCGGCGAACTCGCGGCTCGCCATCTCCACGTGCATCTCGTCGACCGTGAGGTCGAGGAAGGCGGGGAACATCGGCGCGAGCCGGCGATATCCCACCGCGTGCCCCTTGTAGTTGCCGAAGCAGAGGTGCGTGCACACGCGTGTCCGCCCGACGATGCCCGCCACCGTGCGATTGAAGATGTCCACGAACCGGTGGGGATCCTCGCGATAGGCGTAGCAGCTCATCGACGGCTCGTCGATGCAGACCTCGCGGCAGCCGGCCTCGACGAGGGCTTCGAGCTCACGGCGGACGATGGGCAGCAGGGCCTCAGTGAGCGCCCACCGGTCCGGATACCGCGCGTTGGGGACGAGGCGGCCGCTCATCGTGTACGGCCCCGGGACGCTGGCCTTGAGCGTCGGGCCGACAGCGCCGGCGGCGGGCGGCGCCAGGCGGCGCAGGCGGGCGTACTCCTCGACGACGCCCAGCCCGCGCGGCGCGCGGATCTCGCCGACGACGCGGTGCTTGCCGCGCTGATCGTGAGCCGGCGGCCCGAAGCGGCGCGGCGGCGCCGACTCGAGGTCGATGCCTTCCAGCTGGCCGTAGAACGACAGGTTGAAATCGAGCCGGGTCTGTTCGCCGTCGGTCACGACGTCGAGGCCGGCGGCGAACTGGTCGTGCAGCGCCGCGACGACGGCATCGTCCTGCAGTTCCTGGCGGTCGGCCTCGCCGAACTCGTCCAGGTGACGGCACGCCAGTTCGAGCCAGCCGGGCCAGGGATAGCTCCCGACGACGGAGGTTCGGAGCGGATGTGAATCCATGCGGACGTCGAGATGCTATCGCATCCCGGCGTCCGTCACTTGCCGGCGCGATTCACGGCGGGCTGCGGCAGGTCGATCGGCTCGCGATCGGGGTGCCGCGTCTCGACGGCGGCGCCGCCGCGGAACAGCCCGAACAGCCAGTCGCGCGCGCTCGCCATCATGTCGTAGATCGTCGGGATCACCAGCAGCGTCAGGAACGTGGACGTGATCAGCCCGCCGATGACGGCGCGGCCGAGCGGCGCGCGGAAGTCGGCACCCTCGCCGTGCCCGATCGCCACCGGCAGCATGCCGGCGATGAGGGCGAAGCTGGTCATGAGGATCGGCCGCAGCCGCACGCGGCCCGCTTCGATCAGCGCGGCCTTCCGGTCGGTGCCCTGCTCGATGGACCACTTGGCGAAGTCGATCAGCAGGATGGCGTTCTTCGCCACGAGGCCCATCAGGAGCACCACGCCGATGAGGCTCATCAGGTTGAGCGTCGATCCGGTCACGAGCAGCGCGAGCATCACGCCGATGAGCGAGAGCGGCAGCGAGATCATGATCGCCAGCGGATCGAGGAACGACCCGAACTGCAGCACCAGCACGAAGTACATCAGCATCACGGCCAGGCCCAGCGAGGCGAGCATCCGGCCGAACACCTCCTGCTGGTCGGCCGTCTCGCCGCCCTGCGAGATGGCGTAGCCGGGCGGCAGCGGCACGTTCTGCAGGCGCCGCTCGATGTCGCCGACCACCTCGGTGAGCGAGCGGCCCTGGGTGTTCGCCTCGATGTTGATCACGCGCTCGCGGTCGAAGTGGTCAATGCGGGCCGGCCCCATGCTGGTGGAGATGCGGGCCACCTGTCCGAGCGGCACGACGCTCACCCCGTTCGGCCCCTGCACGGGCAGCGGCAGCGTCGACAGGTCGCGGACGCTCGTGCGCGACTCCGGCGCGAGCCGGATGTACACGTCGCGCGTCTCGTCGCTCGGGTCGATCCAGTCGCCGACGTCGATGCCCGCGAAGGCAGGCCGCAGCGCCTGCGCGACCTCGCCCACCGTCAGGCCGAGCGCGCCGGCCAGCCCGCGGTCGATCTCGATGTCGATCTCCGGCTTGCGTCCCTTGGTGGACAGGCCCACGTCCACGGCGCCCGGCACCTGCTGCACCTCCTCACGGATGCGCTCGGCGAGCTCCGACAGGGTGTCGGCGTCGGGACCGGTCAGCTGCAGCTGAATCTGCTTGAAGTTGCCGAAGAAGTTCGTCGAGATCCACGCCTCGACGCCCGCGAGCCGCGACAGCCGGCCGCGCAGGTCGGCGGCGACGTCCTCCTGCTTGCGCGTGCGCTCCGAACGCGGCGTCAGGCGGATGTAGACGTTGCCCTCGTCCACCGACTCGGTCTGCCCGCCTATGGTCGTGTAGGTGTAGGCGACCTCCGGCAGCTGCCGGGCGATGGCCGCCGCCTCCTCGGCCTTCAGCTTCGTGTACTCGATGTTCGACCCCGGCGGCGTGGTGATGACCACGCCGAACTCGGAGTTGTCGGCCACCGGGAAGAAGCCGCCGCCCACGATGCCGAGCGCCGGCAGCGCGAGCGCGCCGACAAACGACGCCAGCGTCAGCGCGATCATGGCCAGCCGATGGCGCAGGGCCCAGCCGATCACCACCTTGTAGCGGTCGGCCATCCGCTCGAACCACATGTTGAAGCGGTGCAGGCCGCGCGCGATGAACGAGCGCTGCTCGATCGGCAGGTGCGGCTCCGGCCAGTAGGCCGAGAGCATCGGGTCGAGCGAGAACGAGACGAACAGCGACACGAGCACCGAGCAGACCATCGTCAGCGCGAACGGCGCGAACCAGCGTTCGGCAATGCCGCCCATGAACGCAATCGGGACGAACACCACGACGATCGCCCAGGTCGTGGCGGCCACGGCCATGCCGATCTCCGCCGTGCCCTCGCGGGCGGCCGTGTAATGGTCCTTGCCCATCTCGACGTGGCGGACGATGTTCTCCCGCACGACGATGGCGTCGTCGATGATGATGCCGATGGCCAGCGTCAGCCCCAGCAGCGACATCGTCTCGAGCTTGTAGCCCATGACGAGCACGGCCATGAACGAGGCCAGCACCGACACCGGCAGCGCCAGACCGGTGATGACCGTCGAGCGCCATGAGTTCAGGAACAGGAAGACGGTGAACACCGTCAGCAGCGCGCCCTCGACGAGCGCCGACTTCACGCTGTTGACCGAGTTGGACACGCGCGTGCCCGCGTCGCGGACGACGCGCAGCGTGACGCCGGGCGGCAGGCCCGCCTGGATGTCGGCGACCTTGGCGATGACGGCCTCGCTGACGGTCGTCGTGCTCGCGTTGGTCACCTTCTTGACGTCGATGCCGACGGCCACCTCGCCGTTGTAGGCGGCCGCGGTACGCGGCTCCTCCGCGCCGTCGCTGACGGTCGCGACGTCGCCGAGCCTGACGATCCGGCCGTCAACCGAGCCGATGACGATCTGCGCGAACTGCAGGGGCGTGTCGAGCCGGCCGCGCAGGCGGATCGTGCGCTCGTTCAGGTCGGCCTGCAGCCGGCCCACCGGCACGGCGAGGTTCTGCGCCTGCACCGCAGCGACGACCTGCCCGACGCTCACGCCCGCCGTCTGCAGCGCCGCGGGCTGCAGCTCGATGGTCAGCTCACGGTCGACGCCGCCGACGACGTTGACCTCGGCCACGTCCTTGATGCCGCGGAACTCCCGCGTGATGCCGGGGTCGGCCAGCTGCGTCAGCTGTGACGCCGTGAGGGTCGGCGACGACAGCGTCAGCGAGACGATCGGGAAGTCGTTCGGGTTGAACTGCTTCAGGATCGGCTCTTCCATCTCCGGCGGCAGGTCGTTCCGGATCTCCGAGATCTTGTCGCGGATCTCCTGCGTTGCGACCTTCGCATCCTTCTCGAAGATGAACTCGACCAGGATGAAGCCGAAGCTGTCGACAGACTGCGAGTTCATCCTGTCGACGCCGGCGATGCTCGCGATCGCATCCTCGATGCGCTCGATCACCTCGCGTTCCACCTGCGACGGCGACGCGCCCGGGTAGGCCACGGCCACCGTGATGAACGGCGGGTTCACCTCGGGGAACTCGTCGACCTCGAGGCGGAGCAGCGCGAACACGCCGAACACCACCAGCGACAGCATGACGACGATGGTGACGACGGGCTTGCGGATGGAAAAGTCCGAGATGAACACCTGATCGCTCCTCGGTGATCGTCGATCGTTTACCTGGAGGCCACCTGGGCGACGCGCGCACGCAGCGCCGCGGGCGACTGGTTACGGATCGTCACGCGCGTGCCGGGCGTGATGCTCTGCGCCACGCCGCGCAGCACCGTGTCGCCGGCCTCGAGCCCTTCCACGATGACTACCTGCTCGGTCTGCGGATCGCGCAGGCCGAGCGTGACGGGCACGCGGTTCACGACGCCCTCGTCCACCCGCAGGACCGACGTGGCGCCTTCGTCGTCGTGGACGACCGAGAGCGGCAGCACGAGTCCCTCCTCGGCGCGCTGCGTCACGCGTCCCTCGGCGAAGAGGCCGCCGACGAGCCGTCCGCCCCTGTTGTCCACCGACACCCAGATCGAGACCTGGCGCGTCACGGGATCGGCCGTCGGGCTGACGCGCTCGATGCGGCCCTCGAATGCCTGGTCTGGATACCCGCGCACGCTGAAGGAGACGGGAGCCCCGACCCTGATCGCCGACAGCGACTCGGACGGCACCGACGCCTGGAGCTCCATGCTGCCAGGGTCAACGATCGTGTAGAGGGGCGTGCCCACCGCGACGACGTCGCCGGCGTTCACCGGCCTGTCAGCCACGATGCCGCTGATGGGCGCGAGCACCGTGGCATCGGCCAGCACCTGGCGGGCGGCCGCCAGTCGCGCGCGCATGTCGGCGACGCGCGACTCGGCCGACACGACGGCGTTGCGCGCCGTCTCGAGGTCGCGCTCGGCGATGGCGCCAGACTTGACGAGCGTCTCGGCACGCGCCAGCTCCCGCCGTGCCTGCTCGAGGTTCTGCTCTTCGGAGCGCAGCGACGACTCGGCGGAGCGCACGGCCTCGTCCTGCGTCGGCGCGTTGATGCGCGCGAGCACCTGTCCCTTGCGGACGGCCTGTCCCTGCTCGGCCGCGACACTCAGGAGCGCGCCGCCGAGTTCCGCGCGAACGGTCGCCTGCACGCGCGGCGTCAGCGTGCCCGATACCACCGGGCCGACGACGACCTCGCCGTGCTCGACGCGCAGCGTGTTCTCCTGTCCGACCTCGAGCGGCGGAGGCTCCGACGTCTTCGCCTCTTCGTCGGCACCGGCCGCCGTGCCGTCGCCGCAGGCGACAGCGGCCGCCAGCAGCCCGGCGAGCATCGCGACTCCCACCCAGCCGCGTCGCGGCTGTCCTGCTCCCACTCCCATCCTCATCGTCCGGCTCCTGTCGTCCCTGGCTGCGTGCCCGTTGCTGGCGCGCCCATGCCCTGCGATGTCCCTGTCGGCGCGGCGGGTGACTGCCCCGGCGCGGAGGCGCCGGTGGCGCCCGGTGCCGTGGCGCCTGCGCCGCCGCCCTGCGACGCCGTCCCGCCTCCCGCCGACAGCGGCAGTTCGGGCAGCAGCGCCAGGCGCACGCGCGCGACCTGCATGTCGCGGGCGGCACGCGCCCGTTCCGTCGCGGCCGCCTCGAGGGCGAGCCGCGCGTCGTTCAGCTCGAGTTGCGTGGACAGCCCCTCGCGGTAGCGCACCTCGGCGATCTCGAAGGCGCGCTCAGCCTGTTGCAGCGTGCTGCCCGTCGCCTCGAACGTCGCCCGTGCGGCGCGGAACGTCGCGTGGGCGGAGCGGGCGTCGAGTTCGGCGAGTTCGGCGACGAGCTGACGCTGGGCCTGGCTCTCGTCGAGGGCCGTCCGCGCGAGCCGCTCGTTGGCCTTCAGCCGGCCGCCGTCGAGGATCGGGAACGAGACGGCTCCCGCCACCGTCCAGTCGCGCCGATCGAAGGCCGGAATCTTGTCGTACGCGTAGGCGATGAACCCGGACGTCAGCGACACCGTGGGCTTGCGCTGCGCCCGCGCGACGGCGACGGCCGCCTCGCTCGCTTCGATGGCGACGTCGGCCTGCTCCACCGCCACCCGCTCGACGGGCTGGTACCCCGCCTCGGCGGTCGCCAGCGCGGCCGCCCAGCGTTCCGCCGGAGGGCCGGACGGATTCGACAGGTCCACGTCCAGCTCGATGGGCGCATCGGCCGGCAGGTCGAGCAGCCGCTTCAGGCGCAGGTACGCGAGCTCGCGCTGCGCCTCGACGCCGATCAGCGTGGCGCGCTGGCTGTCGCGGCTCACGCGCGCCCGAAGCACCTCGAACTCGGGCAGGTTGCCCACGTCGTACTGCGCCTCGATCTGCTTCAGCGTCGCCGCTGCCTGGTCGAGTGTCGCCTGGGTGATGGCGACCAGCCGGTCCGAGAAGGCGGCGTCGAAGTATGCCGTCGCCACCTCGAGGTGCAGCTGCGCGCGGGTCGTCGTCACGCCCAGCGTGGCTGCCGTGCGCCCTGCACGCGCCTGGCGCTCCTGCGCCTGGACGCGGCCGCCGTTCCAGAGGAGCTGCGAGAACTGCAGGCTCGCCGTCCACGTGTTCAACTGCCCGAACGGCAGGTCTTCGGCGTCGCCGCCGAACGAGAACGAGGGCGGGCACTGCAGGAAGCGCTCGAGCTCGGTCACGCGATCCTGCAGCGGCTGCGACGGATCGACCACGAGCCCGGGGCACGGCTCGCCGGCGGGTGCGTCGAAGATGCCGTCGAACTGCGTCTGCAGCGTGCGCTGGTAGCCGAAGCCCGAGTTCAGCTGCGGATAGCGCTCGCTGCGCGCCAGGACGACCTGGTCGTCGGCACGGCGGACGCCCGCTTCGGCAATCGCCACCTGCTCGCTGCCACCTTCCGCCAGCGTGAGCGCGTCCTCGAGGGACAGGCGCCGCGGCGCCTGGGTCGGCGGTGATGCCACGCCCGTCGAGGCCGGCGGCACCTGCGACCGTGCGGCGGCTTGCCACGGCGCGGGTCTCGACTGCGCGCGCGCGTCCGTCGCGGCCGTCAGCGCGATCGTGACGGCGACGGCCGTGGTCGTGGAGAGGATCGACATGCGTGCCGGCCGGGCCGGCGATACGGTGCTGTCAGGCATGGAAGTGGTCACGAAACCGCCCGTGCGGCAGGAGTCACCGTCTCCGTCCGAAGTCGCAGCGCCCGGACGAAGAAGTCGAGGTAGCGCTGCGGCGCCTCGTCCTCCGAGAAGCCGAAACAGTGATGATGCGCCTCACGGCCCATCGCGTCGGCAAAGATCGCCCCGCTCAACATCGACGCCGCGACGCTGGCGTCGAGGCCCGCGTCACAGAGGCCCTGTTCCTGAAGGCGCTCGATGTAGCCCTGCAGCGGGAGATCGACGTGCTCGGCCACCCGCCGGCCGACGCACGACATCGTCGGCCGCGTCTGCGCTTCGGCCATGGCGGCCTTGATGAGGCGCTGGTGCTCGAGAATGAACTGGTAGTGCTTGGTGGTCCAGTCGAGCAGCTCGGCCGCCGGGTCGACGGGCTCGTCGGGCAGCCTGGCGTCGGAGCGCAGGGCCTCGAGCGATCGGTGGATCGCCTCCATGATGAGGCCTTCCTTGGACCCGAAGTGGCGGAACAGCGTCACCTCGTTGACGCCGGCGACCTGCGCGATGCGGCGCGTGGTCGCGCCACGGAAGCCCACCTGGGCGAAGACGTTGACGGCAGCGTCGAGCAGCTGGGTGCGAACATCCATGCAGACGGAAAATCCTTGACGAAGGCGCCGGGACGGCGCGCAGTACCGCCGGGGAGGACCGGGGCGCCGGTCTGGAAGTAGTCGGTCGAGGTCGGCCGCGATCGACAGCGGGCCAACGTCGGACCTGCCTTTGTACTTCGCCAGGGGCGTTCAAGGCAAGTGACTACTTGCTTGCATTCGGGCGATCGGGGTGGCACCGCGATACGCTCACGCGACACTGTACGAGTGTGAGGCGGAGATTGTTCGCTTCTTTCACAAGCTCCCGTGCCGACGCGATCCCTTAGCTCGTCCGCAGGCGTTGAGCCGACGCGCTCCCCTTCCCGTTGCGACGCATCACCGGGCGGCGAGGTTCGGCCCGAGCCCTTCAGCGTCGGCGTCAACCTTCCGTGGCGGCGGTACGGCTGCGACTTCGGCACCAACGCGTGGCGCATCGGCGGTCTGACGGGACACGACGCGGCGCCGATCCGCCGTGCGCTCGGGGCGGCTGCCGACGCGGGCGCCACAGTCGTCCGATGGTTCGTGTTGTGCGACGGCCGCGCCGGCATCGACTTCACGCCGGACGGATGGCCCGTCAGGCTCCAGCCCGGCGTGCTCGACGATTTCGGCCGCGCGCTGGCCCTCGCGAGCGACGCGGGCCTGCGACTGGTGCCGGTGCTGTTCGACTTCCACCTGGGACGACCCGCCGTACAGGTGCGCGGCGTGCAGCTGGGGGGCCGGACGGCCCTGATCCGCGACCCTGTCGCGCGCCAGACGCTCACCGCGCTCTGTGTGGATCCGCTCGTGCGAACGTTCGGCCGCGACCCGCGCATCGCCTGCTGGGATCTCTGCAACGAGCCGGAGTGGCTCGCGCGCCCCGTCTGGCCGCCGGCCACCCGCCTGCCGCGTCACGTGATCACGCGGTGGCTCGGCGAGATGGCGCAGCACGTCCGATGGTCGGCCGTGCAGCCGATCACCGTCGGCCTCGCGACGGCACGGGGTCTGCCCCTCGTCGAGTCTCTCTGTCTCGACCTCGCCCAGGTGCACTGGTACGACAGGCACGAGCGCCGTGCGCCGCTCGCGCGCTGTCCGTCGCCGCGACGACGCTGCCCTGTCGTGCTCGGGGAGTTCCCCTCGGCGGGCAGCACGCGCTCCCCCGCGGACATCATCGCGACAGCGAGGAATGCCGGGTACGCCGGTGCGTGGGGATGGTCGCTCCTCGCGACCGACACGGCGACGAACATGAGGGCATTGGTCGAGGGAATACGGACGGAGAAGACAAGACGATGAGGAATGGAGGAATGGAGGAGCGAAGGAATGGAGGATCGAGGAGCGGAGGAGCGGAGGAGCGGAGGAGTGGAGGATCGAGGATGAGAGGAAAGGAAGGAGGGAGGACAGGTGGAAGCATGCGCGGCGATGATGTCCGCCAAGTTCCAGTCGGTCGCATCGGCGCGTAGACGATTGCTGACGCGTCTTCCATTCCTCCATTCCTCCATTCCTCCATTCCTCCTCCTCCGTTCCTTCACTCCTCCGTTCCTCCATTCCTCCTCCTCCATTCCTTCGCTCCTCCCTTCCTCCTCTCCTCGTTTAGACTCCCTTGTATGCGGCGCCTGCGAGTGCTCTGCCTGATGCACGACTACCTCGTGCCGCCCGAAGACGAATCCAAGTACGACACCTCGGTGGCGTGGAAGACCGAGTTCGACGTGAAGAACACGCTCGAAGTGGCGGGACACCACGTCAGCACGGTCGGCGTCCATGACGACCTGGGTGTGGTGCGGACGGCGCTCAAGGAGATGTCACCGCACATCGTCTTCAACCTGATGGAGAACTTCACCGAGATCGGCGTCTTCGATCAGAACCTGGTGAGCTACCTCGAGCTGCTGCGCATGCCGTACACCGGCTGCAATCCGCGCGGCCTGATGCTGTCGCGCGACAAGGCGCTGTCGAAGACGCTTCTGGCGTACCACCGCATCCCGGTACCCGACTTCGCCGTGTTCCGGGTGGGACGCGCCGTGCAGCGGCCGAAGCGCCTGACCTTCCCGCTCATCGTGAAGTCGCTGACGCAGGAGGCCTCGATAGGCATCTCACAGGCCTCGGTCGTCGAGAACGACGAGCGGCTGCGCGAGCGCGTGCACTTCGTGCACCGCAGCATCGGCACCGACGCGATCGTCGAGCGCTACATCGAGGGTCGCGAGCTCTATGTCGGCATTCTCGGCAACGTCGCGTTGAAGGTGTTCCCCGTGTGGGAGCTCGACCTCGACCAGCTGCCGCGCGAGAGCTGGCGCATCGCCACCGAGCGGGTGAAGTGGAGCGCGCGGTATCAGCAGAAGCACCGCATCATGAGCGGCCCGGCCGCCGGCCTGTCGGACGCGCTCACCGAGCGCATCCAGCGCATCTGCCGGCGCGTCTATCGCACGCTCGACCTGAGCGGCTACGCCCGCATCGATCTGCGCCTCACGCCCGACGGCCAGGTCTACGTGCTCGAGGCGAATCCCAACCCGCAGATCGCCTACGGCGAGGACTTCGCCGAGTCGGCCGAGGCGGCCGGCCTCTCCTACGAGCACCTGCTCGACCGCATCCTCCGGCTCGGCCTGGCGTGGCGGCCCGACAGGCGCTGAGCGGTCCGCACTGGACGCTGGCGCCGGTTTTTTGCCAGAGTAGGCCGCACGCTCATCATGACGATCCAGCGCATCGCCCTCTCGCTGTTCGCGATCTACCTTGCCGTCTACCTCGGGTTCGTGGCGATCAGCGCCTTCGCCCCCGAGGTGATGGCGCGCACTCCCGTCGCCGGCCTGCCGCTGTCGCTGCTCTACGGCGTCGGCCTCATCGGCCTCGCCTTCGTGCTGGCCGGACTCTACCTGCGCGCCGCCCGGTAAGGTCATGATCTACGTCACCTCCCCGCTTGCAGTCGCCGTCTTCGTCGGCTTCGTCATCGGCGTGCTCACCCTCAGCTGGTGGCTGGGGCGCCGCGCCCGGTCCAGCAGCGGCTACTACGCCGCGCACGGCCAGATTCACTGGTTCGTCAACGGTGTCGCGTTCGCCGGCGATTACCTGTCCGCGGCGTCGTTCCTCGGCATCTGCGGGATGATCGCCTTCTACGGCTACGACGGCTTCCTCTACGCCATCGGCTATCTCGCGGGCTGGATCGTGGCGTTGTTCGTGGTCGCGGAGCCGCTGAAGCGCCTCGGCCGCTACACGTTCGCCGACGCCCTCGACGCGCGCTTCCACTCGCGCGGCATCAAGCTCGCGGCGGCGATCAGCACGCTCGTCGTCAGCCTCTTCTACCTGATCCCGCAGATGGTCGGCGCGGGCGTCCTGATCCAGCCGCTGCTCGGGTTCTCGCATGCCTCCGGCGTGCTGATCGTCGGCATCGTCGTCACGATCATCGTCGTCACGGCCGGCATGGTGTCGACGACGTGGGTGCAGTTCATCAAGGGCGGCCTGCTCGTCGCGTTCTGCCTGCTGTTGACGGTGATGATCCTGCAGCGCGGCTACCGCGTGCCCGACGCGCTCGCGGTGACGCCTGTCGCCGCCGACGAGGCTGCCCGCGAGGGCCGCGTGCTCAGCGACCCGGAGTGGCCCGACGATGCCTGGCTGCGCGTCGCGCACGACGACGGCAGCACGCGCACGTGGCGCCGGCTTCCGGACGGGCAGGTCCGCCGGACGCAGGTCGTCACCCATCAGCCGGACGGCAGCGTGCTGGTGGACGGCCAGCCGCAGGGGCTCGGCGACGGCGAGCGCGACCTGGCGCCCGTGGGCGCCGTGGCGGAACTGCCCGGGGGCGCGCGCGAGTCGGGCGCGCTCGGCCCGCTCGCGTTCCTGCGCGTCTTCAACGAGAGCACCATCGAGACATGGAGCGCCGAGCAGCGGACGCTGCGCGACGGCGCCACGGCGATCGTCTACACGCCGCGCCTGCAGGCCGGCGCCGACCTGCTGCAGCCCGGCGCCAGCCCCACGTTCCGTGGCGTGCGCGGCGACACGCTGTTCCAGAAGCTCGACTTCCTGTCGCTGATGCTGGCGCTCTTTGCCGGCACCGCGTCGCTGCCGCACATCCTGATCCGGTACTACACCGTCAAGGACGCCGCCGCCGTCCGCAAGAGCACTGTCGTCGGCATCGGCGCCATCGGCCTGTTCTACGTGCTGACGCTCTATCTCGGGCTCGGCGCCATGACGAGCGGCTCGCTCGACGTCACCAACAACAACATGGCGGCGCCGCTGCTCGCCCGCAGCTTCAGCGATCCGCTGTTTGCCATCATCTCGGCCATCGCCTTCACGACGGTGCTGGGCACCGTCAGCGGCCTCATCATCGCCGCGAGCGGCGCCGTGGTGCACGACCTGCTGACGCACGTGTGGAACCTCGACCTCGACGACCACGACAAGGTGCGTGTCGGCAAGTGGGTGGCGGCGGGCGTCGGCGTGCTCGCGATGCTGCTCGGCATCGCCTTCGAGCGTCTCAACGTCTCGTTCCTGGTCGGCTGGGCGTTCAACGTCGCGGCGTCGGCCAACCTGCCGGCGCTCGTCATGCTGCTCTTCTGGTCGAAGACGACCAAGCAGGGGATCACGTGGGCGATCCTCGTCGGGATGGCCAGCTCGCTGGCCTGGATCCTGTGCAGCGCGCAGGCGTTCCGCGACGTGTACGGCCTGTCGCCCGACCTCGCGCCCGTGCCCTTCAGCCAGCCGGGCATCGTGACGATCCCGCTCGGATTCCTGGTGCTCGTGGTCGTGTCGCTGCTGACGCAGCCGAAGGCCCGTCAGGAAGAGCCGGCCTGACGCCCGCCGAGATTTCCGCTTCCGTCACGGCCGTTCCTGTTACACTGGCGGGGACGCGTCGGCTGCGAGCAGTACCTTCCCTGCGGCCGTGACGCGAGACTCGGGACTCTCGAAAGGACCCCACGTTTGCCGGATTCTCGCCTGAAGATTGCCGTATTCATCGACTTCGACAACATCGAGATCGGCGTCAAGACCACCCTGGGTGGCCACTTCGACGTCGGTGCGGTGCTCGAAGCCCTCAAGGAGCGCGGAGAGGTCGTGACCAAGATCGCCTATGGCGACTGGACCCGCGCCGGAGACTACAGCCGCTCCCTCACCCAGCACGCCATCCAGATGGTGCAGCGCAATCTGACGCCCGGAGGCGACAAGAACGGCGCTGACATCAACCTCGCGCTCGACGCCCTCGAGCTCGCCTTCACGCACAGCCACATCAACGCCTTCGTCATCGTCGGGGGCGACAGCGACTTCATGGCGCTCGTCGAGAAGCTCAAGCTGTACGACCGCCAGGTGTTCGTGGTGGGCGGCCGGGCGTTCACGAGCGTGATCCTGCAGCGGAACTGCACGGAGTTCATCGCCTACGAGGACATCACCGGACGCCGCAGCTCGCCGCGCGGCGGCGGGGCACGGGACGTGCGCGACGCGCTGCCGCTCGTCAAGCGTGCACTCAAGATCCTGACCGATCGCGAAGTCACGCCGCAGCTTGGCGTGCTGAAGAGCACGCTGCTCCAGCTCGACTCGACGTTCTCGGAGCGCGAGTTCGGCGTCAGCACCTTCCGCGACTTCGTGCAGAAGCTCGAGCGCTCGGGCGGGGTGACGCTGCGCGGCACCGACCGCAGCCTGATCGTGGAGTTGAAGGACGGCCCTTCCACTGCGACGGCGCCGGCCGCCGAGCCCGAGGCGCCGCCGCAGGAACCCGCGTCGCCGGAGACACCGGCCGCCGACCACGATGCGCCGCTCGACATGCCCGCCAGCGGCCCTCCGCCGCCGCCGGCCTCGTCGGCGCAGCACGCCGAAGGCTATGCCGTCATCAAGGAGGCGTTCTCGCGCCCCGGTGCGGTGTCGCGCTGGCCGCTCTACGTGCGCCAGGCCAAGCAGCTGCTCAAGAACGCCGACGACGGGTTCGACGAACGCCGCTACGGCTTCAACGGCATCCTCGACGCGCTGCGCTACTGCCAGCGCGAGGGCCTGTTCCGGCTGGATCGCGATCGCCAGGGCGTGATCAGGATCTACCCGGCCGAGGGCCTGCCGGCCGCGGCCCAGGTCCAGGCGGAGGTCGTCCGCGGGCCGAAGGGCAAGTCGCCGGCGAACGCGAGGGGCAATCTCGCCGCCACGCTGCCGCTCGAGGATCACGTCCTCGACTCGGTCATCGACGGCAACAAGCTGCCGCCCGGGGAGTCGGCCGTCGATGTCGTCCCCGCAACGGCCGCACCGCGCCGCCGCGGACTGCAGCGCCGCAGGTTGGCCGATACGGCGAGCGCCGAGCCGGACGCCGCCGTGGACACCACGCCCGCAGCACAGGCAGACGACACGGACGCGACGTCCGAGACGCCGGCTGCGCCTGATGCAGCGCCTGACGACGTCGCGGCGGAGGCGGCTCAGGAGACTGCGCCTGCTGCCGACGCCGACGACGCGGCGCCAGAAGCGCCAGTCGAGACGGCCGCGGCGGCCGAAGCCGAGGAAGCGCCCGCGACACCCGCCAAGCGGACGGTGCGCAAGCGCGCGACGGCGACGAAGAAGC
>JBIQIB010000197.1:0-2745 GCA_044508265.1 Acidobacteriota bacterium
CCCGCCTGCGCGCGAAGCGCTCTGGCGGGCGAAGGCTGGTGGCGAGGGGAGGATTCGAACCTCCGAAGCCGCTAGGGCGACAGATTTACAGTCTGCTGCGTTTGACCGCTCCGCAACCTCGCCGTACCACTGGCCGGGCCAGGCCCGCTTGTTCGTCTGGATTCGGGTTGCCGGCGTCGACAGAACCCGTGAAAAGTCGTGCGCGTGTCCTTCGAAAACGTGGAGCTGGCGAAGGGATTCGAACCCCCGACCCGCTGATTACAAATCAGCCGCTCTACCGGACTGAGCTACGCCAGCCGGACAAAGAGGAGAGGGTAACACAGGCCGCCGTCGACCAGCAAGACGCAGGCCAGGTGTCGCGCTTCAGCTCCGTCAGGAAGCAGCGCCCTCCCGGCAACCAGCAAGTCTAGCACGCCCCTGTCAAGGGCGTCTACCCGGTTTCTGAGCGGTCTCCGTCCCGGCCGCCTTGCCGCGCCGCTGGCGCAATGCCTCGAACAGCACGATGCCCGCGGCAACCGACACGTTGAGGCTCGAGACACGCCCGCGCATCGGGATCCGCGCGATGAAGTCGCAGTGCTCGCGCACGAGGCGCCGGAGCCCCCGGCCTTCGGAACCCAGGACGATGCCCGTTGGCGGCCGCAGGTCGAGCGTGTCGTAGTCGACGGCGCCCTCGTCATCGAGCCCCACCATCCAGACGCCGCGCGCCTTCAGGTCCTCCATCGCCCGCGCGACGTTCACGACGTCGACGACGCGGACGTGCGCGAGCGCGCCGGCTGACGCCCGCGCCGCGGCGGCCCCGAGCGCGGCGGACCGCCGTTCCTGGCGCACTACGCCGCTGACACCCGCGGCGTCGGCCGTCCGGAGGATGGCGCCAAGGTTCTGCGGATCCTCCACGCCATCGAGGATCACGATGAGCGGCACGTCCACGCCGTCCACGAGATCCGGCAGCGTGGCCTTCGGCCGGACGTCCGCGATGGTGGCGACCACGCCCTGATGTGTCAGTCCGCCGGCGAGCGTGGCGAGTGCCTCCGGCGTCGCACGATGGATGCGCACGCTGTGCGCACGCGCGAGCCGCTCGATCTCCGCCATCCGCGGGTCGCCTCGACGCGCGACGTGCAGCTCGCGTACCGCGCCCGCGCGCAGCGCCTCGAGCACCGGGTGAACGCCGGCAACGTGTGTCACGCGCCGCCCTGCCCCTCCCGGGCGGAGAGCGCCGACACGAACGCCGCCGCCCGCTCGCGGCAACCCGCTACCGGGGCGACGCCGGAGGCCGCAGGCAGTTCGGCGGCGGCCTCGATGGCCGGCACGAGCAGGTCCAGTTCGGGACCGCTGTCACGTCCGGTGAGGACCACCCGCAGCGTGTGGAAGAGCGCGCGCCCCTTGGCCCCGCTCCGGGCCCGCACCTCCTGCGCCGCCTCGCGGAATGCCGCGGCTGTCGTCAGCCTCGGACGCCCCTGCAGGACCTGTGCGAGCGCGCCGGCCACCGCCGGGGCCTGCGGTGTATCGACGACGAGTGCGCTGGCGACCCCGACGAGCGCCTGGCCACCGGGATACGCGAAGATCCCTGCGAGCCGCTCCGGCGCGGCGTCGAGCCTGTCGACGGCGCCCGCCACCATCGGCACGAGCGCGCGAACGAACGCGCGGCTCTCGGTCGTCATGTCCGTGACATAGCCCGCGGCTGCCAGCGGCCCCATCAGGAAGTCGACGAGCCGTTCAGGCGACGCCTCACGCTGGTAGTGGCGATTCATCCAGGCGAGCTTGTCGGGATCGAACACGCTCGCGCTGCGACTGACGTCGGTGATCCGGAAGCGCTCGGCGAGCGTGGGCAGCGGGAGCAGTTCCTCGTCCTGTCCGGGCGACCATCCGAGCAGGGCGAGGTAGTTCACGAGCGCCTCCGGCAGGATGCCCGCCTCGCGGAACTCGCGGACCGAGGTGGCGCCGTGACGCTTCGACAGCGGCGCGTGGTCGGGTCCGAGCACCAGCGAGACGTGCGCGAAGCGCGGCGGCTCGAGTCCCAGCGCCTGGTAGAGCAGCATCTGGCGTGGCGTGTTCGACACGTGGTCCTCGCCCCGCACCACGTCGGTGATGCCCATGAGCGCATCGTCGACGACCACCGCGAAGTTGTAGGCCGGCAGGCCGGTCTGCCGCAGAAGCACGAAGTCGCCAATCATCGACGCGTCGATGGTGATCACGCCGCGGACCTGGTCGTCGAAGCTGACGGCAGGGACGTCGGGCACGCGGAAGCGAACGACGAACGACTCGCCGGCGGCGGCCCGCCTCGCGGCGTCCTCCGGGCTGACGGCGCGGCACGTCCCGGCATAGCGCGGCACCTGCCCTGCCGCGATGGCCTCGGCTCGCGCCGCCTCCAGCGCCGCGGGAGCACAGAAGCAGCGGTACGCGGCCCCCGCGTCGAGCAGTCGCTCCGCATGCTCGCGGTAGGTGTCCAGGCGTTCGCTCTGACGGTACGGCGCGGCTGGTCCCCCCACGTCGGGCCCCTCGTCCCAGTCGAGCCCCAGCCAGCGCAGGTCGTCGAGGATGGCGTCTGCCGACGCCGCCGTGGACCGCTCCACGTCGGTGTCCTCGATCCGGAGGATAACCACGCCGCCGTTGGCACGCGCGAGCAGCCAGTTGAACAGCGCCGTGCGCGCGTTGCCTACGTGCAGCAGGCCCGTCGGACTCGGCGCGAAGCGTACGCGAAGCACGGGGAGGAGGATATCAGGAGGAGGACTGGAGGAAGGGAGGAGG
>JBIQIB010000197.1:2845-4481 GCA_044508265.1 Acidobacteriota bacterium
GTGCCCTCGGGCGTTTTGCCCTTGATGGAAACAGCCTCCGGGGCGCAGTTCAGGGCGGCCGCCAGGGATTCCCGCATCGACGCGGCGATCGGGCCGATCTTCGGGCGCTGGCAGACGACGACGATGTCGAGGTTCACGAGGGCATAGCCCGCCGCTGCCACACGTGCGTGGGCGTCACGGAGCAGGACGAGACTGTCCGCGTTCTTCCATGCCGGGTCGGTGTCGGGGAAGAGTCCACCGATGTCGCCCTGCCCCGACGCACCGAGGATGGCGTCGGTGACGGCATGACACACGGCGTCGCCGTCCGAATGTCCCGCGAGGCCAGGCGCGTCAGGAACGACGATGCCACCGAGCTTCAGCGTCCGTCCCGTGTCGAAGCGGTGCGAGTCGTAGCCGAGGCCGATGCGCCAGCGCGGAAGCGGCCGGACTGCGGAAGCCTCCCCGCTTCCGGACGCGGATGGGTCCTGGATGCGGCGAACGGCCTCGACGTAGTCGTGAGCCGTCGTGACCTTGACGTTGCCGGGATCTCCCGCCACCACCTCCACGCGATGGCCGGCGCGCTCGGCGAGCGTGGCTTCGTCGGTCGCATCCTGCGCGCGGTGTCCGAGGGCCACGACCTCGTCGAAGACGTCGCGCCGGAAACCCTGCGGCGTCTGCGCGAGGTACAGCTCCTCGCGCGCGAGGCTGCCAAGCGACCAGCGCCGCTCGCCTGTCTCTTCGACCCGCTTCACCGTGTCGTGCACCGGGACTGCCGCAATCGCCGCGCCGTGGATGCGCGCGGCGTCCGCGACACGCGCGATGACGTCGACCGTGACGAACGGCCTCGCGGCGTCGTGCACGAGCACGATCGACGCGTCGGCGGGCAGCGCTGCCGCGCCGTTGGCCACCGAGTCCTGACGCCTGGCGCCACCGGCCGCCACCCGCCATCGCTGCAGGCCGAGCGAGACGCACAGCTCCTCGGCGCGCGGCATATCGCCCTCGGGCACGACCACGACGAGACCGGCCACATCCGTGGAGGCGGCGCACGCCGACAGGGTGCGCGCGAGCATCGGCTGCGCGCCGAGCGGCAGCCACTGCTTGGGCATCTCGCCCCCGAGACGCGTCCCCTGCCCACCGGCTGCCACGATCACATACACACTCACCAGGCGACTCCCATCGGGATGGTAACGTAGCACCGCCATGCGCCCTTTCCCGCCGCGAGCGTCGATTCTCGCGTGCGTGGGCGTCCTGCTCGCCGCGGGCGCGGGCCTGAGCTGGTCGCTCCGCGCCCCTGACCCTCGCGGCCGCGCAGCCTGGACCGCCGCACCTCCCATCGTCCGACCGGACCAGCCGCTGACGACGACGATCTACCTGCCGTCGTGTGACGTGACGGCGGTGCGCGTGCACGCGGCGCCGGACGCCGGCGGCGCCGTCGACGCTGCGGTCACGCTCGACGGACGGCCCCTCACGGCCGCGACGGTCCCGTTGGTGCTGCCACCGGGTGGACATGCCGACGTCCCGCTCGTCGATGCGCCCCCGCGGGGGCGCGCGACGCTGACGCTGTCGGCGCGCGACGCGGACGCCGCGCTGCACCCGGCTCACCCCTTCGAGCTGCGAACCGCCGACGCCTCGGCACTCGGCCTCCTGCCCTGCGCAC
>JBIQIB010000046.1:0-10011 GCA_044508265.1 Acidobacteriota bacterium
GCGGGTGATACGTTCCTACCTTCGCGTCGCAACCTCTCTCAGCGGGGTCGATTTGGTATGACCACACGTCAGTCGTTCCCATCCAAGAAACCGTTCAAAGGTTTGGCGGCAGAGCTGGTGGTGCGTCACGTCCGCGAGCTCATCGAGCGGGGCGACCTCGGCCCCGGAGGACGCCTTCCACCGGAGCGGGAGCTCGCGCAGCAGATCGGGGTGAGCCGCCCCAGCGTGCGGGCGGGGCTGCGCGCGCTGTCGGCCATGGGCGTGGTGCAGTCGCGTCACGGCGCGGGCACCTTCATCCGCGGCGGTCCACCCACGCTCGGGAGCGAGCCACTGAGCTTCCTGGCGGCGCTGCACGGGTTCTCCCGCGACGAGATGTTCGAGGCGCGGCGCGTCCTCGAGGTCGGCGTGGCCGGCCTGGCCGCCGAGCGCGCCACGGGCGACCAGCTCGCCAGCATCTCCGAAGAGATCACGGGGATGTACGCGTCGATGGACGACCCGCAGGCCTTCCTCGTGCACGACATCCGCTTCCATCGCGCCGTCGCCGCCGCCTCGGGCAACCCTATTCTCGCTTCGCTCGTGGAAATGGTCTCGGCGCTCTTCTACGAGCAGCGCCGGAAGACGGCGCTCCACAGCCGCGACCTCAAGGAAGCCGCCGACCACCATCGGTCGCTGTACAACGCGCTGCGGCAGCGCGATGCCGAGCGCGCGCGGCAGTCGATGGACGAGCACCTCGATCTCGCGCGTCGTCATCAGGCAGGCGAAGGCGACGACGAGGCGCCGGCGCACGGCCCGGTGCGGCCGGCCGTCGCCGCCGTCGGGTGACGTGAAGCTGCTGGCGTTGCTTGACGCGCCGTCGGCCAGTTGATAGAAACGGCGGCGCCGGGCGCAGGTTGTTGCTGCCATTGCTTCACGCTCGGGACTCCGGCGGAGTTCCTGCGACGCGAGATGCGGACGGACGGATGTTCAAGGGATTCGATCTGACGGGACGCGTGGCCGTGGTGGTGGGCGGCACGTCGGGGATTGGCAAGGCGATGGCGCTGGGGCTGGCCGAGGCTGGCGCCGACGTCGTGGCGACCGGACGTCGCGCGGCGCTCGTCGAGGAGATGGCCGGCGAGATCGAGCGGCTCGGCCGGCGCTCCGCGACGGTGCCGGTGGACGTCGGCAGCCGCGAGTCGATAGCGGCACTGCATGCAGGCGTCACCGAGGCGCTCGGGCCGCCCGACATCCTCGTCAACTGTGCGGGCCGCACCAAGCGCGTCGCCACGCTGGAGATGGACGAGGCCGACTGGTCGGCCATCCTCGAGACCAACCTCACCGGCACGCTGCGCACCTGCCAGGTGTTCGCGCCGTCGATGATCGAGCGCAAGTGGGGCCGGATCATCAACATCGCCTCGCTCTCGTCGTTCGTCGCGCTTTATGAGGTGGCGGCCTACGGTGCCTCGAAGGCTGCCGTCGCGGCGCTCACGAAGAGCCTCGCCATCGAATGGGCGCCTCATGGGGTCACCGTCAACGCTGTGGCGCCAGGCGTGTTCCGCACCGACCTGAATGCGGGGCTCCTCGACGGCACCGAGCGCGGACGCGAGTTCAAGCTGCGTACGCCCATGCGGCGCTTCGGGCAGATCTCCGAGCTGGCCGGCGCGGCCGTCTACCTGGCCTCAGAGGCTGCGAGCTTCGTCACCGGCGAGGTCATGGTCGTCGACGGCGGCTTCCTCGCCAGCGGCGTCAACCAGTGACGCAACCCTCCCCCGCATCCCCGGCGGCCGACGCCGCCGCCCGGCCGGCCACCGCGCCGGCCGCGTCCGCCGGACGCCCGTCGAGCATCCGCTGGGTCATCTGCGCGCTGCTGTTCTTCGCGGCGACGATCAACTACATCGACAGGAACGTCCTGGCGGTGCTCAAGCAGCCGCTGACCGACGAGTTCGGCTGGACCAACACGCAGTTCGGCTACATCAACTTCTTCTTCCAGGTGGCCTACATGGTCGGGATGCTGGCGTCGGGCTGGCTGATCGACCGGATCGGGACCCGCCGCGGGCTGGCCATCGCCATCCTCCTGTGGAGCGTCGCGGCGATGCTGCACGCGGAGGCGCCGATCATCGGCGTGCCCCTCGCTGGCGCGTTCGGCGCGTTCGGCCTCACGATGTCGGCCTCGGTGGCGGGGTTCTCCCTCTGCCGCGTGCTGCTCGGGCTCGGCGAGGCCGCCATCTTCCCCGGCGCGGTGCGGAGCATCGCCGAGTGGTTCCCGCAGCGCGAGCGGGCGTTTGCCACCGGCGTGTTCAACGCCGGCACCAACATCGGCGCGCTGCTGACGCCGATCATCGTTCCGATCATCGCGCTCCGCTACGGGTGGTACTGGGCGTTCGTCGCGACAGGCGCCCTCGGGTTCCTGTGGCTGGCCGTGTGGCTGCGGCAGTACAGGGCGCCGCGCGAACACCCGTCGGTCAACGCGGCCGAACTGGCCATCATCGAAAGCGATCCGCCGGACGGGGCAGGGCTGCGCGTGCCGGGCCTCTTCCTCGCCGGCATCGTGGCGGCCGTCTGCTTCGTCAGCGGCACCGTCGCCGCGACCTTCTTCGACTCGCGCCTCGTGTCGGTGCTCCTGTTTCTCACCGGCCTCATCGTCGCCATCGTGCTCAACCCGCGGCGGCAGGTGTGGGCGTACGCCGTGGGCAAGTTCATGACCGACCCGGTCTGGTGGCTGTATCTCACCTGGCTGCCCGACTTCCTGATCAAGGCGTACGAAGTGGACATCAAGGGCGCGATGCTGCCGCTCGTGACGATCTACCTCGTGGCCGACATCGGCAGCGTCATGGGCGGCTTCCTCAGCTCGAAGCTGATCCAGCGGGGCTTCACCGTCAACCGCGCGCGCAAGCTGACGATGCTGTGCTTCGCGCTGAGCGTCACGCCGATCGTCTTCGCGGCGCAGGTCGACAGCATCTGGTTCGCGGTGGCTCTCATCGCGATCGCCGCGTCCGGCCACCAGGCCTGGAGCGCCAACCTGTACACGCTGGTGAGCGACATGTTCCCGCGGCGCGCCGTGGCCAGCGTCATCGGTTTCGGCGGGATGATGGGCGCCTGCGGCGGCGCGATCATGCAGATTGCCGTCGGCGTGTGGCTCGACGCGTCCAACGACAACTACGTCCCGATTTTCATCGCGGCGGGCACGCTGTACCTGGCCGCGCTCCTCGTCATCCATCTGCTCGTGCCGCGCATGGAGCCGGCACGCATCGACTAGGCCGCCAGCCAACGGAGCACCTGCGTCATGGCATCGCGACTCGAGGTAATGACCGGCATCGAACAGAGCGGCGTGGTCGCCGTGATCCGCCTGCGCGACGGCAAGCGTCTGCGCGGCGTCGTGGACGGCCTGATCGAGGGCGGTGTGCGCGCGATGGAAGTGACAATGACGGTGCCGGGTGCCGTCGGCCTCATCGAGGATCTGGCGCGCGACCTGCCGCCGGGCTTCATCCTGGGCGCCGGCACCGTGCTCGACGCCGAGACGGCCCGCCAGGTCATCCTCGCCGGCGCGCAGTTCCTGGTCTCGCCGGTGCTGAGCCTCCCCACCATCGAGCTGGCGCACCGCTACGACGTCGCGATCATGCCGGGCTGCCTCACGCCTACGGAGATCCTCACCGGCTGGCAGGCCGGTGCCGACGCGATCAAGGTGTTCCCGGCGACGACGTTCGGCCCCGGCTACATCAAGGACGTGAAGGCGCCGCTGCCGCAGGTCAAGCTGCTGCCGACGGGCGGCGTCTCGCTGACCAACGCGGGTGAGTGGATCAAGGCCGGCGCGTGCGCCGTCGGCGTCGGCAGCGCTCTGCTCGACGCCAGGGCGATCGACGAGGGCCGCTTCGACGTCATCGCGGCCAACGCCAGGACGCTCGTCGCCAGCGTGAGCGCCGCGCGAGGCGTGTGAGAACAGCTATGAAGACCGTCAGCTTCGGAGAAATCATGCTGCGCCTGAGCCCCCCGGGGTTCGAGCGCCTGCTGCAGACGCCGCAGTTTGTCGCCACGTTCGGCGGCGGCGAGGCCAACGTCGCCGTGAGCCTGGCGCACTACGGCTGCGAGAGCCACTACGTCACGCGCCTGCCGTCGCACGCGATAGGCGACGCCGCCATCCGCGCGCTGCGGGCGGAGGGCGTGCGCACCGAGCACATCCTGCGCGGCGGCGACCGGATCGGCATCTACTACGCCGAGGCGGGCGCCAGCCAGCGCGCGTCGCAGGTGATCTACGACCGCGCCCGCTCCTCGATCGCCGAGCTGAAGCCCGGCACGATCGACTGGACCGCGATCTTCGACGGCGCCGACTGGTTCCACTGCACCGGCATCACACCCGCGCTCGGCGCCGATGCGGCCGCCTGCACGCGTGAGGCGCTCGAGGCCGCGAAGGCCTCCGGCGTGCGCGTGAGCGTCGATCTGAACTTCAGGAAGAAGCTGTGGACCGAGGCGCAGGCGCAGGCCACGATGCGCCCGCTGATGGAGTTTGTCGACGTCATCGTCGCCAACGAGGAGGACATCCAGTCGGTGCTCGGCTTCGAGGTGAAGGGCAGCGACGTGACCGCCGGCCGGCTGGATCTCGAGGCGTATCAGGCGACGGCGAAGGAAGTGGCCTCGGCGTTCGACATCGGACTCGTGACGATCACGCTCCGCGAGAGCTTCTCGGCCAGCGACAACGGCTGGAGTGCCGTGCTCTACGAGCATCCGTCGGGTGCGTTCCACCAGAGCCAGCGTTACGACGTGCGGCTGGTCGATCGCATCGGCGGCGGCGACAGCTTCGCCGGCGGACTGATCTACGGACTCCTCTCCGGGCGGACGCCCGAGCAGGCGCTGCAGTTTGCCGTCGCGGCCAGCGCACTGAAGCAGTCGATTCCCGGCGACTTCAACCGCGTGAGCGTCGCCGAGGTCGACAGGCTGGTGCAGGGCGACGCGAGCGGACGCGTGCAGCGGTAGCTGCATGAGGATCACCGACGCCAGGGTCATCGTCACCTGTCCCGGCCGGAACTTCGTCACCCTCAAGCTGACGACGGAGGATGGCGTCACCGGCCTCGGCGACGCCACGCTCAACGGCCGCGAGCTCGCCGTCGCGAGCTACCTGAACGACCACCTGCTGCCGCTCCTCGTCGGCCGCGATGCGCGGCGCATCGAGGACACCTGGCAGTACTTCTACAAGGGCGCCTACTGGCGGCGTGGCCCGGTGACGATGAGCGCCATCGCCGCGATAGACACGGCGCTCTGGGACATCAAAGCCAAGGTGGCGGGCCTGCCGCTCTACCAGCTGCTCGGCGGCGCGTCACGCGACGCCGTGCTGGTCTACGGGCACGCCAACGGCCCCGACCTCGAGGGCGCCGTGCGTGCGGTGGCCACGTCGCTCGACCTGGGCTACAAGGCCATCCGCGTCCAGTGCGGCATCCCCGGGCTGAGCAGCACCTACGGCGTGCCGCGCGGCACGCAGCCCTACGAGCCCGCCGAGAAGGGCGCGCCCACCGAGCACCGCTGGAGCACCGACGCCTACGTCACGTTCGTCCCGAAGCTGTTCGAACGGCTGCGCGCCGAGTTCGGCGACGAGGTGCACCTGCTGCACGATGTCCACCATCGGCTGACGCCCATCGAGGCCGCCCGCGTCGGCAAGTTGCTCGAGCCGTACCGGCTGTTCTGGATGGAGGATCCGACGCCGGCGGAACTGCAGGAGGCGTTCCGGCTCATTCGCCGGCACACGGTCACGCCCATCGCCGTGGGCGAGGTGTTCAACTCGGTCTTCGACTGCCAGCAACTCGTGCAGGAGCAGCTCGTCGACTACGTCCGCGCGACGGTCGTGCACGCCGGCGGCATCTCGCACCTGCGCAAGATCGCGGCGCTCGCCGAGCTGTATCAGGTACGCACCGGCTGCCACGGCGCGACGGACCTGAGCCCCGTGTGCATGGCCGCGGCGCTGCACTTCGATCTGAGCGTCCACAACTTCGGCATCCAGGAGCACATGCCGCACACGGCCGAGACCGACAGGGTCTTCCCGCACGAGTACACCTTCCAGGACGGCTTCATGCATCCCGGCGACGCGCCGGGGCTCGGCGTCGAGATCGACGAGGAGCTGGCAGCGTCATACCCGTACGACCCGGCGTGGCTGCCCGTCAACCGAACGCTGGACGGGACGATGCACAGTTGGTGAGGCTTGTCGAGGACGGGAGGAGCGGAGGAAAGAGGAAGGGAGGAGGAGGAACGGAGGAGTGGAGGAGTAGAGGAACGGAGGAAGAGGAGCGGAGGAGGACGGCTCGGAGAGCCGTCCCTACCTGCCTGCCTATTTGAGTTTCTTGTCGAATTTGCGGACGTAGCGGGCGAGGCCTTCGATTTCCTCGGGCGAGAGCTGGGTCTTGAACGGCATCATCGCCGTCCCCGGCACGCCGTTGCTGATGGTGTTCACCATCTCCTTCACCGTCGTCCCGTGCTTCCAGACGCCGTCGGCGAAGCTCATGTTCGGTAGAGGCGAGTTGCCGTCCGCCGCGTGGCAGACGGAACACTTCGTCTTGTAGACCGCGGCGATCTGCGCCTCGTCTACGCCGCCGCTCGCCTCGGCTTTCGCCTGCGCGGCCTGCGTGTCGCCAGCCGTGGCGCCGTGCGCCACGGCGGCACCTGCCCCTGCCGCGAGGAGCACTGCCAGCGCCGCCGTCCCATATCTCTTGCTCAGGTTCATGTCGTGTGGTCCTCACGGGCGGGTGGGGCCCGATGCCCGCACCCGTGACCTTCCTAACGCTTCGACGTTCCGGCTCAGGAGCCGGCCGTCCACGCCCTGTAATACTCCTCCATCTCGTCGGCCGTCGGGTCGGCGTCGAGCAGCAGGACGCGGTACGCGAACGTGGCGCTGCCGCCTGCCGGAATGGAGAAGTCGAGCGTGTCCTTGCCGCCGCTCAGCTCCTTCTGCCCCAGCGGGTTCGCGGCGAACAGTCCGTAGCCCCGCGCATGCCAGTACGTCGGATGCCCGGGGTTGTCCGGGTGATCGAGGATGGCGACGGTGAGCGGACGCCCGTCGAGCGTGCCAGACAGCTTGGTCCACCTGCCGCGCGTGCCCCACACATCCTTGCCGACCTTCCCCTCGCTCGAGAGATACGAGCCCGTGACGCCGGCCATGTCCATGTCGGCCATCCGCGTGACGGCGCCCGACGCGTCCCGGAACTCGCCCGTCGTCTCGGCCGGATCTTCGAGCGCGCGGATGACGCGCAGGCCGAGCATGCCTTCCTTGTTGTCGGGCATGCGGACGTCGCCCGCGCCCTCGGCGGCGGTCAACACGGCCGTCCTGTCGATCATCCGGACGCCCGGCGCCGCCCGGAACACGAACGTCGTCTTCTCGTTGAGCAGGGTGGTCCCGTCGGCCGCGACCCAGTCCGCCGTGACGTCGAGCGTGGCTTCCCCGTCGCCGTCCGACGTCGCCGCGATCGTCCGGTGCTCGACCGACCCCATCTTCGCCTGGCGGTCGCCGGTGATCGCGTCGCTGTTGTTCCAGAAGTCGAAGCCGTTGACGTCGCCGTAGTTGAACCAGAGGCCGACGTGGTGCGGATGGTCCTGCCGCTCGTTGTCGAGCGGCGGGAAGCCGCGCGTGACGACCGTGCCCGACGCCGTCCTGATCGGATAGAGCGTCGGCTTCTCGAGGGTCTCGGGCCAGATGTACGACGTGAAGGGCTCGCCGTCGACGGTGACGTCGGCCCGCCGCCCGGCCTCGTCGACGACGATGGCCACGGCCGGTGCGGCGTCCGCCGCGCTGCCCGCGTTCGTCGCGCCGCCTGCCGCGGCCTCGTCGGCCTCGGGTGACGCGCAGCCGGCGCCGGTCAGGGCCACGGCCGCCATCGCAGCCAGGAACAATTGGAACCTACCGTAGGGACGCACTCGTGGATCCTCCCGCGCCCACCACCACCTCCTGGCGGGCGTCATCGAACGTGACACGTTGACCGGTCTGCATCGCCGCGATCGTCATGCACAGCGCCACCGAATGGTTGTAGCCGGCCTCGACGCTCGCGTTGGGGGTCTTGCGCGACCGGATGCATTCCATCCAGTTGCGCATGTTGGCCGACGTCGCGTTGTCGGCGCCCGTGTCGGCGCCGGTCTCCATCTGCGCGGCCTCGGCGAGCGACATCGACGGCAGCAGGTTCGGCTGCATGCCCATGGCCTTCGCGTAGTTCTCCCTGAGGCCGCCGGTGTCGCTGACCGTGTTCTTGTCGAGGTCGAGCATGCCGCCGTTGGAGAAGTAGTACTCCTTCACCCCGCCGGCCTCGTTGGTCATTCGCGAGCTGTAGACCACCTGGAAGCCCTTCGACGGGTCGTCGAGCGGGCCGTAGTCGTACACGCCGGTGAACGTGTCCCAGTTGGTGCGGCCGTCCTTCCACAAATAGATGCCGCCGTTGGCGACGACGCTGCGCGGACGGGGATAGCCGGTGAACCAGTGCACCGTGTCGATCTGGTGGACGAGCCACTGGTCAGGGATGCCTGACGAATACGGCCAGAACAGCCGGAACTCGAGGTACCTGCGCGGGTCGAACGGCGCCTTCGGCCGGTTCAGGAGGTAGCGGCCCCAGTCGGTGTCGGCCTCGCGCAGCGTCGGGACCTCCTTCGGCCGGCGCCAGCGTCCCGGCTGGTTCACGTTCCACGTCATCTCGACGGCGACGATGTCGCCGAACTTGCCGCTCTTCAGGTAGTCGTGCGCCGCCTGGTAGTTGGCGGCGCTGCGTCGCTGCGTGCCGATCTGGACGATCCTGCCCGTCTCCTTCACCGCATCGCGGATGGCGCGCGCGTCGTCCATCGTGTTGGCGAGCGGCTTCTCCACGTACGCGTCGCGTCCGGCCCTGACGGCCTCCACGCCGTGCAGCGCGTGCTGGAAGTCGGCGGTGCCGACGATCACGGCGTCCACGTCCTTGCGGTCGTAGAGCTCGTCGTTGTTGCGGCACAGGACCGGTGCCTGCCCGGCGAGCTTCTCGATGTAGGTCCGTGCGGCGTCACGGCGGAGGCTCCAGATGTCCGAGACGGCGGCGATCTCGAAGTTCAGCGCGGCGGCATGCTGCTGGAACGCCGGAATGAGGCTGCCGCGCGTGCGGTTCGAGAACCCGACGATGCCGACCCGCACGCGGTCGTTCGCGCCCTGGATGCGCGCGTAGCTGCGGGCGGACGTGAGGCCCAGTCCGGCCGCACCTGCGCCGGCGAGCCGCAGGAACTGTCGTCTCGTAGTCATGGCTGATCCTCGTGGTGGTCGCACCAATTGCGAGTGGGCTGGAACCGACGGGGGCAGAAATACTATGAACCGCTGCCGTACGCAACCCGCCGCAGCCACGCACGTCAGCCCGTCAGTTGATAATTGTTTGTCCAATCCACGGCCCGAGGTGTCAGCACTTGACCAGTGCCGAGACCTGTGCGTAAAATCCGCTGACTTTCAAGGCATAACCTTCCCTCGGCTCTTCCGGGCCGGAGGTCCACTGGTGTAACCACCGGTCGGATCGCCGCGTGGAATGGCCGTGGTAGCGGGCTTGAACGTCACGCCATCGTGCGCATTCGGGCCGGGGCACTTCGCCCTGGCGTCATTTGGGGGGAATGGATATGGGGAAGGGCTTCTTGGGGAGAAGCGTGCAATGTCTGCTGTTGACCGCAGCAATGTTGTACGTCGCGGCGCCCGCATGGGCGCAATTCGATCGCGCCTCGATCGCGGGCACGGTCAGAGACGCACAGGGCGGCGTGATTCCGGGAGCGACGGTCACGGCCACCAGCGTGCAGACGAACCAGACGGACGTCGCGGTGAGCGACGGCACCGGCTTCTACAACTTCCCGAACCTGGCGCCCGGCCTGTACAACATCACCGCCGAGCTCCAGGGCTTCAAGCGCACCACGCGCAACAACGTCCAGGCCGACGCGTCGGGCCGCTACACGATTGACTTCACGCTCGAGACGGGCGACCTCACCGAGGAAGTGACGGTGACGGCCGAGGCCGCGCCGCTGCAGACCGACGTCGCGCTCCGCAAGACGGTCGAGGCCAAGGACATCGAGCAG
>JBIQIB010000046.1:10111-17100 GCA_044508265.1 Acidobacteriota bacterium
GCTGCAGACCGACGTCGCGCTCCGCAAGACGGTCGAGGCCAAGGACATCGAGCAGATGTCGTTCAACGGGCGCAACCCGATCGGCGTGGCGGGCCTGAAGGCCGGCGTCAGCGGTGGCTCGTTCAACAACTACGGCTTCTCGAGCCTGTCGAACGGGGGCTTCAACATCAACGGCAGCCGTGCCGATGAGAACAACATCACGGTGGACGGCGCGACGGCGATCCGCACCCGCTCGTCGGGCGCGGTGATCGGCGTCCAAAACGTCGACGCCCTGCAGGAAGTGCAGGTACTCACGGGCAACTACATGCCCGAGTACGGGCGCTCGAGCGGCGGTCAGATCCGCATGGTCACCAAGAGCGGCGGCAGCCGGTACAGCGGCAGCGCCTCGTTCTTCCTCCGTGACGAGAAGCTGCAGGCCAACGAGTGGGGCCGCAACCGCAGCAGCAACCCGGACCAGAACAGCGGCCCGGCGCCGTTCGACTACAAGCAGTACGGCTACGCCTTCGGCGGCCCGATCCCGGGCGAGATGTTCAAGGACAAGCTGTTCTTCTTCGGCGCCCAGGAGTGGGTGAACTTCTTCGAGGTGCAGACCAGAACGGATACTGTGCCCACGGCGCTGATGCGGCAGGGCAACTTCAGCGAACTGCTCGATCCGAACAACGGCTTCTACAACGGCGCGCGGACGATCATCGACCCGCTGACGGGCCAGCCGTTCCCGGGCAACATCATCCCTGCCGACCGTCTCTCGCCGAACGGCATGGCGATGCTCAACGGCTACCCGGCACCGACGCCGGGGTTCCGGCAGGGCTCGGCCAACCTGATCCAGACCAGCCCGAACCCGCAGGATCAGCGCAAGGACAATATCCGCTTCGACTACCGGCCGAACGCCAGCAACCAGTTCGCGTACCGCTTCTCGCGCTCGAACTGGGTGGCGGTGGACGCGTTCCGCGGCTCGTTCGACTTCGTGCGCACCGACTGGGAGCGCCCGAACTTCACGCAGACGATGAGCTGGACCAGCACGCTGAAGAGCAACCTGATCAACGAGCTGAGCTACACCTTCTCGCGTGACGACGTGTTCATCAACGTGTTCGAGGGCGGGAACTACCAGCGCAGCCGGATGGGGATCAACTATCCGTACATCTTCGCGGAGAAGGAGATTCAGGACAAGATCCCTACGACCAGCATCACCAACTTCGCCGGCTTCGACGGCGGCCCCTACCCGGCGTTCTCGTCGGGCCCGATCCACACCATCCAGAACGTGACGACGTACGTCCGCGGCCGTCACACGTTCAAGGCCGGCATCCAGTTCGAGTACTCGGGCGAAGACGACTTCGACCAGATCAACGTCAGCGCCATCCCCGGCAGTACCAACAACCAGAACGGCCGGTTCGAGTTCCTCGACGGGCGTCCGGACGGGACGGGCGTGGCCATCGCCAACGTGGCGCTCGGCCTGTTCAGCAACTACGCCGAGCTCGGCCAGCGCAACTTCACGAAGTGGCGCTCGAAGGCCGTGGACGCGTTCGTCCAGGACTCGTGGCGTCCGACGTCGAAGCTGACGATCGAGGGCGGCGTCCGCTACATCTACTGGCCGCCCTGGTACTCGACGACCAACAACATCGCCAACTTCGACCCGAACTTCTACGACCCGAACAACGCGGCCGTGATCGATCCCGACACCGGCCGCGTCGTCAGCGGCCCGCGCTTCAACGGCGTCGTGCTGCCGGGCGACGGCTTCCGCGGTGACGCCGCCAACTCGGTGATCGCCAACGACCCGCGCGTGCTCGCGCTGTTCCGGGGCGTGCCCCGCGGCTTCTCGCAGACCCACGGCAACGTGTTCGAGCCGCGCGGCGGTGTGTCGTACGCCTGGGACGACAGGACCGTGCTGCGCGTGAGCGCCGGCATCTTCCACAACCGCGTCACGCTGAACGACTCGACGCTGCTCGGCGGCAACCCGCCGTTCCAGCCGCAGGCGACCGTCGCCAACGGCAGCGTGGACAACCCGGGCGGCGCCGCCGGCGGGGTGGACGCGGCCGCGGATCTGCCCATCGGCATCAACGGGCAGGATCCGATCTTCAAGCACCCGACGTCGTACATGTGGTCGGCGGGCGTGCAGCGCGAGGTGCCGTTCGGCTTCGTCGTCGACGTGGCCTACGTCGGGCGCCGCGGCCTGTACCTGCAGCGTGAGCGCAACATCAACCAGCTGCCGCTCGGTACGCTGCACGCGAATCCCGGCGTCAACATCGCCGCGCTCCGTCCCTACACCGGGTACGGCGTCATCCGCGTGTCGGAGAACTCGGGCGCGTCGATATACAACAGCCTCCAGATCTCGGCCGACCGCCGGTACACCAACGGCCTGAAGGTGGGCGCCGCCTACACGCTCAGCAAGTCCACCGACAACGCCAGCGACAAGCGCAACGTGATCTGGAACACGTACGACGACACCCTCTACGAGGGGCCGTCGAACTTCGATCGCCGGCACGTGCTGAACTTCTATTACATCTACGACCTGCCGTTCTGGCGCGAGCAGGACACGATGCTGAAGAACCTGCTCGGCGGGTGGCAGATCTCCGGCGCGACGTTCATGCGCTCGGGCACGCCGTTCAGCGTCTCGCAGTCGGCGCAGGACATCGCGGGCGTGGGCGACGCCGGCTTCGGCCAGCCGTGGAGCGAGACGGGCACGGCCAGCGTCAACCACCAGCTGTATGACGGGACGCCCGGCAGCGTCGCGATGGACACGAGCGTGTTCGTCCGGCCGGCCGACGGCACGTGGGGCAACTCGCCGCGCAACCAGTACTACAACCCCGGCCAGGTGCAGTGGGATCTCGCGCTCTTCAAGAACTTCAACCTGGGCGGCACGCGCCGTGCGCAGTTCCGGGCGGAGATCTTCAACTTCCCGAACCATCCGAACCTGAACGGGATCGACGGGAACCCGCTCAGCGGCAACTTCGGGCGTATCACGAGCAAGGACGGCAGCCGTCGCGACGTCCAGCTCAGCCTGCGGTTCCTCTTCTAGGAGGACATCACGCAAGAACGGCCGGCCCCCCACCAGGGAGGCCGGCCGTTCTTGCTTGTCAGCGAGTCGGCTTGCCGGCTTACCAGCAAACGGCAAGTCGGCCTGTCGGCAGGTCGGCTTGTCAGCGAATCAGCCTGTCAGCGCGTCGGCTTGCCGGTTTGCCGGCTTGGCAGCGAGTCGGCTTGCCGGCTTGCCAGCAGGTCGGCCGGTCCGCTTGTCAGCAAGTCCGCAGATCGGCTTGCCGGCGGGTCGGCTTGTCGCGGGGCAGCGGTCGGCTTGTCAGCGCGTCGGCTTGCCAGCAGGTCGGAGGAACGCGGAGGTACGGGGGCCGGGCAGGCCTTCCGGGAGTCGCCGCGACCGATTGGCCGGGGCGTGCCGTCCGCACCGGCGCCCCGCCGACCGCTGACCCGCCGACAAGCTGATTTGCCGATCCGCCGACAACCCGAGTGATAGTCTTGTCGCGCCCGTGCAGATGCCCACCAGTCCCTTTCGTCCGCTGCTGCCGACGGCGCTGCTCGTCGTGGCCGCCGCCGTCTGGCTGACCGCGCAGGCGCCGGCCCCTGCGGCCTCTTCGCCGGCGCCCACCGAGGCCCCCGAGAGCTACACCGAGACCATCCCGGGCTCGGACGTGACGTTCGAGATGATTGGCATCCCAGGTGGCACCTTCACCATGGGCAGCCCTGCCGACGAGCCCGGCCGCGAGCCCGACGAGGGGCCGCAGGTGGAGGTGACCGTCGCCCCCTTCTGGATGGCCGCCCACGAGGTGACCTGGGACGAGTTCGACAGGTTCGCGTTCGTCGGCAACAAGGGCGTACGCGCCATCGACCTGCCGCCCGACGCGGCCGATGCGCTGACGCGTCCGACGCTGCCGTACGGCGACGAGGCCCGCGGGTTCGGCAAGGGCCGCTCGCCGGCGATCGACGTGACGTGGCACGGCGCGATGGCCTACTGCGCCTGGCTGTCGGAGCAGACGGGCAAGCGCTACCGCCTGCCCACCGAGGCCGAGTGGGAGTATGCCGCGCGCGCGGGCGCCTCCGGCGCGGCCCCCGACGATCTGGATGCCGTTGCGTGGCATCGCGACAACTCCGACTTCAGGCCCCAGCCGGTCGCCACAAAGCAGCCCAACGCCTTCGGCCTGTACGACATGCTGGGCAACGTCGCCGAGTGGACCATCGAGGCGTACAGCACCGAGCGGTACACCGTCCTGGCCGGCATGGACCAGCCCGTGCGCCGTCCGGTGGTGCTGCCGGGGCCGGAGCGGTATCCGCACGTGACGCGCGGCGGGTCGTTCGAGGATCGCCCCGCGCACCTGCGGTTCGCCAACCGCTTCCCCTCGTCGGAGGAGTGGAGCCTGCGCGATCCCCAGCAGCCGAAGAGCATCTGGTGGCATACCGACGCGTGGTTCGTCGGGCTGCGCGTGGTGCGTGCCGTGGACGAGCAGCCGGAGCTGCGCGACGTACGGTCCACGATCACCAGGGAGAGCAAGTGATCCCGCGGGAAAGCGGGAAGCGGTAAGCGGTCCGCCCCGGTGAAGCGGTAATGCGGTAGACGGTTCGCGGTTATATTGACGCCTGAGGTTCCAGCAATGTCCGAACAGACCACATCACGACGAGACTTCCTGAAGACGACGACAGCGGCGGCCGTCGGGACGGGCGTAGCCGGCTGGGGCCTGATTCCAGGCGCCTACGCCCAGGGCAGCGACGAGATCCGCATCGGCCTGATCGGCACGGGCGGCCGGGGCACGGGCGCGGTGGCCGACGTCTTCAAGGGCCACCCGCAAGGCGGCATCCGGCTCGTGGCGATGGGCGACGTGTTTGCCGATCGCGTCGCCGACAGCCGCAAGCGCCTCGCCGAGCAGCACGGCGAGGCCGCGACGGTGCGCGACGACCATGTCTTCACCGGCTTCGACGCCTACGAGAAGGTGCTGGCCACCGACATCAACTACGTGATCCTCGCGACGCCGCCAGGCTTCCGCCCGCAGCACCTCGAGGCCGCGATTGCCGCGGGCAAGCACATCTTCACGGAGAAGCCCATTGCCGTGGACGCGCCCGGCGTTCGCAAGGTCATGGCGCTGGCCGACGAGGCCGCCGCGAAGAACCTGTGCATCATCGCGGGCACCCAGCGCCGCCACCAGCACGGCTACGTCGACACGATGCAGCGCATCCACGACGGGGCGATCGGCGACGTCGTCGCGGCCCGCTGCTACTGGAACCAGGGCTTCCTGTGGAAGCGCGATCGCCAGGCCTCCTGGAGCGACATGGAGTGGCAGCTGCGCAACTGGCTCTACTTCACCTGGCTCTCGGGCGACCACATCGTCGAACAGCACATCCACAACATCGACGTCGTCAACTGGGCGAAGCAGGGCCACCCGGTGCGCGCCATGGGCATGGGCGGCCGCCAGGTGCGGACCGACAAGGCGTACGGCCACATCTTCGACCACTTCGCCATCGACTACGAGTACGCGGACGGCACGCACCTCATGAGCATGTGCCGCCAGATCGACGGCTGCGCCAACAGCGTGAGCGAGGCGCTGGTGGGGACGAAGGGCACGTGTCAGGTGGACCGGTACGAGATTCGCGGCGCCACCAGGTGGAAGGGCGAGCGCGACCCGATCAGCCCGTACGTGCAGGAGCACATCGACCTGATCGCCCACATCCGCAAGGGCGAGAAGGTGAACGAGCTGAAGCAGGTCGCCGAGTCCACCATGACCGCCATCATGGGCCGTGAGTCGGCCTACACGGGCAAGGCGCTCACGTGGGACGAGGCCCTCAACGCGACCGAGTCGATCGTGCCGACGACGCTGGCGATGGGGCCCATCCCGACGCCGCCGGTGCCGATGCCGGGGAGCAGCTCTTAATGCCTAATGCTTAATGCTTAATGCTTAATGCCTATGTTCATGCTTCATGCTTCATGCTTCATGCCTGACGCTTGATGCGCTTGAGGCGTGATGGGTGATGCTCGCGGTGGCGGGCAGGCGGTCGGCGGTAGGCGGTGAGCGGTACGCGGCAAGCGGCAAAGCGGTGAGCAGTGAGCGGTAAGCGGCAAGCGGTTTGCGGGTCGCGGTCACAACGGAGTGTGCGGTATGCCGAGGTTCGTGCGATGGGGTGTTGCGGTGTCGCTGCTCGCTGCGGTCGCGGCGGTGCCGGCCTGTTTCGTGGACGACGGGCATGGGCTCGGCATGGCTACCCTGGTGGCGCAGCAGCGGCCCCGGGTGCTGTACGTGACGCACTCGGCGGGATTCGTCCACGACGTCCTGCCGCACTCCGAGCGGGTGTTGAAGCGGCTCGGTGACGCCGAAGGCTGGGACGTCGTCGTAACCAAAGACGTCGGCCTGCTGACGGCGGCGACCCTCAGGGACTACGCGGCCGTCGTCTTCTACACGACGGGTGAACTGCCCATCACGGATCAGCAGAAGGCCGACCTGCTCGCGTGGCTGCGCGGCGGCCGCGGGCTCGTCGGGGTGCACAGCGCGACGGACACGTTCTACAAGTGGCCGGAGTACGGCGAGATCATGGGCGGCTACTTCGACAACCATCCCTGGCACGAGGAGGTCGGGGTCATCGTCGAGGACCGTGAGCATCCGTCCACGAAGCACCTGCCGGAGCGCTTCCGGATCACCGACGAGATCTACCAGTTCAAATCGTGGTCGCGCGACAACGTCCACGTGCTGATCCGGCTCGACCCGGACACCGTGGACCTGACGAAGAAGGGCGTCAACCGCACCGACAGGGACTTCGGCCTGTCGTGGACGAATACCTACGGTGAGGGCCGCAGCTTCTACACGGCGCTCGGCCATCGCGAGGAAGTGTGGGACGACCCGCGGTTCCAGACGCACCTCGTCGAGGGAATCCGCTGGGCCATGAATCGGTAGGGACGACTCGGTAGGGACGGCTCTCTGAGCCGTCCTGCTTCGGTAGGGACGGCTCTCCGAGCCGTCCTGCCTCGGTAGGGATGGCTCTCCGAGCCGTCCTTCGGA
>JBIQIB010000046.1:17200-21512 GCA_044508265.1 Acidobacteriota bacterium
GGCTCTCCGAGCCGTCCTGCCTCGGTAGGGATGGCTCTCCGAGCCGTCCTTCGGAGATGCGTATGAAGACACACTCAGTGATTCACACGACACTCGCCCTCCTGCTGTCGGCCGGCGTCGCTGGCCTCGGCGCCCAGGAGTCATCGCAACCCGCGAAGGCCAAGGAGCAGTCGAAGGAAGCGGGCAGCGCCATCAAGGGCGCCGCGAAGGAGACGGGCAAGGCGGCCGCCGAGGTCGGCAAGACCATCGGCGCCGCGGCCGTCGGCGTGGCCAAGGGCACCGTGGCCGCCGGCAAGGCGATGAAGGACGCCGTCGCCAACGAGCTCTCCGCCGACGAGAAGAAGGACGGCTGGACGCTGCTGTTCAACGGCACGTCGCTCGACGGCTGGCGCGCGTACTCCTCGCCGACGCCGCCGACGGGATGGACCATCAAGGACGGCGTGCTCGCGCGCACCGGCGCTGGCGGCGACCTGATGACCCAGGGTCAGTACGCGAACTTCGTCCTCGACCTGGACTACCGCATCTCGGAGGGCGGCAACAGCGGGATCATGTACCGCGTGACGACCGAGGGCGAGCGCCCGTACCACTCGGGTCCCGAGTACCAGATCCTCGACAACGAGCGGCATCCCGACGCGAAGAACGGCCGCGACCGCTTCGCGGGCGCGAATTACGCGCTGCATCCGCCCGCGAAGGACGCCGGCAACCCCGCCGGCCAGTGGAACAACGTGCGTATCGTCGTCAACGGCAACCAGGTGGAGCACTGGCTCAACGGCGAGCAGGTGGTGAGCTACGAGCTGGGCAGCGACGACTGGAAGCGCCGCGTCGCCGCGAGCAAGTTCGCCGACTGGCCAATCTACGGCAAGGCCTCACGCGGCCACATCGTCCTCCAGGATCACGGCGATCTGGTCGAGTTCCGCAACATCAAGATCAAGGTGCTCGAGTAACCCATGAACCTCTCCGTCAGAATCCGTCTGTCCCTCATGATGTTCCTCACCTACTTCGTGTGGGGCGCCTGGTACGTGACCATGGGCGCGTACCTCAACGGAGCGTTGCAGTTCGACGGCCAGCAGATTGGCCTGGCCTACGGCGCGACGGCGCTGGCGGCCATCTTCTCGCCCTTCTTCGTGGGGATGGTGGCCGACAGGTTCTTTCCGACGGAACGGATCATGGCGGTGCTGCATCTCGTCGGCGCCGCGCTGCTGTACTGGGTGTCGACGCTCGCCGACTTCAGCCTGTTCTATCCGGTGCTGATCGCCTACACCCTGTGCTTCATGCCGACGCTGGCGCTGGCCAACTCCCTGTCGTTTCACCAGATGGCGAACCCCGACAAGGAGTTCCCTGCTGTGAGGGTGCTCGGCACGCTCGGCTGGATCATCGCCGGCTACACGCTCGACATCTTCGGCCTGACGACCAATGAGGGCATGTTCCACCTGGCGGCTGGCGCATCGCTGGTGCTCGGGCTCTTCAGCCTCGCCCTGCCGCACACGCCGCCGTCGCAGAAGGGCACGGCCATCACCGCCCGTGACGTGCTCGGCCTCGACGCGCTCGCGCTGATGAAGGAGCGCTCGTTCCTGGTGTTCGTCATCGGCTCCTTCCTGATCTGCATCCCGCTGCAGTTCTACTACGCGTTCACCGCCGCGTACTTCGTGGAGGAGGGCATGACGGCCGTGCCGAGCAAGATGGGCTTCGGGCAGTGGTCGGAGTTCGGGTTCCTGCTGATCATGCCGCTGCTGTTTGCCCGGCTCGGCGTCAAGAAGATGCTGCTCATCGCGATGGTCGCGTGGACCGCGCGCTACGTGCTGTTTGCCTACGGCGACGCGGGCCCGCTGGTGTGGATGTTCTACATCGGCATCCTGCTGCACGGCATCTGCTACGACTTCTTCTTCGTCACCGGCCAGATCTACGTGGACCAGCGCGCGCCGAAGCACCTGCGCGGCGCGGCGCAGGGCTTCATCGCCTTCGTCACGCTCGGCGTCGGCATGTTCATCGGCTCGTGGCTCTCGGGGCGCATCGTCGACGCGTACACCAACGCGGCCGGCGTGAAGGACTGGGAGACGATCTGGCTCTGGCCGGCGGGCATGGCGGTCGGCGTGCTCGTGCTGTTTGCGCTGTTCTTCAGGGACAACGGCCGCACCGACACGCCAGCGGCCTGAGTAGCGATGGGGTCCGTCCGCCTGCCGATCTACCTCGATTACCACGCGACGACGCCCGTGGACGCACGGGTCGTCGAGGCGATGACGCCGTACTTCATGGAGGTGTTCGGCAACCCGGCGAGCAGCAGCCACGCGTTCGGGCTGCAGGCGCGCGCGGCCGTCGAGGCCGCGCGCCGGACCATCGCCGACCAGCTGCACGGGGCGCCGCAGGATGTCGTCTTCACGTCGGGAGCCAGCGAGTCGAACAACCTGGCCATCAAGGGCGTCGTCAGGCTCTGTGGCGTAAAGGGTGGCCACATCGTGACGGCCGCAACGGAGCACAAGGCCGTCCTCAACGCGTGCCGTGCACTCGAGGCCGAGGGCTACGCCCTCACGGTGCTGCCGGTCGAGCCCGACGGCCGCATCGACCCTGCCGCCGTGGAGGCCGCCCTGCGCGACGACACGGTGCTCGTCTCGCTCATGCACGCCAACAACGAGATCGGCGTCATCCACGACATCCCCGCCATAGGCGCCCTCTGCCGCGCACGCGGGGTGCTGCTGCACACCGATGCCACGCAGTCGCTGGGCAAGGTGCCGCTCGACGTGCGCACGCTCAACGCCGACATGGTCTCGATGAGCGCGCACAAGATCTACGGACCGAAGGGCGTCGGCGCGCTGTACGTGCGCAAGCCGTGCCGCGTGGCGCCGCTCATCGACGGCGGCGGCCACGAAGGGGGACTGCGCAGCGGCACCCTCAACGTGCCCGGCATCGTCGGTCTCGCGAAGGCCGTGGAGCTTGCCGTGTCGCACCTCGACGAAGACATGGCGCACGCGCGCCGGCTGCGCGACTGCCTTTGGGATGCGCTGCGCGCCGCATCCCCGCAGGCCATGCTCAACGGGCCGGCCCTGCCTGACGAGGCGGGGCGCCGCCTCGCCAACAACCTCAATGTCAGCCTGCCCGCGGCCGCCGGCGAGGCGCTGCTCGAGGCACTGGGGTCGGTCGCGATCTCGACGAGCTCGGCATGTTCGAGCGGAGCGGGCGAGACGTCACACGTCCTCGCCGCACTCGGACGCCCGGCCACAGGCCTGGTGTCGATGCGCATCAGCGTGGGCCGTCAGACGACCGACGCCGAAATCGACCACGTGGTGGCGTGCATCGGGCGCGCCGCCATCCCCGCGTGACGAGCGCGGGCTCCATGCGCCCCGTCTCGGGGGCCCTCAGGTAAGAAGGAACTTCCACATGAACCGACGAGCCTTCCTGGGCGCCGCAGGCGCCACCGCTGCCACCGCTGTCCTGCCTTCTGCTGCCACCGCCGCGTCGCCCGCGCAGGGCGCTGCCGGCGCCGCCCGGCCGCGCGTGAAGCTCGGCGTCTCTTCGTATTCGTACTGGCACTTCCGGCCGGCGAACCAGCGCTATCCGATCGAGCGGGTCATCGACCACGCCGCGGCGCTCGGCGTCGAGGGCGTGGACATCCTGCACCGGCAGATGCAGGGCGAGGACAACGCCTACCTCCAGAAGCTGAAGAAGCACGCGTTCGTGAACGGCGTGGACCTCATCGCGCTGTCGATCCACCAGGGCTTCGTCTATCCCGACGCGGCCGAGCGCAGGAAGAACGTCGAGCACACCATCAAGTGCATGGAGCTGTGCTACGCGATGGGCATCCCGTGCCTGCGCCTGAACACGGGGCGCTGGAACACGACCCGCTCGTTCGACGACCTGATGGCCAACAAGGGCATCGAGCCCAACCTGCCGGGCTACACCGACGACGACGGGTTCGGGTGGGTGATCGGCTCAATCGAGGAGCTGCTGCCGACGGCCGAGAAGCTCGGCGTGCTCCTCGCGCTCGAGAACCACTGGGGCCTCGGACGCACGGCCGAAGGCGTGCTGCGCATCGTGAATGCGGTCAACTCGCCGTGGCTGGGTGTACTGGCCGATACCGGCAACTTCCTCGAGAACCAGTACGAGCAGTTCGAGGCGCTGCTGCCGAAGACCGTCTTCGTGCAGGCCAAGACGTACGAGGGCGGCGGCGAGTGGTACAGCCTCGACATCGACTACACCCGCATCGCGAAGATGCTGGCCGCCCACGACTACAAGGGCTACGTGTCGCTGGAGTTCGAGGGCAAGGCGCCGGCGGAGACCGCCGTCCCGAAAGCGATTGCGGAGTTGCGACGCGCGTTCG
>JBIQIB010000046.1:21612-25666 GCA_044508265.1 Acidobacteriota bacterium
GGACGGCTCGGAGAGCCGTCCCTACCTCTGCACGTCAGTGCCGTGCGAAGACGGTCGTCTGGCCGTCGGCCGTGAACGCGAGCGTGTCGTAGCGCTGCGGTGTCGGGTGCTCCATGCCGGGCGAGCCGAGCGGCATGCCCGGCACCGCGATGCCCTTCACCGCGGGCTTCTCGGCGAGCAGCTTCTTCACGTCGTCCGCGGGCACGTGACCCTCGACGATGTAGCTGCCCACGAGCGCGGTGTGGCACGAGAGCAGGCGCTGCGGCACGCCATGCTGGGCCCGGATGGGCGCCAGGTCGTCGCGGTTCTGCGCCATCACCGTGAAGCCGTTCGCCTGCAGGTGCTCCACCCACTTCGTGCAGCACCCGCACGTCGGCGTCTTGTACACGACGATCGTCGGCGCGGCCGACTGCGCGGTGACGAGCACACCGGCGGTGACTCCGAACGTGAGGACAGCGGCGGCAACGGCGAAGCGAATCGTGGTCATCGGGCGGCGAAATCTCCTCGGACGAGTATAGTCGGTCGCTCAGCGGGGCAGCGGCTCGTCCATCTCCGCCGCGACCCACGTCACCGCCGCGATGCCGGCGACGGCCTTGCCTATCTCTCGTGGATCGATGCGTTCGACGGTGTCGGCGGGCGTGTGGTGGATCTGGAAGTAGCGCTCCGTATCACCGAGCAGCGCCATCATCGGGACGTCGCCGTGCCTGGCGATCGGGCCGATGTCAGCCCCGCCCCCACCGCCCGCGAGGGGAGGGAAGCCAGCCGGCGCCAGCTGCGCCACCACGTCCTCCATCAGGCGCCGGGCCCGCTCGCTGCCGGTGAAGCCGAGTCGCATCGGGTCGAACACGCCGCTGTCGGATTCGAGCGCGAGCACGTGCTTCCGCGCCGTCTCGGCGTGGGCATCGCGGTAGCCGAGGGCGCCGCGCAGGCCGTTCTCCTCGTTGGTGAAGAGCACCACGCGAATCGTCCGCCGGGGACGCACGCCCGTCGCAAGAATCAGGCGCGCCGCTTCCCACGCCGCCACGCAGCCCACGCCATCGTCTGACGCGCCGCCGGCCGGATCCCACGAGTCGAAATGGCCGCCGACGAGGACGACCTCGTCGGGACGCTCACGTCCGGGGATCTCGGCGACGACGTTTGCCGATGGGACGTCATCCCTCGTGGAGCCAGTCATCGTCAGGCGGAGGGTGACCTCGAGGCCGCGCGCCACGAGACGCGACAGGCGGTTGGCATCTTCGACAGGGATGGCGGCCGCCGGAATCCTCGGGGTACCGTCCGCGTAGCTCGTGCCGCCCGTGTGGGGCGTGCGCAGGCCGATTGGCCCGACCGATCGCACGAGCGCGGCGACGGCGCCCGCCCGCGCCGCGTTGACCGCCCCCGTCGTGCGATAGACGACCGTCTGCCCGTAGCCCGCGAATGGCACGTCGAGCAGGACGATGCGTCCGCGTGCCTCCGCGGCGCGCCGGTGCAGTTCCTCGAACGAGCTGACGACCATCAGCGGCGCCGTCAGGCCTTTCAGTGGCGTGGCCACGCTGCCCCCGAGCCCGAGGACGACGAGCGGCGAGGGCACCGGGGCGACGATCTCGAGGCGCTCGGCGCCCCGCACCCAGCGCGGCGCGGTGACGGGCTCGGTCCGTACCTGCGGAAAGCCGTCGGCGCGCATCTGCTCGACCGCCCAGTCGATGGCAAGCGCCAGGTTGCGCGAGCCCGTGAGACGGCCGCCGAACGTGTCGCACAGTTCGGCGAGCCTGTCCCATGCCGTGCTGCCGCGGCGCCCTGCATCCTCGACGAGACGCTGCAGCGTGGGCATGTGGGGGCGCAGCCACGAGGGCGCACCCGGCGCGGGGCGTCCGGCCTGTGCGCCGGTGGGCCGAAGCACGCTGGAGACCGCTGTCGCGGCGGCCGCGTGACTCAGGAAGCGCCGGCGTGTGGGGACGTCCTCACGCATGGCAGGACGTCACCAGCCCTGCCCGGACATGCGCAGCGGCGACGTGCCGGTCGCATGGGCCGGCGGCGCGATGCCCAGCAGATCGGCGACGAGCGGGGCCACGTCGATGGCCCTGATGGCCGGCCACGCGCCAGCGGCCGGCACGGCGGGCCCGGTCGCGACGAGGATGCCCTGCATCTCGCGGCGCGTCGCGAGAAAGTTGTGGTCGCCCTTCGGGAACCGACGCTTTGCGACAAGGTCGCCGCGCAGCGCGGACTCGTCCACGGCGTACCCGTCGGCCAGGCCGTAACAGGCGTCGGCGCCCGTCGGTCCACCGAACCCCAGCGCCCGCCGATCGGCTTCGTCTCGCACGACCTCCGTGATGACGGGCGCACCCCCCCGATCGCGGACCGCACGAAGGGCATCCAGGGCGCTGGTGAGGACGGCCTCGCGCCGTGCGGGCGCCACGATGCCATCCTTCCAGTCGGTGCCGTTCACGATCAGGCAGTTGCGTATGGGCACGACCCGCGTACGCGAGACGTCCACCCGGCCGGCCTGGTCGAGCACCAGCAGGCCTGCCTGCTGCAGGACGACGCCCGGCCTCATCTCGTGGATGATGGCGGCCAGGCCGTGATCGCTGACGAAGACGAGGTGATCGCGGGGGGCGGACGCGAGTTCGGCAAACACGCCAACGGTCGCGTCCACCAGCGAGTAGCCCCACCGACGGAACGGCAGATACCGCGGGTCGGTCTCGGCCAGCGCCAGCAGGCGATGCTCCAATTCGTCGGGGAGGCTGGTGTACGCGACGAAGAGGCGCGGGTCGTAGTGGCGCCACAGCCAGCGCGTGTGGGCGTGCACCTGCCGCACCGCTACCTCGATCGTCTCGAGGAAGCGGCGCTCGGCCGTCCCGTCGCCGCCCTCGGCGAGCGGTGCGCCGAGCGGCGAGTCGGGGCGCTCCCACAGGTAGCCGCCGGCGTTGCCGAGGAACCCGCCGGCTTCCTCCAGCAGGCGACGGACGTCCGCGCGCGTGTCGCGGCCCCCGTCATGTAACGCCAGTTCGTGGATGGCGGCCTGGTACAGCACGAAGTCCGCGCCGTCGGATGCGGCCTCGAACAGGCGGAAGTACGCCATCACCGGGCCGGTGTCCGCCGCGCCGTCGACGAGCAGGCCGTCGCTGAAGTATCGGGCGAGCGGGCGCGCGCCCGAAGGGGCCGCCACTTCCGCCGGATGGGCGCCTGCCACTACAGCGCCAGCCGCCTGGGGGCTCGTGATGTGCAGGCGCGTCACCCCGGATGCATCTGCCGCCGCTTCGAACCGTCCATGGAACTCGAGCGGGCCCACGCTCCACGTGATGCACGCGGATCGCGGCGTGTCCGACGCGGGACACGCGACGCGTGTCACGTCGCCGGGTCGGATCACCCGGGCCGGCGAGACGACGCGCGTCTGGTAGCCGTTCAGGATCACGGGTTGCGCCGGGCCGGTCCCCACCGTCGCGGGCACGAACGGGTATCCCTGGCTGGCCTGCTGCACGACCGTCCGCACGCCCTGGCGCGCGGCCGTCACCCAGATCGGCTCGGCGCGCAGATGGTCGGCGCGGAAGCCTATCGTCCGCTCGACGACCGTATGGGCCTCGCGGGGCGGCACGGGCATGACGTTGCCCGTGATGCCGTTGACGTCGCCCCAGGCGCCGGTCCAGAGGGCCGCATGGGTGTTGGCTGTCGTGCTCGGCGTGTGCGGTTGCACGCCCTGCGCGCGGACGCCGTGACGTGCGAGCGCCCGGAGTCGCGGCAACATGTCAGCGACGGGCGAGCTTTCGGCGAGCGCCTCCGCTCCCAGGCCGTCGAGGCTGACGAGCACGACGCGTCCCGCCTGCGGTTCCGGTCGCGACTGGACTACACCTCTCGTCGGGGCGCGGACAGACGATGAGTGCTGACCGGCGTTCGCGTCGCCCTGACCAGGCTGCGCCCCGGCTGGCCCGGCGACGATCGCGAAGGAGAGGAACAGGAAGCGCGCGGCGCGCCACGGGGGCCGGACGCGGAGGGGCATCGGCGGGGATCGTAACAAACCCCCGGCGAACGTGAGTCCGCCGGGGGCTCGAGGGACCAGCGCAGAGGGAGGTGTGCGTAG
>JBIQIB010000046.1:25766-29578 GCA_044508265.1 Acidobacteriota bacterium
ACTGATCGCGTGTCACCCTGTGGTACCTGCCAGGCTCGAGGCCCTCGAACCGTTGTGTGGTGCCGTCGGGCCAGGTCACCGTCGCGGTGACGGGGCCGCGGTGGCTGCCGAGGCCCACGAGGATGCGCGGGTCTGATGCCGAGAGGTAACTGCCGTCGGTACGCACGCGGTACAGCCGGCCGGACGAAGGACCGGGCGAGACGGTGACGGTGGCGCCGATGGCCGCGCCGTTCGGGGCGGGGTGCCGGAGGTCGAGGCCGATCCACTGGTGACCGGTGGCCGCGGTGTTACGCAGCACGCGCGCCGGACCGGCGTTGTTGCTGATGACGGCGTCGGGGAAGCCGTCGTTGTCGAGGTCGCCGATGGCGAGTCCGCGGCTGACTTCGAGGGGCGCGAACGCGGGGCCGGCGGCGTCGCCGAGGATCTCCTCGAGGCGGAACGACGAGGAGGAAGGACGGCCCGGAGGGCCGTCGCTACCCATCACGCCGCGCATCAACTGATTGCGCTGCCGGAACGGGTTGGGCGTGCCGCGAAGCGCGGGAATCAGGTTCACCGCGCCATTGACCAGGATCAGGTCGCTCACGCCGTCGTTGTCGGCGTCGAGCCACTCGGCGCCGAAGCCGGTCATCATCGCGGTGGGCTGCGCCAGGCCCGTCTGCGCACGCTGGTCTTCGAAGCCGCCGGTGCCGTCGTTGCGATAGAACACGAACGTCTCGCCCACCAGGTTGCTGACGACGATGTCTTCGTCGCCGTCGGCGTCGGGATCGGCGGCGGCGATGCCCATGCTGCCTTCGGGACGTCCCGCGGCGTTGAACGCCGTGCCGGACAAGAGGCCCTCGTCTTCGAACGTGCCGTCGCCCTGATTGCGCCACAACTGGCTCGGCGTCGCGTCGTTGGCGACGAACACGTCGAGATGCCCGTCGCCGTCGAAGTCGCGGACGGCGACACCGAGGCCCGCGCCGTACGCCCGCAGGATGCCCGCGGCCTCCGACACGTCCTCGAACGTGCCGTCGCCCTTGTTGCGGAACAGGCGGTCGGGCACCGGACGATACGCCGACGGCGAGCAGTAGTCACGCGAGCCGGCCGGCTCGACGCAGGGCTTGTTGGACGTCCACGTGAAGTCCACGTAGTTGGCGACGAACAGATCCAGGTGACCGTCGCCGTCCAGATCGGCAAACGAGGCGCTCGTGCTCCAGCGCGTGTCGTCCACGCCGGCGCTGTCGGTCACGTCTTCGAACGTGCCGTTCCCGGTGTTGCGCCACAGCGTGTTGGAGCCGAGGCCGGTGATGTACAGGTCGACGAGCCCGTCGCCGTCGTAGTCGCCCGTCGCGATGCCCATGCCGTAGCCGCGCACCACGAGACCGGCCGCGGCGGTGATGTCGGTGAAGGTCAGCGTCCGCGACCCGTCGGCCGCGAGGCGAAGGTCGTTGCGCCACACCTGGTGCATCAACGTCGCTCCCTCCTCCATTCCTTCGCTCCTCCGTTCCTCCGCTCCTCCATCCTCCGTTCCTTCGCTCCTCCGTTCCTCCGCTCCTCCGACCGGTCCGCTCTGCACCAGGATCACGTCCAGGTCGCCGTCGTTGTCGATGTCGGCGAGCGCCACGCCCGCGCCCATGATCTCGGGCAGGTGGAACTCGCCGGCCGCGCCGTTGTCGTGCACGAACGCCAGCCCCGTTGCCTCGGTCACGTCGTCGAACCACGGACGCGACTGGGCAGTGAGCGACAGGCCGGCCACGAGACTGGCCACGACGAGGGGGAGAAGCAAGGGACGACGGCTCGGGCCGCGGTGGACGTGAATGGTCATCAGGGCTTCCGTGCGCGAAGGGCCGTGAGGTCGCGCGTGATGGCCTGGGCGAGGTCCGTCTGCCCGAACCTGGTGGCGAGGGCGACGGCCTCCTCGCCAACGCGCTCGCCGGCCTCGACGTCGCCGTGCCGGACGTACGCGGCCGACAGCGCATAGAGGTAACGGGGCGTCTGGCCGTCCACCGGCTCGCGCAGCGTTTCGAGTCTGGCGATTGCCTCGTCGAACCGGCCCGCCTGGACGAGGGCCCGCGCGAGGTTGAAGCGGATGTCGCGTTCCGCCGGCGCGGCAGCCACGGCGTCGGTGTAGGCCTCGACGGCCTCGGCTGGACGCCGCAGCAGCTCGAAGGCGAGCCCGAGGCCCGTGAGTGCGCGTGCGTTGGTCGGCGCGAGATCGACAGCCTGCGTGAGGACGGGCAGCGCCTCGTCGGCACGCTGCTGGTGCAGCAGCACCCATCCCCAGGCGCGGTGCGCTTCGGCGGCATGGCCGGCGTCGGCGGCTGCGGCGTGGTAGTGCGCCTGCGCGCGGGCCACGTTGCCCGTGCGGGCGTAGAGCTCGATCAGGTTGACGTGCGCCTGTCCGAAGCCGGGGTCGCGCGCGAGGGCCGCTTCGTGCAGCCGGATGGCCTCGGCGGCCGCCGCCTCGGCTCCTGGTCCTGCCGCGGCGCTGGCGCTCGACACGCCGCGCTTCAGCAGGGCGGCGGCGTCAGTTCGCACGTCGTCCAGGCGTGTCCGCCAGGGATCCGGCGGCATGGGCCAGCACGTGAGGCACTGCTGCTGCCGCTGCAGCGACAGGCGGGCGCCGTCGCGGTCGCCGGCGCGCCGCTGCAGCTGCGCGAGGGCGTAATGCGCGCCGCCGAACTCGGGGTAGAGGGCGACAGCGCGTGCGAATGCCTCGCGCGCGCCCTCGACATTGCCCGCGGCCTGGCGGACGCGTCCCATGCCGTACCAGGCGGCAGGTGCCGTCTCTGGCCGCGTCGTCAGGGGCTCGTAAATCGAGCCGGCCGCGTCGAACTCGCCGGCGTCGAGCGCAGCGTCCGCGTAGCGCAACGCGACGAGGCCGTTGCCTGGCGCGCAGTCGAGCGCACGGCGGTACTGGCGGGCGGCCTCCGCGTGCATGCCGCGCCGCGAGGCCAGCATCCCGCCGAAGTACCACCAGTCGACCTCCGAGGGGGCGAGGGCCTGCGCCCGTGCGTACGCCGCAGCCGCCGACTCGAACTCTTCCCAGGCGTGCAGCGTCATCGCCAGCCGGCCGACGGCGTCGGCGTCCGTCGGCGCCTTCGCTGCCGCGGCAAGGGCTGCCGCGACCTGGTCGCGTGCCTCGTCCGGGTAGCCGGCCATGTCCAGGGCGGGCAGGGGAGGCGCCTGCTGCGGCGCCGGACTCGCGGCCTGGACGTCACGCCCGCTGCCGCGCGCGGGAGCGGCGACGAACGCGAGCGTCAGCGCGCAAATCGCGACGGCTCTCGTGACTCGACAGCACACGCGTCCGTTATAGCACCTGCTCCTGTCACCGGGCACGTCAACGCATGGGATATGCTGCGGCCGTTCCTGAACCCTTTCGCGGAGAGACCTGCCGATGCCCAGCGATCGTCGAGCGTTCCTGCGACTGGCCGCGCAGGCGGCCGGCGCCGCGTCCATGGCCGCCAGCTGGCCGGCCCCCATCCTGCGCGCGCTGCAGGTGCCTGCCGACGTCCGCACCGGGACGATCCGCGACGTGGCGCATGTCGTGATCCTGATGCAGGAGAACCGATCCTTCGACCACTACTTCGGCACGCTGCGCGGCGTGCGCGGCTTCGGCGATCGGCATCCGGTGCCGCTGTCCGGCGGCCGGACCGTGTGGCAGCAGTGGGACGGCGAGCGCGAGATGCTGCCGTACCACCTCGACACCGCGACGACGAGCGCGCTGCGCGTGCCGGTGACGCCCCATGCGTTTGCCGACGCGCAGGCGGCATGGGATCAGGGCCGCTTCGGCTCGTGGCCGAAGTTCAAGACGCCCTACTCGATGGGCTACT
>JBIQIB010000047.1:0-29472 GCA_044508265.1 Acidobacteriota bacterium
GCAGCACCACGGCAGCCACGAGTGCGCCGGCCAGGGCGTCCGACATCGTCGGCCGATAAGTGACCGGGGCCATGGCGTCTACCGTCGTCTCCTGACGATGGTGGCCGCCATGGCCAGCACCGCCACGCCGAGGAGCACGCGTGCCGCCGCGCCGGGCAGCGGGTCCGGCGGCAGCTCGTAGCCGGGCCCGCGCGGGCGGGCCGGAGCCGCCACATACCGTCCCCGCGCCGGCACCTCGTCGTCGAACTCGCGAACCAGACGCCCGAGTGCCGACGTCAGCGCGGTGCCGCGCATCGGCCGCCCGTGGCCCGGGATCAGCAGGTCAGGCTGCAGGGCGGCCAGTGCACGGACGGAGAGCTCGGTGCGCCGCCAGTCCGTCGTGAAGTACGCAGGCGGCCCATGGAGCGCCCGCCACTGCGCCAGCACCGCGAGCATCGACTCCTGCTTCACCGTGATGAGCGCGTCGCCCGCCACGAGCACGCGGTCGTGCGGCCGCCAGAGCGAGACGTGGCCGTCCGTGTGTCCCGGCGTGTGCACCCACTGCCAGCCCGGCAGGTACGGGACGCTGCCGTCCGGCGGAAGCGGACGCACGCGGCCTGACAAATCCACGGGTGCCCTCGGGAACAGTCGTGAGCTCCACGCCACGGCGCCGCCGCCAACCGTCGGGTCGGGCGGTGGGTAGCTGCGCGCACCGACGAGGTGCGGCAGTTCGTCTTCATGGGCATAGACGGGCACGTCCCACTTCCGCACCAGGGCCGCGAGCGCGCCCACGTGATCGAAATGCCCATGCGTCAGCACGATCGCCGACGGCGGCCTGCCGCCGTGCCGCCGTCGTGCTCCGTCCACGATGTGCCGGTCCCACCCCCGCAGGCCGGCGTCGACGAGCACCCAGGAACCGTCGCGCGGCTCGGGTTCGATGTACGCCACGTTGACCATCAGCGTGCGCAACCACGACACGCCAGGGGCTTCGTCTCGGCTCGTCCGCATGATTCTCCAGACCGGTGCAACCAGCGTGCCCGGATGGTGTCGAACATGTCAGCGCGGCTCGTGCGAAACTCGGCCACCCAACGACCTTGGAGGGACACCATGCGCATGATGCTGAGTACGGGACTGCTGACCGGCCTGGCTGCCGCGTTCATCCTGGGCGCCGTCGTCGCAGGACAGCCTCAGCGGCCGCCCGCGACGCTCGACGACCTGCTTCAGGAAGTCCGTGGACTGCGCGCAGACCTCGCGCAGCAGTCGACGGCCAGCCTCCGGGTGCAGGCGCTCGTGGCGCGCGTGTCGCTGCAGGAGCAGCGCCTGAAGGCGCTGTCGCTGCAGTTCGCCGAAGCCGACGCCGCCGCGGCGTCTGCGGCGGATGCCCGCGAGTCACAGGAACGGCACCTCGCCGAGCTCGAAAGCCTCCTCGACCAGGACCTCCTGCCCGGGGGCGTGACCCGCGAGATGCTGGATGGACCTCAACAGCCGGCTGGACGCCCTGGAGCAGGGCCCGCCGCGCTGATGCGCGTCGGCGATACCCTGATCGGGTGACGGTCGCGTCTGTCCCACTGGAGAACGACCACCGCGCGCGCCGCGTGCGCGTCCTGTCGTTCCACGCCGGCTACGCCTGCGCCAGCAGCGGCGCGTGCTGCTCGGCCGGCTGGCCCATTCCTGTCGAAGCCCACGTGCTGCCCGTGCTGCGCGGCGCCATTGAGAGCGGCGCGGTCGTCGCGGGACGAGGTTCGCGATCGCTTACATTTCCGGAGGCACGCCCAGAGGAGGTCGGCGCCGTGCTCGGGCGGACCGCGACGGGCGCATGCGTGTTCTTCGATCGCGGGCAGAGGGACGGCTGCTGCCGCGTGCAGCGTCATGCGGGCATGGCTGCCATGCCGATCGCCTGCCGGCAGTTCCCGCGCATCGTCCGTCACGACACCGACGGCACCGACATCTCGCTGTCGCACTGGTGCCCGACGGCGCTCTCGACGCTCGACGAGCCCGCAGGGCCGGCACGCATCGTGGACGCGCCGGGCGGCCTCGCCGCACACGCCCTCGAGGGCCTCGACGCCCGCGAGACGTGGCCGCCGCTGCTGCGCGCCGACTGCCTGGCGGACCGTGATGCCTACGATGCGGTGGAGGCCGCGACAGTGGACATCCTGGCCAACGGCAGCGGGCCGGTCCACGGCCGCCTCCGCCGGGTGGCGGCGCTCTACGAACGGCTCCGCACGTGGCGGCCGGGCGAGCCGCAGACGACCTTCGTCTTCAGGACCATCCGCGAATGGCAGGACTCGCCGCATGACGATGTCGCGGGCGTGCATGGCGACGCCATTGAGGGACATGCGAGGGCGGCGCTCCGGGATGCCGTCCTCGAGGCCGTTCCGCGGGAGGAACGCTGGCGGGTGCCCGGCCATCCTCCGGCGGCTCCGCCGCACGACGCCCGTGACGTGCTCGACGCGCCAGCAGCAAGCCGCCGGCTGGGCAGATACCTGGCCGCTCGCGCCTTCGGCGCCTGGATCGCGTATCAGGGCCGGGGCCTGAGAACCGTTGCCGCGTATCTGGCTGCGGTGCTGGCGACGGTGGAGTGCTGGCTGCCGGCCGTAGATGGCAGGGACGCAGACGACAGATTCGTGACGGGTGAACCGGCCGACGCGCGCGTGGCCGCGGCGATCCGGACCGCGGACCTGCTGCTGTTGCACCTCGGCTCGCCGGAACGCCTGGCGCGGAGCTTGAGCGACTGGGAGCGCGCGCCGCTGCCGTTCAGCGCTTCCGGCTGACGCGACGCTTCTTCGGCGCAGGCGTCGTCGGGGGCGGATCGGTCAGCGCTTCGATCTGCGTGAGGAGCTCCTGCTCGCGCGCGGCGAGCGCCTCGACTTCCGCCGAGGCCTTGTCCGCCTCGCCTGCCGCCGCTGCCGCGTGCGCCGTGGCGCCCCGGGCGGCTTCCTCGGCCTGTGCGAGGCGCTGCTGCGCCGCCTCGAGGGCGCGCGTGGCCGCGCGCACCTGCTGCTCGGCGGCGGTCGCCGCGCCGGCGTGTTCGTCGGCCCGCTCCTGCGCCTCTGCCGCTGCCGCACGCGCGGCCTCGAGTGCTTCCCGGATCTCGGCGAGCGCCGCGGCGAGGGCCGTCGCTTCATCGTCGTCCTTGCGCTCGGGCGAAGGCACGAGCGCGAGCGAGGGACGGGCCGGCTTGGCGGGTGCGGCGTCCGAATCTGCCGCGACGAGGCCGGCGAGCGCCTGCAGGCCCGGCAGCGCCACGTCGCCGGTGAGCTGGCCGTGCACGAGAGCCGTGTCTCCCGCACGCAGGGCGATGGCCTCGAGGCTCGTCCGGACGCGTTCACGGACGTCGCGGCTCATCGTCACACCGCCTGCGGCCGCGAGCCGTTCCGCCTGCCGCGTCAGCCTGCCGATGATCGCGTCGCGCTCGGCGAGGGCGCGTGCGAGATCGCCGCCGCGTCCACTCAGCCGCGACTGCTGCGCCTCGCGGGCTGCCGCGCCCGCCGCGAGCAGCGCGTCGTACTCGGCGCGCTCGTGCCAGTACAGCTGATTGACGACCCAGGCCGAGACCGGAGGCTTGGCGAGCGTCTTGATGCGCGCCGACAGCTCCCGCTGCCCGGCGCGCGCCAGGTCGCGGGCGAGCTCGTTCCGGTGAGCCACGAACGACTGCGGCACCTCCTGGTAGAGCCGCGCCACACGGCCCGTGACGTCGACGATGGGGCGGGTCACGACGGACGCCGGTCGCTCAACACAGCGACAGTCCCTCGTGCCGCAGCCATCGCCTGGCGTCGAGGTGATCCGGGCAGACCGCGTCGACCAGCGCCCAGAAGCGGGGCGAGTGGTTGTGCTCGCGCAGGTGCATCAGCTCGTGCAGCAGCACGTACTCGCGCACGTGGGCGGGCATCTGCAGCAGCCGCCAGTTGAGCGCGATGCGGCCATCCCGCGAACACGAGCCCCAGCGCGACCGCTGGTTGCGCACGGAGACACCCTGCACCGTCAGGCGGTGAAGGCTCGCGAGGGCCAGCAGTTCGCGCGGCAGCTCCACGGACGCGAGGCGGCGCATGGCACGCTCGAGGACACCGCGGTAGTCGTCGGCGGGCGGCGTGTGCACCCCGACATCGGCGCAGCGCACGAGCACCGCGCCGGGCTTGACGCCATCCGTGACGACGATCGGCTCGAGGACGCCACGCCACCACACGAGAGTGCCGGCGCGCCAGCGCCTGTCGACGCGCGCGGCGTGCAGTTCGCGTCGGCGATCCGCGATCCACGCGAGCCGCGTCCGCAGGAACGCCTCGGCCTCGCGCCTGGAGCCATAGCGCGGGATCGTGACGCGCACGCGCGCGTCCGGCAGGACGCGCAGGATGTAGCGGCGGGCGCGGCCGTTGCGCACGAACACCGGCGTGGCCGGTGGCGGAAGCGACGGACCGGACGGGTCGGCCGGTGCCTCGGCGCGGCGCACGTCTGCCGCGGTCTCGGCGACGCCCTCCATGGGCCACGGCAGCGACAGTTGACGACGAGTCTGTTTCACACCTGATCTCTGAGCAGTGACGCGACGAGCTCCTGCGCACGCGCCAGCACACCCCGCCGGCGCCATTCGTCCAGGCGGACCTCACGGCTCTCGGCCAGGTCCTCGTCGAACGCGCGCGACACGGCGCCGACCACCGACTCGTCACAGACGCACAGCGTCGTTTCCTCGTTGAGCGCGAACGAGCGGTTGTCGAAGTTGCTGGTGCCCACACTACACCAGCAGCCGTCGACGATCATCACCTTCTGGTGGAGCATGCGCGGGTGGTACTCGTACACCTTCACGCCGCCTTCGAGGAGCGGGCCGTAGAGCCTGACGCTGTTGTGCCTCGCCAGCCAGTTGTCGTTGCGCACCCCGGTCACCAGCACCCGCACCTGCACGCCGCGCGCGGCGGCTTCGGCCAGCGTCTCGACGGCCACCTCGTCGGGCACGAAGTACGGGTTCGTGATGTCTATCCGCTTGCGTGACGAGACGATCGCCAGGTAGTACGACAGGCGCGCGCCAGACGCGCCGGCATCAGGCGAGCTGTTGATGACCTGCACGGCAGTCGGCCCCGCGGGCGGCAGCGTCGGGAAGAACGCATCGCCCTGCAGCACCTCGCCCGTCGTGCGCAGCCAGTTGACCGCGAAGCCGTGCTGCAGCGCATGGACGGCCGGCCCCTCGACGCGCACCTGCGTGTCGCGCCATTCCTGGGCGTCGCGCGCATCGCCGCGCCAGTGGTCCGCGATGCCGGCGCCGCCCGTGAAGCCGATGTGTCCGTCCACGATCAACGTCTTGCGGTGGCTGCGATTGTTGAAGCGCCCGACGGTGTACCAGTGGATGCGGTTGTACCAGGCGATTTCGCAACCGGCGTCCTTGAGTACCTGCAGCGCGCGGTCGCCCAGCGTGCTCGAGCCTACCGCGTCGAAAAGGAGCTTCACGCTCACGCCCTCGCGCGCACGCGCGGCCAGGGCGGCGGCGAAGCTGTCGGTGACCTCGCCGGCCCACATGATGTACTGCTCCATCGTGATCGAGTACCGCGCGGACGCGATCGCGTCGAGCATCGCCGGGTAGAACGCGTCGCCGTTCTCCAGCACGTCCACCCTGTTGCCGGGGAGGAACTCCTGCCCCGTGAGTCCGACGGCCGTCGCGAGGAACGCCTGGCTGCCGGCCGGCGAGGTGTGCTCGAGGCCCAGCGTCGGCGGCCGTTCGGGGAAGCGCAGCAGGTAGGCGACCCACGCGATCGCCAGCGTCCAGCTCGCCATGCCGAACCGGTCGACGGCCAGCGCCCACGCGCCCACGAGCGCCCAGGGCTGCCACGTCCAGAACAGCCTCCGCAGCTGCGTGCTGATCCACGGACGTCCGCGCGGCCGTGGCGGCGGACGGTACGTGCTCCACCGCCGCGGCACGGGCCGCCGCAGCCGTCGCGGGTGACTCCGCGGGCGACGCGTGCGCGAGGCAGGTCCTGAAGTTCGCATGGCTGGACGGTCAGGGGAGGGGCCTGGAAACGGCGTGTATCATCGCACGGCGTGTTCACCATCGATGCCATCAACACCCTCGCGTTCGCGGGCGTGGTCCTCTTCATGGGCTACGCCATCCGCGACAGGGTGCCGCTCCTCGCGCGTCTCAACATCCCCGCTCCCGTCGTCGGCGGGCTGATCGTCTCCGTGGTCATGACGGCGGGCTACGCGCGCGGACAGGTGCCGTTCGCCTTCGACACGACCTGGCAGACGCCGCTGATGATCGCGTTCTTCACGAGCGTCGGGTTCGGTGCGAGCCTCGGCCTGCTGAAGCGGGGCGGCCCCCTGGTGTTCCTTTTCCTCGCGATTTCGTCGGCCTTCACGGTGCTTCAAAACCTGCTGGGCGCGGGCATCGCGGTGGCGCTCGGCCAGCCCCCGCTGCTCGGCGTGCTCGCTGGCTCGGTGACGCTGGCCGGCGGACCGGCGACTGGCCTGGCCTTCGCGCCGCTGTTCGAGCAGGCCGGCGTCGTCAGCGCGGAGACCGTGGCCGTCGCCGCGGCCATGGCGGGCATCGTCTGCGGCGGCCTGCTCGGCGGTCCGGTCGGCACGTGGCTGATCGAGCGGAAGACGACGGCGCCCGGCGCAGGCCGGAGCGCACGCGCCGGGACGCCGCTGGCACATCAGGTCGTCGAGCAGGCGATCGACCCGCCTTTCGATGACCGAGCCACGCCGGCGGGCTCCGACCGCGAGGCATACGCGCTGATGAAGGCGACGGCGCTCATCCTGTTCGCGATGTGGGTCGGCTCCGGCATCAGCGCCTGGCTGACGCAGCAGGGGATCGTGCTGCCCGCCTACATCGGCGCGATGCTCGTCGCGATCGTCCTGCGCAACATCGACGAAGCGACGGGCGTCTTCGGGCTGTCGCAGGCCATCATCGACGACATCGGCTCGGTGGCGCTGGCGTTCTTCCTCGTGCTGGCGCTGATGACGCTCAAGCTGTGGCAACTCGTCGGGCTGGCGCTGCCGCTGGCCATCCTGCTCGTCGCGCAGGTCGCGCTGCTCATCGCCATCGCGCCGTGGTTCATCTTCCGCGCGATGGGCCGCGACTACGACGCGGCGGTGATGACGAGCGGCTTCATCGGCTTCATGCTGGGCACGACGGCCAACGCCATGGCCAACATGGAGGCGCTCGTCGAGCGCTACGGCCCGGCCCCGCAGGCGTTCCTCGTCGTGCCCATGGTCGGTGCCTTCTTCATCGACGTGTCGAACAACCTGATCATCACGGTGTTCCTGAACCTGCTGGGCACGCCGTGATCGGCCAAGGGCGGACGTGACGCGGCGTGCGCCACGCCGTCGCGCTCGGGATTGGTAAGTGGGATGACACGCATCCGGCCCGTCGGGATGACGGCCGGAATGAATGACGCGGCCGGATGCGTGCCGTCCCGTCCCCGTCAACGCCGGGTAGACGGCGGGTCGGGAAGTCGCTGCAGCCTCGCGCGGATCTCCTGGAACCGCGCGCTGTCGCGCCGCCCTTCGGGCAGCGTCGCCGCGATGCGCTGGATGTCCTGGACGCGCTCGCCAGGCGCGGGATGGCTCGAGAGGAAGCGTTCGACGGCGCCGGGGTTGCGTCGCTGCTGCTCGACGAGCAGCGACATGAACTCGGCCATGCCCCTCGGGTCGTACCCCGCGCGCTGCATGATCCGCAGACCTTCCTCATCGGCCTCGCGCTCGTCGTCGCGGCTGAACTTCAGCATGAAGCCGTTGGCGGCAAGCCCCGCCACCGCACGCGTCGCCACGGCGCCGGCGCCACCTTCGTCGCCGAGCACGGCGCCGAGCAGGCCGAGCAGCCCGTTGGCGACGGTGGCCTTCGTGAGCTGATCTGCCGCATGCCGCTGCGAGATGTGCGAGATCTCGTGCGCCACGACGCCGGCGACCTGCGCTTCCGTCGCCGCCGCTTCGAGCACGCCGCGGTTGATCCACACGGGACCGCCGGGCAGCGCGAACGCATTCAGGTCGCGCTGGTTGGCGACCGTGAAGGAATAGGGATACTCGGGGCCGTCGGCATGGCGCGCGAGTGAACGTCCGAGCGCCTGCACATACTCGCGCGTCGCGGCGTCGGACAGTTCAGGCACCTGCGATCGGATCTCCTTCTGCGCCTCCTGCCCGATGCGGACCTCGTCCTCGACGGAGATCAGCTGGATGGCCGCCAGCGTCCCCGATGTCGCTGCAGCCATCAGCGCGGCGACAAGCAGCGGCACGCGCAGCATGCCGGACCGTCTGACGAACGATCGAGTAGCCATGCCTTACGGGTTTGCAAAGAGATTGCCAAGCCCGGTGTCCTGCAGGGACGACACCCGTGCCGACGAACCTCGATCCGTTGAGGCGCAGCGTGGCCACTGTGGACAGCCGGGGCGGCGCCCGCGTGGTTGACGCCACCCCGGATGAGGCAGTACAAGCGAACGAACCGCCGTGACCCAGGATCCCGAACACCCCGCGTCGACGGGGCCGACACCCGAAGAGATCAGCGCACGCCTCGAGGCCCTGCTCAAGCGAACGCACGCGCTGCGGCAGTCTCAGCGCCCGGTCAGCCCGGACGACCCGGCCTGGCCCCCTTCCGACCACGACCTGGCCACCGTCGAAGTCGTGGACGTGGCAGCGGAGCGGCCTGCTGCCGTCTCCGCTCGCGAGCAACGTCTGGCAGACGCTGACGGCAGCGCGTCCGCCGCCGCGGACAGCGGCGGGGAGGCGTCCGCCACAGGCGACGACCGGCCGTCCTTCGGACGCCCCGACTGGAGCACGCTCCGGATGCGCGAGACGACGATCGACGTCCCGCGCACACCCGCATGGGTGTGGCTGCTCGTGGCGGCGCTCGTGCTGGCGCTGGGCCTCGAGACGGCGTACCTGCTGCGGACGACGCCGTGGGCGGCCTCCGGCAGCGCGAACGATGCCGCCAGCGGCACCACCGCCTTGGCGGCCGTGACGCTGCACGTCGACGGCCCTTCGGAGCTGGCCGTGTCGGCCGACGGCGGCGACCCGCGCGCGCTGCCTGCGACCATCCCGATGGGGCGTGACGCCGACCTCCGACTGGTCATCGAGCGCGTCACCGACGGCGCGGCAGCGTCGCCGGCTCCGGCGGCGACTGGCGGTCCCGCACCCGCGCCGGCCACGCCGCCGTCAGCGTCATCTGCCACCAGAGGCGCGGTGCACATCGAGTCGACGCCGACAGGCGCCATCGTGACGATGGAGGGGCGCGAACGCGGCCCCACGCCGATCACGATCGAGGGCCTGCGGCCCGGGCGGCACGACGTGCTCGTGGTGGGCCCCGCCGGCGGGCGGATGTTCCGCGTGGACGTGACGGCAGGGACGACGGCCCGCCTCGATGCGGTCCTGCCGACGGCGCAGTGAACGCTCCGAGCCTTCGCCCCGGCCGTACGAAGACTCTCCTGCTTGCGCTGGCCGTCTGCGCGGCCGTGCCGTACCTCGCCATCCTGGGCTGGCTGAAGTGGCACGAGACGGATCTGATCTACCGGCCGCAGCGCGTGATGCACGACGTGCCCGGCGACCTGGGCCTCGTCCCGGAGCGACTGCGCATCACGGACGCCGGCGGCGCCGCGCATCCCTTGTGGGTGTACAGGACGCGTCCGGCCGCCGACGCCGGCTGGGTGATCTTCCTGCACGGCAACGCGGCCAACGTCTCGTCGGCGATGAACGTCGCGCGCTGCCATCAGCTGTCGCTGCTCGGCCTGAACGTGGTGGCCGTCGAGTACCCGGGCTTCGGCGAGTCGCCCGGGGAACCGAGCGAGCCCGGGATGGTCGCGGCCGGCATGACGGCGTGGCGCTGGCTCACCGAAGACCTCGGCGTGCCCGCATCGCGCATCGCATTGTATGGGTGGTCGCTCGGATCGGGCGCCGCGACGCAGGTGGCCGCCGACGTGGACGAGGGTGCCCTGGTGCTCGAGGGGGCGTTCACCTCCGTCGCGGACCTCGCGGCGGAAGAGTACCCGTACCTGCCGGTGCGGTGGCTCCTGCGGCACCCCTTCGCTTCACACAGCCGCATCGGGCGGGCCGGCTCCCCCGTCCTGCTGCTCCACGCACGCGATGACGAAGTCGTGCCGTTCGCGCATGCGGAGCGGCTGCACGAAGCGGCAATGGGACTCCGGCAACTCGTGCCGCTGTCGGGCGGACACGTCTACCCCAACCTGGTCCGCGAGGACGACTACCTGCACGCGCTGCACGGGTTCCTCGGCAGCGCGCTCGGATCGCCGCTGACGCGGCCGCCACGCTCGCTCGTGACGCTGCTGCTCGAAGCCGCCGACGGCGGCAGCACGGCAAGGGCCGAGGCCCTCGCGCTCGCGCAGCGCATCGGGGCCGGCCGCGAGACGGGGTTCAATGCCGCGAGCTACGCCTGGAGCTACGCGGTGCGGCGCTGGCGCAGCATCGACGCCGCAGACGCCGACGCACTGACGGCCGCTGCCGCACGGCCAGGCCGCTGACGGTTACCGGCAGCCGCGACGCGGCTCACGAGGGGACGGGTTCCACGTGCACGAGGACGTCCGTCACCTCGGGCACCTGCTGCGTCACCGCCTCCCTCGTCCGTCCGGCAATCGCGTGCCCTTCGTCCACGGTGATCCAGCCGTCCACCTCGAGGTGCAGGTCGATGTGGTACTGCAGGCCCGTCTTGCGGCCGACGCACTTCTCCACGCCGCGCACGCCCGGCACGCCGAGCGCCGCCTCGCGCACCTGCTCGACGACGGCGTCGGGCGGCATGGTGTCGATCAGGTCGAGCGAGGTCGAGCGCACGATGCCGATGCCGGCCGTGATCACGAAGATGCCCACGAGCACGCCGCCCACGGCGTCGGCGGCGGCGAACCGGTCGGGCGCGTAGAGGGCCAGGCCGAGCGCGACGAGCGCCGCCATCGACGACAGCACGTCCACGCCGTCGTTCCAGGCGTCGGCCAGCAGCGCCTGGCTGCCGAATCGCCTCGCCAGACGCCACTTGGCGGCCATCAACCCGCTCTTGACCACGAGCGACGCGACGAGCGGCCACACGGTGAACGGCGCGGGCACCGCGTGGTTGCCTTCGCCGATCGCGAGGAACCCGCGCGCGACGAGCGCGGCGCCGACGAGCAGCAGCGCGAGGCCGACGAGCAGCCCGGTGAGGGTCTCGGCGCGGCCGTGGCCGTAGGGGTGGTTGCCGTCGGCTGGCTTGGAGGCGTACCAGAAGCCGGCCATCACGACGAGCGAGGCGCCGACGTCTGCCGCGAACTCCACGCCGGCGGCCAGCACCGTCGTCGAGTGCCCGGCGCGGCCGGCCCACAGGGCGACGGCAGCCAGCAGGACGTTGACGCCCACGCTGAGCGCGGCAATGCGCCGCCCCGACCGCATCGGGGAGTCGTCGGCGATCAGGCGCGGAGTCGTGGTGGTCACACGGCAGGCAATGGGACGGCGTGTTCGAGCGGCCGGCCCGCCTCGAAGGCGTCGATGCTGGCCAGCGTCGTCGAGGCGATCGCCGCGAGTGCTTCGCGGGTCAGGAAGCCCTGGTGCCCGGTGACGAGCACGTTCGGGAACGTCACCAGCCGCGCGAAGATGTCGTCGTCGATGCCGCCGGAGGAGCGGTCCTCGAAGAACAGGCTGGCTTCCTCTTCGTACACGTCGATCCCGAGGCTGCCGAGATGACGCGACTTGAGCGCCGCCACCACGGCCTGCGTGTCGACGAGGGCGCCGCGGCTCGTGTTGACGAGCATGGCGCCGGGCCGCATCCGGCCGAGCGCGTCGGCGTCGATCAGGTGGAACGTGGCGGGCACGAGCGGACAGTGCAGCGTGACGACGTCGCTCTCCGAGAGGAGGTCCGCTACGTCGGTGTAGGTCGCGCCGGCCGCCAGCACGCCGGCGTCGGGCGACGGATCGTGCGCCAGCACGCGCATGCCGAATCCGCGCGCGATGTCGACGACGACGCGGCCGATCAGGCCCGTGCCGATCACGCCGATGGTCTTGCCGTGCAGGTCGACGCCCACCAGGTGATCGAGGGCGAAGTTGCCTTCGCGCACGCGGTTGTACGCGCGATGGATGCGGCGGTTGAGCGCCAGGATCAGCGCGAACGTGTGCTCGGCGACCGCGTGCGGCGAGTAGGCGGGCACGCGCACGACAGGGAGGCCGACGTCGACGGCCGCCGCCAGGTCCACGTTGTTGAAGCCGGCACAGCGGAGGGCCACCAGCCGCGTCCCGCCCGCGGCGAGCCGCTCGAGCACGGGACGGTCGAGGGTGTCGTTGACGAAGGCGCAGATCGCCTCGCTGCCGGCCGCGAGCAGCACCGTGTCGGCCGAGAGGCGGGGCGTGAGGAATCGCAGTTGGTGCCGGCCGTCGCGGTTGGCCTCGACGAACGTCTGCTCGTCGTAGGGCCGCGCGCTGAAGAAGGTCACCAGCATGGGCCGCTCAGCTGAAGAACGCCGTCGCGTGCCACGACTCGGCGGCCGGCCGTTCCCAGGCCCGTCGCAGCGCGCCGACCGACGTCACCGTGTTGTCGAAGACGACGGTCGCGGGCGTCACGTCGCCGGCAGCGGCGGCGTCGGCGAACTCCTGACGGGTCAGCCGCGCGACGGCGTCGCCTTCCCTGAAGTGCACCGCGCCGTGGTCGAGCAGGCTGACGCCCAACTCCGCGCCCAGGCCCTTCATCGTCCGGACCAGGGAGTCGATCGAGCAGCCCGACACGCCGGCCGCCTGCTCGTCCGCGGCGACCAGCAGGAACTGGTCGTACCTGAAGTCGCGGGCACACACCAGGGGCACCTGGTGGGCGTGCCAGCCCTCCAGGAACCCGTCCACCGCCGTCAGGAGGCGGTCGGCCTCGTCGGCAGACAGGGGTCGTTCGGCGGCGAACACCCAGAGGCGGGCGTGGTCGGGCAGGTCATCGAAGGACGCTACGGGCATGGCGATGTCGTGTGGCGGCGGCGTGGTTCCGAACGCCGCCTTTCTGAGGTAGTGTAGCGGTTGCGACTCATGAAGAAGTGTGCGACTCTATGGCCTCGTAGCGGAGGACAGGCGAAGCGTCACATCATGGCTACCAGTGGCAGCAGCGCCGCCTCGCGCCTCGTCACCTTGAGACTCTACTCCCCCACTATCCCGAAGACCCGAGGCGTTGCCCGTCGGCTCCCGCAGCGTCAGGCCGCGCCATCTTGCCAGGCAGGAGGCGTGGCCACTCCCGTGAGGACGTCGTGAGCGTTCGGTTATTCATAGGCAATCTCCCCTATTCCGCCACGGACGCGGACCTTCGGTCCCTGTTCGGCGAAATCGCCCAACCCTTGCAGGTCGTGCTGCCGGTCGACCGTGACACGGGCCGCCCGCGCGGCTTCGCGTTCGTCGACTTCGCCGAGCGCGAGGCAGCCGAGAAGGTCATCGAGCGGTTCAACGGCACGCCGCTCCAGGGGCGGCCGATTGCCGTCAGCGAGGCCCGCGCCCGTGAGGACCGTCCCTCTGGACCTCGCCCAGGCGGCTACGGGCAGCGTCCCGGCGGCTACGGCGGAGGCCCGTCGGCCGGGTACGGCGGTCCGCGGCCCGGCGGCCCGCCGCGTCCGTTCACGCCTCGCGAGCCCATGGGCGCGCCGTCGGCGCCGGATGGGCGTCGTCAGCGCGCCAAGCCCTCGTCGCGGAAGCAGAGCTACGAGAAGGGGCCGCGCGGGCCCATCAAGGAACGTCCCGTGACCCGGTTGTACGACGAGGACGAAGAGGACATCGACCTGACGAGCTTCGATGATCCTGCATCGTCTGTCCGCGAGGTCGACGAGACGGACGACGAGGAGTGAGCGTGCAGGCCGGTCCACGCCGGCGTTCGTCGCCGCGGGGAGGACGTGCAGCGGGCGGCCGGCGCTCGTCGCCTGCCGCCGCACCCACCGCACAGGCCGCCGCACGGTCGGCGGCCCTCCTCGCCCGCTTCGACCAGCTCGAACCCGACATCAGCCCCCGCCGCTTCAGTGACCTCATCGCCGATGAGCGCCTGCGGATGGGGCTCGAGGATCGCCGCTTCGAGACGACGACGCCCATTCAGAGTGCCGTCTTCGAACTGGTGGCCGAGGGCCACGACATCGTCGCGTGCGCGGAAACCGGCACGGGCAAGACGGCCGCGTTCCTGCTGCCGCTGATGCAGCGGCTGCTGCAGCGGCCGCGCGAGGAACGCCGGGGCTCGGCCCGCGTGCTGGTGCTCGCGCCCACGCGGGAACTCGCGGTCCAGATCGAGGACGACGTCCAGGGGTTCGGCTATCACACGGGCATGCTGGGTGCGGCCGTCTTCGGCGGCGTGCCCATGGACGGCCAGGAAGCCGCGCTCAAGACGGGCGTCGACATCGTCGTGGCGACGCCGGGGCGGCTGATGGACCACATGCGCACCGGCGCGGCGACGTTTGCCGGGCTGGAAGTGCTGGTGCTCGACGAGGCCGACCGCATGCTCGACATGGGGTTCTGGCCCGACGTCAAGTTCATCACCTCGCAACTGCCGGCCGATGAGCCCCGACAGACCCTGCTCTTCTCGGCCACCATGCCGGAAGAGGTGATGGGGTACGCACTCGACATCATGCGGTCGCCGAAGCTCGTGCAGCTGGGCTCCCGCAACGCGCCCGCCACCACGATCACACACAAGGCCGAGCTGCTCGGCCGGCACGAGAAGACGCCGTGGCTGGTGCGCCACCTGCGGCGTCAGGGCGGGCCGACGCTCGTGTTCTCCGCCACCAAGCGCGGGGCCGACAAGCTGGCGCGGGATCTCCAGGCCGCCGGCGTCCGGACGACGGCGCTGCACGCCGACCGGACGCAGCAGGATCGGCTGCGCGCCGTGGAGGGCTTCCGCTCCGGCAGCTATCGCGTCCTCGTGGCCACCGACATCGCGGCCCGCGGGCTCGACATCGACGGCATCGAGCAGGTCATCAACTACGAGGTGCCGTTCAACCGCGAGGCGTACGTGCACCGTGTCGGCCGGACGGGACGTGCCACGGCCACGGGCGTGGCGATCACGCTCGTCGCGCCGGAAGAGCGCCAGGCGATGGACGACATCGCGCAGGCGTTCGGGCTGGTGCTGTTCGAGGACGGGCATGCCGAGCTTGCGGAGGGCGCCGCACGGTCCGGGCGCGGCGACGCCGCGGCTTCGTCGGATGGCGAGTCGGACGGCGCGTCGTCGCACGGGGCGGACGCGGAAGCGACTGGTGAAGGTGAAGGCGACGCCCGCCCGCCGGCGCGCAAGCGGCGTCGGCGCCGGCGGAAGGCAACGGGGAGCGCTCAGCAGGACGACGCGTCGGCCGGCGAAGCCGAAGCGGTGAACGCAGACGAGGGTCTCGAGACCTGACCCCATCCGGGGGCCTTCTCGAGACCTGACCCTACCTCTTCCGTCGAGGCGGGAAGGTGACGCGCAGCCACCACAACACCTTGCCGAACGCCCACATCACCGTGAACACGGCGATGACGGCCAGGATGATGCCCAGCAGCAGGCCGCTCATGGAAGGGCGACCTCTGCCACTATAATGAACGGCGCGAGTTCTGGTCCCGCGTGGAATATCTGATCCGACATTACGGCCTCGAACAGGGGGCCCTCGAGATCGAGTACATCGAAGAGTTCTTCGGCGAGTTCGCGCGGCGCAAGACGGCCAGCGAGATCATCGAACGGCTGAGCGATCGCGAGCACCTGATCGTGATGGCGGTCGCGGCGCTGCCGGACGAGCCCGGCACGCTCGTGCCGGTGTCCTACAAAGTCTGTCACGAGTTGTTCGCCAACGAGTCGAATCCCCGCCTGGCCGACCTGGCCGCGCAACTCGAGGACGTCGTCACCTTCGAGAACCGGCGCGTGCTCTACAGCTGGATCGGCGGCACGCGCATCGACTGGCGCGGGCAGGGCCACTTCCGGGCACTGACCGAAGAGCAGGAGACGTGGGCCGTGGCCACCGGCTTCGACGAGATCGTCGTCAAGACCAAGAACCGCCACTACGAGATGCGCAGCACGCTGGCGAACCTGCACTTCGACGTCATCCGGTACGTGCCGAACCCGATCGAGAACCTGGAGGCCAAGCTGTTTGTGAGCAAGCAGCTGGGGCCGCACGTGCTCGACCTGCACCGGAGCGCGCGCACGCGCCTCGAGGACACGCCCCGCTGAGGACCATGTCACTGACGTACGCCTCGCTCGACTGGATGCCGGAACGGCGCCGTGCGCTGCGGGTGGACGTGCCGCCGCGCCGCGCCGACCTCGTGCGCGCGGACGGCGGGCTGCCCGTGACGCTCCGCGAGATCAGCGAGAGCGGTCTGCTCATGGAGGCCGAGGCCCCCATCCGTCCCGACACCTCGTGCGACGTGACGCTCGTCGTCGCCGGGCGTGCGCCGCTGACGCTGACGGGACGCGTCGTCCACAGCCGCACGGCAGGCGTCGCCGGACGCGACCCGCAGGTGCGGTACGTCACCGCGCTGGCGCTCGACGGCGTCGGCGCCGAGGAGCGCGAGGTGCTGCGCGCGCTCGTCCAGGCACTGGCCGACGACGACGGTGCCCCGGCACCACGGCCGGCGTACGCCGAGCCAGGGTGGCCGTCATGACCTCCGTCCGCCTGCATCGCACGTACGGCGTCCGCGTCGGGCGCGTACAGGTCGGGGGCGGCGCACCTGTCGTCGTCCAGTCGATGACCAGCACCGACACGGCCGACGTCGAGCGGACGGTGGCACAGTGCCTGGCGCTCGTCGAGGCCGGCTCCGAGATGGTGCGCGTCACCGTGAACGTGCCCGATGCGGCGCGCGCGGTCCCCGAGATCAAGCGGCGGCTGCTCGACGCCGGATGCGAGGCCCCGCTCATCGGCGACTTCCACTACAACGGGCACCTGCTGCTGACGCGATACCCCGACTGCGCCGAGGCGCTCGACAAGTACCGCATCAACCCTGGCAACGTCGGCACCGGCATGCGGCGCGACGAGCAGTTCGCGACCATCTGCGGCGTGGCGCGCGACCGCGGCAAGCCGGTCCGCATCGGCGTCAACGGCGGCTCCCTCAACCAGGAGCTCGTCGTGCAGCGGATGCAGGAGAACACCGACAAGGGGCTGGGGAAGACGTCGGACGAGATCATCAACGCCTGCATGGTGGAGTCGGCGCTGACCTCGACGGCGCTGGCCATCGACTGCGGCCTGCGCCACGATCAGATCATCATCTCGTGCAAGGTCTCGCGGCCCGTGCACCTCATCGAGGTGTACCGGGCGCTCGCGGCGAGCACCCGGCAGCCGCTGCACCTCGGCCTCACCGAGGCCGGCATGGGCATCAAGGGGCTGGTGTGGTCGTCGGCGGCGATGGGCGTGCTGCTGCACGAGGGCATCGGCGACACCATCCGCGTGTCGCTGACGCCGCGGCCGAACGGCGACCGCCGCGAAGAGGTCTACGCCGCGTGCGAACTGCTGCAGTCGCTCGGCATCCGCACGTTCAGCCCGAGTGTCACGGCGTGTCCGGGCTGCGGCCGCACGACGTCCACGACGTTCCAGGAACTCGCCGAGCGTACGCAGGAGTACATCCGCTCGCGCATGCCGGCGTGGCGTCAGGAGTACGAGGGCGTCGAGACGCTGACGCTGGCGGTGATGGGCTGCGTGGTGAACGGTCCGGGCGAGTCGAAGGCCGCCAACATCGGAATCTCATTGCCCGGGACGGGCGAGGCACCGAACTGCCCGGTCTACATCGACGGCGAGCACGCGGTGACGCTGCGCGGCACCTACGACGAACTGGCCGCCGGCTTCCGGGATCTCGTGGACGCGTACGTCGCGTCGCACTATCAGCCGAAGGCCGGGCCTGTCACCGCCGGCGCAGACGGGCATCCGCAAACGACTTGAGCCCGACGCCGAGATAGACGAGCAGCATCACGGCCATCACCGCGCGCAGGGCGACGGACGGCCGCACCCCTCCCCCGCCCGACAGCATGGCCGGCAGCGCCAGCAGGCCGGTGAACGATCCAGCCAGTCCGAGCAGCGCGAGCACCATGGCCACGTGCATGGCGTGCTGGCGCAGATCCGGCCGCCGCACCGCCACGATGCCGAGCAGCAGGAGGCCGGCCCCGATGGCCGACGGGATGAGTGCGGTGACGCTGGTGGCGCCGGTGAGCACGTACGCGACGATGCCGGCCGCGATGAGAATCGCGCCGATGCGGATCGTGAAGCTGGCCATGTCTCCTCGAGGTGCTGCCGCGCGTCCGACGGCGGGCGCGAGGCAACAGCCGTCCGATCCTATCGCACGCGTGGCCGCCGGCCCCGCGGGCCGGCGTTGGAAGAGCGAGCGCTGGCGTCGGGCAGGAGCCCTGGCCCGGCCTCAATCGAGCGGCGTGGCCAGGCTGTTCGATCCTGCGGCCCAGGAGATGCCCGCGGCGTCGGCGTACGTAGCCCGCTCGACCACCAGCGGCGTGTCGGGGTCGTCGGCCTCGACCAGCATCCCGAACCGCGCATCGCGCGCCTCGGCAAACGTCGCTCCGACGTCCATCGAGAACCGCTGCTGGGCCTTCACGAGGACGGGGACGGTCTTCACCTTGCCCGTGGAACCGAGCAGCGTGAAGCGGACCAGGGCGTCTTCGTCGCCGGTGTTGGCCACGAGGACGTAGGTGGTGCTCGACGCCGAGTCTTCGCCATCGGCGAGCACCCAGCGGGACGCCGTCGTCGTCACCGCCGCGCTGTTATGGGCTTCCGTCCACGCGCCGCCAGTGACGCCGGGCCACCACATCGAGCGCTCGACGATGACGGGCTGGTCGTTCACGCTTTCGACGACCGTCGACACGTCGGCATGCGACAGCCCGGGCTGCTGGTCGACCCAGATGGTCAACCGGCTGTTCGGCGCGACCGTGTACGGTACCTCCACGGGCGTATCACCGGCCCGGAGGTAGGTCACGCGCAAGGCTGCCGGCGCGTTGTTCGGGTTGGCCACCAGGATGAACGTGTCGAAATAGTCGCCCGTCGATCCTTCCGCAAGGAACCACCGCGTGCTCGCCGCCGGAAGCGCGCCGCTGTTGTGCCCCGCCGTGAACAGCTGTCCGCCCTGGTCGAGGTACATCGACCGCTCGACGACGATGGGGACGCCGTTGGTCGACTCGATGTGCGCCGACATCTCCGCCGAGGCGAGGGCCGGGTCGTCGAGGTTCACCCAGATGTTCGTGCGCGCCCGCGGGGCCACCACGTGGTGCTTCTCGATGACGCCGCCGGTCGCCAGCAGGTAGCGGACGCGCACCTGCGCGGCCTTCTGCGTGGAGTTCTGGAGCAGGTAGAAGAGGTTGAAGCCGCTGTGCGTCGCCCCCTCGGCCAGGTACCACGTCGTCCGAGGCTCCACGATGCCGGTCTCCGAGTGCGAACCGTACCCCTGCGCCGCGTCCCACGTGACGGTGCGGTCGATGCCGATGGGGTGGCTCGCCTCGAACCGTGAGCCGAATGCGTCGCTGGCGAGCGGCGGCAGGTTCGAGCGGTCGAGCGTCATGCGCGCGCCGGCAGGCAGCGTGCGCGCCAGGACGGTCTCGGTGCCGAACACGTCCGTGAACGTGACGCGGACGGCCACGGCATGGTCGTGGGGATTTGCCAGCGCAAAGCGCGTCTGGAAGAACGAGCTCTGGACGCCTTCAGCGAAGTAGCGGACGAAGTCCCACGCCGGCGGGTCGCCCGCCTGGTACGTGAACGACACGGACCCGTTGCTGGTACCACCGTCGGGATTCCGTACCACGATCGGCGCCTTGCCCGAGGAGTGCGCCGGAGCGACGACGACCAGGGACGAAGATGTCGAGGAGACGACAACGGCCTCCTGTCCACCGAAGGTCACCGTAGCGCCTGGCTTCAGCCCCGTGACGCTCAGCGCGACGAGCGTGCCGCCACCGGCGGGCCCGGACGAGGGCGTCGCCTTCGTGACGACGGGGGCGGGGCCGGCGGGCGCGCTGGTGCTCGCCACAAAGACCGACACCTCGTTTGACAGCCCGCTCTGCAGGCCTGCCGTGTTGAACGCCCGGACGGCGAAATAGTACGTAAGACCGCCAGGAAGCCCGTTGATGGAGGCGAAAGGCTGGGCAGGGCCGACCTCGACCGACTGGGTGTAGACCCGCGGCGCCGTGCCAATCAGCACGACGTAGCCGGCAAGGTCAGGCTCGGTGTTGGGATCCCACACCAGCTGCACGTCCTCGGCAGCCGCGGCAGCGGCGCCGGAACCGAACGCCACGGCACACAGGAGCAGCACACGCAAAGCACGGCGGAGCGACACTCGAATCTTCACGCCCCCTGATTGGGCAACCTCCGTGCCCGCCGGACCGGGGCGAAAGAGGGCGAAAACGTGAGCAAATGTCGAGAAACCGACGATCTCGGCCGTTTCGCGATGCACGCGGCGATTACGAAATCGTCAGTTCCCTGTCAGTGTTGTCGGCAACTCGGGTGTGCGGTTCCGCACGCGGGGGACGCGCGTCAGCGGGCGTCGGACAACGGCATCGCCAGGCTGCAGGTGCCGGCAGCCCACGTGATCCCGCCCGCGTCCCAGTACGTGGCGCGCTCGACGACGAGGGGCGCCTCGTCGAGGCTTTCCACCAGCAGGCCGAAGCGGGTGTCGCGCGCTTCAGGGAAGGTCATGGCGACGTCGATCGAGTAGCGGCTGTTCCCCTTGACCGTCGCCTGGACGCTGCGGCCACGGCCCTGCGGTGTCAGGAGCGTGAAGCGGACAGGCGTGTCGCTGGCACGCGTGTTCGCGACGAGCGCGTACGTCACCGCGCTCCGGGCGAGGGATGACTCGCCGTCGGCAACCACCCACCTGGGCGCGCTCCTCGTCACCCCGGCGCTGTTGTGCGCCTCGGTCCAGGGCCTGTTCTGCCGATCGGCCCACCACATCGTCCGCTCGACGATGACCGGCACGCCATTGGTGGACGTGACCACGACCGAGACGTCCGCCTGGCGCAGGCGCGGGTCTTCGTGATCGACCCACACGGTGAAGCGGCTGTTGGCCGCGACCGTGTACGCACGGACCACGGGCTTGCCGGACGGCAGCAGGTACGTCACCTGGAGCGCAGCAGCCTGGTCGTTGGGGTTGGCCACCAGCACGAACATGTCGAACGTGCTGCCGGTGGCGCCCTCCGCGAGGAACCACTGCGTGGACGGCTCGGCGACCCCGCCACTGTTGTGCCCGGCCGTGAACAGTTGACCGTTCAGGCTCTGGTACATGGAGCGCTCGGCGACGATCGGCACGCCGTTGAGCGAGGTCAGTTCCGCCGAGATCTCGGCCGCGGCGAGCGCCGGATCGTCATGGTTCACCCAGATGTTCGTCCGCGCGAACGGCGCCACGTGGTGCACCTTCTCGATGACCTGGCCGGTGCCGAGCAGATACCTGACCTGCACCACCGCCGGCTCGGCCGCCGGGTTCTGGAGAAGGTAGAAGAGGTCGAAGCCCGAGTGCGTGGCGCCCTCGGCGAAGAACCACGTCGTCCGAGGCGAGGCGATGCCCGTTTCCGCGTGCGCGCCGTATCCGGCGGCATCCCACTGCACCGTCCTGTCGATGCCGATCTCGACGTCGCTCTCGAACCGCGTGGCGAACGCCTCGTTGGACAGGGCCGGCATGTTCGTGCGGTCGATGGTCGCGTGGCCGCCGGCAGGCACGGTCACCTGCATCGGGACTTCGGTGCCGAACGGGTCGGTGAACGTGACGGTCACCGACGCGTCCTCGTCGTGCGGGTTGGCCAGCGCGAAACGCGTGTCGAAGAACGCGCCCTGCGCGCCTTCGGCGAAGTAGCGGACGAAGGCGGCCGGCGGCGGCGTGGACGTCGGCGTGCCGGTGTCGTCCTCCTCTTCGTACGTGTACGCGTCGGGCAGGCTGCTCGTCTGGCCGTCCTCGTTGCGCACCGTGACGGTCACGGTGCCGGCAGGGCGCGCGGGCGCCACGACTTCGATGAGGGTCGCCGTCCGCGCGGTGACCGCGCCGTCCACGCCGTCGAACGCGACGGAGGTACCGCTCGTGAAGCCCTCGCCCGCGACGGTGACGACGTTGCCGCCTGCCACCGGACCGTTCGCAGGGAGGACGCTGGCGAGCACCGGACCTGGCGCCCTGTAGGTGAACGCGCCTGCGCTGACGGCCGCTGCGCCGTCAGGGTTGACGACCTTGACGTCCACGGCACCAGCCGCATGCGGTGGCGTCGTGATGACGAGGGCCGTCGGCGACGTGGACGTCACGGACGCGGGGACGCCGCCCACGCTTACCGATGCGCCGGGAAGGAACTGGCCGCCGGTGATCGTCACGGTGGTGCCGCCGGCGACAGGTCCCCAGGCCGGTCCGACGGCGGAGATGACGAGTGCGGGCGTGACGGCCGTGAATGCCCCTGGCGCCGCGGCCGACTGGCCGTCGGGCAGCGTCACCGACACCGGGAACGTCCCGGCGGGCAGCGCCGGCGTGCGCACCACGATGCTCGTGGACGAGACACCCTGCACCACTCCGGGCGTGGTGCCGAAGCGCACCACCGCGCCGGCGGTGAAGTTGATCCCCGACAGCGTGACGAGCGTGCCGCCGCTCGTCGGGCCGTTCGCCGGCGCCATTCCGACGACGACAGGTGCCGGCGCCACATACGTGAAGGCTGCGGCCTTCGTCGCGGACGGGCCGCCGGGATTGACGACCTTGACGTCCACGGAACCTGCCGGCCGTGAGGGCGTCGTGACGACGATGGCGGAGGACGAGAGCGAGGTGACCGTCGCCGGCGTGCCGCCGAACGTAACCGAGGCACCGGAGACGAACTGGCTGCCGGCGATCGTGACGGACGTGCCGCCGCTGGTCAGCCCGGATGCCGGGGTGACCGACGAGATTGAGGGTGTGGGGGCGACAGCCGTGAACGTGCCGGGCGCTGTGGCCGACCTGCCGTCGAGCAGCGTCACCGACACCGACACGGGGCCGACAGGCAGTGCCGGCGTCCGCACGGCGATGCTCGTGGACGACACGCTCTGCACCGTGCCGGCCGTCGTCCCGAAGCGCACCACGGCGCCCGAGGTGAAATTGGCGCCCGACAGGGTCACCAGGGTGTTGCCGCTCATCGGCCCGCTGGCTGGCGACATGGAGGTGACCACCGGCGCCGCCGCCACGTACGTGAACGCGCCGGCCTTCGTCGCTGTCGGACCGCCGGGATTGACGACCTTGACGTCAACGGCGCCGGCCGCGCGTGCAGGCGCCGTGACGACGATGGACGTGGATGACAGGGACGTCACGGTCGCGGCCGTGCCGCCGAACGTCACCGAGGCACCGGAGACGAACTGGCTGCCCGAGATGGTGACGCTCGTGCCGCCATTGGTAGCGCCAGACGCTGGGGTGACCGACGAGATCACGGGCGTGGGCGCGACGGCGGTGAAGGTACCCGGCGCGCTGGCCGACTGGCCATCCGTCAGTGTCACCGACACGGCGACCGGCCCGGGAGGCAGCGCCGGCGTCCGCACGGCGATGCTCGTGGACGAGACGCTCTGCACCGTGCCGGCCGTCGTCCCGAAGCGCACCACGGCGCCCGAGGTGAAATTGGCGCCCGACAGCGTCACCAGGGTGTTGCCGCCCATCGGTCCGCTCGACGGCGACATGGCCGTGATGACGGGCGCCGGCACGACTGCGGGGCTGAGGTACACCGACGCCTCGTTCGACAGCGGGCTCTGGAGCCCGGCCGTGTTGTAGGCGCGAACGGCGAAGTAGTAGGTGGCCCCATCCGTCAGGTCAGGCACCTCGACAGTGGTGACGGTCGGGCCCACCTCAAAGGACTGGGTGTATACGCCGGAGGCGGTGCCGTACAGCACGACGTAGCCGGCGAGGTTGCCTTCCGCATTCGCCTTCCACTGCAGCCGGACCGTACCCGCCAGCGCTGCGGGCGCCGTCGCCAGAACGACAAGCACAGCAGTAACCATCAGGCGGTGGTACGACGCGGCGCGGCGAAGGAGAGGCAGCATTTCCTGCGCTCCTTCCGAGGCAAAGCCGGTGCCCGCGCGCCGCAGCCCTTTCCGCGGCGCGACCTTGCGGAATTGCGCCGAATCGACACAGACTTGGCCGCGTAGCGACATCGCACGGTGCCGCGCGGATTACACTTACGTAACCGGTCGTACGAGTTTGCGATCGGGTGTGCTGGTGCGGCCAGGGAACCTCGAGCCTGGCACGCCGTCTCAAGGGAATATGCGCCTGCTCCCTCGCCGTGTGCCTGCGGCCGTTCTCGTGGCCTCCCTTGCCGGGTCGGCCGGATGCGAACTCATGGTGGCGGGTGGCCCGCGCGTGGGCGCCAGCGACCAGTGGGAGCGCACGTACGAGCTCGGTGACACGCCGAGCGTCAGCATCGCCAACACGAACGGCGCGGTGACCGTCGAAGGCTACGACGGCTCCACGGTGCAGGTCCGTGCCGAACGCTCGGTGAAGGCCAGCAGCGAGGAGAGCGCGCAGAAGCTGCTCGCCGCGACGACCATCGCCGAAGAGGTGGACGGCACGTCGGTGTCGCTGACGACGACGCGCCCGTCATCGTTCTCAATCGGCCAGCAGGCCGAAGTCCGCTACGACCTGCGCGTCCCGCGTGGCGCTTCGCTCACGTTGCGCACCACCAACGGCGCACTGACGATCGAGCAGGTGCGGGGCGTCATCGACCTCGAGACGGTGAACGGCCGCGTCCGCGGCGCGGGCCTCGGCCAGGTCCGCCGGGCCGAGACGGTCAACGGCTCCGTCGATCTCACCCTCGATCGGGTGCCGGCAGACGGCGCGCGCTTCGAGACCGTCAACGGCAGCGTCGACCTCGCCTTCCCAGCCGATGTGGCCGCCGACATGACGGTGCGGACGGTGAACGGCAGCATCTCGGTGGACGGCTTTGCCGAGGTGGACGAAAGCGAGCGCCGGCGGCGCCGGTTCGACGCGCGCCTCAACGGCGGCGGCCCCTCCGTGCGCATCGAGACGGTCAACGGCAGCGTGGCCGTCCGGGGCGGCCGTCCGGCGCCCACGTCCGACTGACCCACGTTCGACTGACGTCTCCCTTGCCCCTGGTCATGGACGCCGGGCCGGTTCCTGGCCCGTTCTGAGCCGCCCCGTCTTCTCGTCGGCGGCAAGCAGCACCAGACGCGTCACGGCGTCGTAGCGGGCAATCCCCTCCCCTACCCTGTTCACCTTCAGGAAGCGGTCGTAAACCCGCCAGGCGACCTGCTGCAACGCGGGCCACCGGTCGCTGGCCCGGCGGGCCATCGCTTCGAGGTCGGCGCGAGGGCCCGCATCGAGGGCACCGAGGATCGAGGTGCGCTCGTCGCGCGACAGCGCCTGCGCGAGATGAGGGAGCACGGCCATCCAGGCGGCGTACTCCATCTGGCCACCGGCGCGGACGCCGGCCATCCAGGCGACGAAGCTGGCGTCCGACTCGTCGGCGAGGCCGGCGAGGTGCGCCCACTCGTGCGCGAGCACGGGCGGCCGTTCGACGGGCAGGAGGCGCGCGTGCAGCACGACCTCGAGGCCGAAGGGATTGGTGAGCCCGTCGATGCCCGTCCGCCGGAAGTACCCGTCGAGGATCGTCGTCTTCGGAGGCGGCAGCACGGGGTGCCAGCCGATGCCGGCGTCGGCAAGGGCGCGACGGACCTCCGGCTGCAGTGTGGTGGCAATCCCCGCGGCGTCGGGCCACGGCTGCCCGTGCGCCGTGCCATGCAGGGCGTTGAGTTGCGCTACCGCATGCGCGGCCACCCGCGGCGCGGCGGCGGCAAGCGTGGCCGGCGTGATGGCCGGCAGCAGACGCGCCTCCAGTGTCGGGGCCTGGTAGTGCCAGCCCCACAGCGCCTGGAAGAGCAGCCATCCGGCTGCTCCGGCGGTCAGCACGAGCGTGGCGCCCATCGCGAACTCCCGGGTGCGCCACGTCCGCCTGACGAGCACGACGAGGCCGACGGCAGCGCCGACGAGCGCGACGTCGAGCAGTGCGACGGGGACTGCCGCGGACGCGCCGCTCAGTGCGGGCTGGAAGACCGGATACACCTGCGCCTGCCAGACCCGCTGCCACGAGGCCGGCAGGGGCAGGCTGCCGAGTATCAGGCAGAGGGCGGCGACACCGAGCAGGAATCGGTAGCGCCGGCCTCGGTGGCGGCGCCGGTGATGAGCCGAATCCCGCGCTGGTGTGTGACGTACGCCCATGCCCATTCCGTGAGGACCACGAGTCGGTTGCGGAAGCCCGTGAGCTGCATGATGTGGACAAACAGCCACAGCAGCCATCCGATCAGCCCGGACGCATGGAAGCGGCCGAAGTCCGCAATCGCCGACGCGCGCCCGATCGTCGCCATGTTGCCCGGGTCGTTGTACCGGAAGGCCCGGGTCGGCTGGTTGCCGAGGCGCCGCAGCACGTTCTCCGCCGCGTGCGCGCCCGCCTGCATCGCCGCCGGGGCGACGCCGGGCACCAGCCGGCCGTCCTGCTCGATGCGCGCCAGATCGCCGACGACGAAGACGTTGGTCGTGCCGGGCACGCCAAGGTCGGGCGAGACGATCACGCGCCCGTTGCGATCGAGGGGCACGCCGAGCGATGCACCCAGCGGCGAGGCCGCCACCCCGGCCGCCCACAAGACCAGCCCCGCCTGGTACGACTCGCCGTTGGCGAGTTCCACTCGGCATTCCTCGATGTGCGTGACAGGGAGGTTCGTCCGGACGTGGACGCCGAGGGCGCGCAGCGACAGCACCGCCTTGTCGCGCAGCGGCTCCGGAAACGTCGCGAGGACGTGCGGGCCGGCCTCGATCAGCACGACGCTCGCCGAGCGCGGATCGATCTGGCGGAAGTCACGTGCCAGCGCGAAGCGGGAGAGCTCCGCGATGGCGCCGGCAAGCTCCACGCCCGTCGGCCCGGCGCCGACGACCACGAACGTCAGCAGCCGCTTCTGCATCTCGGGGTCGCTCGTGCGCTCGGCCTGTTCGAACGCCATCAGCAGCCGTCGGCGAATGAGGCCGGCGTCCTCGAGCGACTTCAGGCCGGGCGCGTGGGCCTGCCACTCGTCGTGGCCGAAGTACGCGTGGGTGGCGCCCGTCGCGATGATCAGGTAGTCGTAGCCGACCTTGCCGATGTCGAGGTGGAGGCACTGCTCCACGGTGTCGATCGCCTCGACGTTGGCCAGCAGCACCTGCACGTTGCGCTGCGAGCGGAGCACCCAGCGGATGGGCGCCGCGATGTCGCCCGGCGAGAGACCAGCCGTCGCCACCTGGTAGAGCAGCGGCTGGAAGAGGTGATGGTTGCGCCTGTCGAGCAGCACGACGTCCACGTCGGCCCACCTGAGGCTGCGCACGGCCGCGAGGCCGCCGAATCCGCCACCAATCACGACGACCCGTCGGCGTCCCGGAGTCCTCTTCACGGCCACGTGCTCGTCGGTGTCCAATGCAACCTCCCTGCTGCTGCGGCGGCGCGAGCCGCGTTCAATGGAGACGGCGCAAGCCCCGCCCTGCCCGTCGCCCCGTCGGCACGCCGTCGTCGAGCGCGACGACGCCGTTGACGATCACCGTCCGGATGCCGACGGGATACTGCCGCGGCTCGTCGAACGTCGCGCGGTCGGCCACGGTGCGCGGGTCGAAGACCACGACGTCGGCAAACGCACCGGGGCGCAGTTCACCCCTGTCGGTCAGCCGCATCTGCCTGGCAGCCCCGAGCGTCATCTTGTGCACGGCCTCCGCCAGCGACAGCACGGCGCCGTCGCGCACGTACGCGCCGAGGACCCTCGGCATCGTGCCGAACCCGCGTGGATGCGGCTTGCCGGCCTGGCCCGCCGCGTCGGTCTGCGCCGCCGAGTCGGTACCGACCGAGATCCACGGACGCGTCATCGCCGCGCGGACGTCGTCTTCGTGCATGAGCGCGTAGAGCGCCGAGACCGCCAGCCTGTGCTCGACGAGCAGGCCGAAGAAGACGTCCCACGGATCGACGCCGCGCGCGGCGGCGAGCGCGGCCAGCGTCTGGCCGACCACCGATGCGTCGGCACCGGCAGGCACGGACGCTATCGTCACGCCGTCGAACCCGGCACTGCGGAGAAAGTTCTCCCAGCCGTCATGGCCCTCCTCGACCTCGCGCCGGATTCGCCGGCGCAGGTCCGGGTCGGCAAGACGACGGAGCGTCGCGGCGGTGCCGCCTTCGAGCACCCAGTCGGGCAGGCACGCGTCGAGGCTGGTACCCGCCACGGTGTAGGGATACTGCGTCGCCGAGACGTCCACGCCGGATGCCCGGGCCTCCTCCAGCCGGGCCAGCACGTCGGGCATCGTTCCCCACGCGGCGCGCGCCGCCACCTTGAGGTGGTACACCACCACGGGCAGTCCGGCCTCGCGCCCGATCGTCACCGCTTCGTCGATTGCCTTGATCAGCCTGTCGGTTTCGCCCCTCACGTGCGACACGTAGATGCCACCGTGCGCTGCGGCAATGCGTGCCAGTTCCACGAGGTCTGCCGTCGTCATGAACGCTCCGGGCGGGTAGATCAGCGCGCTCGACAGCCCGATCGCGCCGTCGCGCATCGCCTGTTCGACGGCCAGTCGCATCGCCTCCCGCTCGGCCTCCGTGGGCGTGCGCGCGGCCAGGCGCATCACGTTGCCGCGCACCTGGTTGGCCGGCACGAGCGACCCGACGTTCAGCGCGATGCCGCCCGTCTCGAGCTTCTGGAGGAACCCGGCGAGGCCGCCCCAGTCGAAGGCGATACCGCGGGCACGCAGGATGTCGAGATCCCCGACGTCGGCGCGCCAGAACGCGGGACTGCTCGCCTCGCCGATGATCTCGGACGTGATGCCCTGCCTCAGGTGGCTTTCGGCGGCGCCGTCGAGCAGCAGCGCGCGTCCGGACTGGCCCTGGGTGTCGATGAACCCCGGCGCCACCACGAAGCCGGTGGCGTCGATCTCCGTGCGGGCGCCGCGCGACGAGAGGTCTCCCACCTCGGTGATGCGGTCGCCGACGATGCCGACGTCGGCCGCGCGCGGCGGCGCTCCCGTGCCGTCGACGACCGAGCCACTTCTGACGATCAGGTCGAACTCGGGCGTGGCGGCACAGCCTGCGGCGACCGTTGCGCCGGTCAGGACGATCAACGTGAGCCGGAAGGTGAAGCGGAACGTCAGGCGTGGCGCATCGGCAGGAGCGCGATGACGCGGCATGCCAGAATATTGCCATGAGCCGCCCGCCACGTTCATGGGGACACAGCACGGTCGACACAGCGTGCCCGCTCGATTGCCCCGACGCCTGCAGCGTCCGCGTCCACGTCGAACGGGGGCGGGTGGTCGGGATCGACGGCGGCACGCGCAATCCTGTGACCGACGGCTTCATCTGCGCGAAGGTGCGGAACTTCACCGACCACGTGTATGGAGAGGCCCGCCTGCAGTACCCCGAGGTGCGTGACGGCGCCAAGGGCTCCGGCAAGTTCCGCCGCGTGACGTGGGATCACGCGATGGCGCTCATAGCCGAGCGTCTCGACGCGGTGCGCACGACGTACGGGGGCGAAGCCATCCTGCCGTACTCCTACGGCGGGTCCAACGGGCTGGTCACCCATCTCACGACCGACGAGGACCTCTGGCGCGCGCTCGGCACCTCGCGCCTCGCGCGCACGATCTGTGCGGCGCCCACCGGCCTGGCCGCGCAGCTGATGT
>JBIQIB010000198.1:0-4435 GCA_044508265.1 Acidobacteriota bacterium
AGCGAGACGAATGCCCGAATCCTGCTTCCCGAACGCGGCCCGTGACCAGGGCTGCTACATGGTCAACGATGCTCCATCCCTGTTGCGAACACTCCAGCCGGCGGACGGTCAAGCCGTCGCGCCGAGCGGCCTTCGACAGTTGAACTCCAGAGCGCCGGTACGCCTGACTGCGTCCTCCTGAGGAGCATTTGCGATGAGCACTTCCGCCCTCCCTGCGGCTACCCGTCTGCTCCTGCTGGCTCCTTCGGCCCATGTCGTGCCGGAGTCGTTCGCGCGGCTGCGCATCGACGGCGAGCGGCACGCCCGGCTCCTGGCCGACATCCAGCGGGTACGAGGCCGCGCGTATCTCGAAGACGGCGCCATCACGTCCGACGCGCTGACGGCTGACGGCCGCCACATACAGCACATAGACGAGACCAGCTGGCATGTGGTTGCGGTAGACCCCGATGATCGTGTCCTCGCCTGCGCCCGCTACCGCGAGGTCGTCGGCGACACGAACGACGCCGACCTGGGCGTGTGGCGCACGCCACTCGCCGCCGATCCCTCCTGGCAGACCCGGCTGCGGCACGCCGTCCGCGGTGATGCCTCACGCGCCCGCCGTCGTGGCGTCTCGTTCGTCGAGGTCGGCGGGTGGGCGGTCGAGCGGTCGAAGCGCGGCGGCGTGTGTGCGTTCCAGACGGCCGCGGCAACCTTTGCGCTGGCCGAGAGCCTCGGCGGCTGCATCGGGATCACGACGGCCACCGTGCGCCACTGCTCGGCGCGCATCCTGCGCAAGCTTGGCGGCGCGTCGCTGGCCGTGGCCGGCCTCGCGATCCCCGCGTATTTCGATCCCCATTACGGTTGCCACATGGAGATCCTCCGCTTCGACTCGGCCGCGCCCAGCCCGAGGTACGTGCGGCAGATTCAGCGCATGTCCGCGCTCCTGGCGGATGCTCCCGTCGTGGCGGCCCACTGGGTCGGCGATGCGCTCGCCGGGTGCACCGCAGACATCGCGTCTGCCGCCACCGCGCGCGCGGGCGACCTCGAGCTTGCCGCAGACGCTGCCTGATTTGTTTGCCATCGGGTCGCGGCTGCTCTAAAACAGGAGGCATGCCCCAGGACACCGCCTCGTCGCTCAACGAAGCCCGTCGTGCGTGGGAAGCGATCCTGGGAGCGGCGCACGTCATCGCCGACGACGACGCCCGCCGCGCGGCGGCCACCGCCACGCACGCGACGCAGCAGCCGGTGCCGCTCATCCTGCGGCCGGGTTCCACCGAGGACGTGCAGGCCTGCGTGCGGGTCGCCGCCGAGCACGGCGTCGCCCTGTATACCGTCAGCACCGGCCACAACTGGGGCTACGGCTCCTCGGTGCCCGCCACGCCAGGCAACGTCCTCATCGAACTGGGGAGGATGAACCGCATCCTCGCCTTCGACGACGAGCTCGGGTACGTCACCGTGGAGCCCGGCGTCACGCAACGGCAAGTATTCGATTACCTGTCGGCGCGCGGGTCCAGGTACTGGATGGACGCGACGGGCGCGAGTCCCGACTGCAGCCTGATCGGCAACACGCTCGAACGCGGCTTCGGCCACACGCCGTACGGCGATCACGCGGCCCATGCCTGCGCGTTCGAGGTCGTCCTCGGCGACGGGACGCGCATCGAGACCGGACTCGGCCGCTTCGACGGCTGCGCGGCGACGCCCGTCTACCGCTGGGGCCTCGGCCCGGTCCTGGACGGCCTCTTCACCCAGTCGAACTTCGGCATCGTCACCCGGATGACGATCTGGCTGATGCCGGCGCCCGAGCGATTCGAGGCGTTCTTCTTCCGGTGTGACGAGGGGCATCCCCTCGGCGGCGTCGTGGACGCGATGCGACCGCTCCGCATGAACGGCACGCTGCGCAGCGCCTCGCACATCGGCAACGACTACAAGGTGCTCAACGGCCTCGCCCAGTACCCATGGGAGCGCACCGGCGGGGCGACGCCGCTGCCGCCGTCACTCATGGCGCAGATGCGGGGCGAGTTGCGCATCGGTGTGTGGAACGGCTCCGGCGGCCTGTACGGGACGCGGGGGCAGGTCGCCGAGGCGCGGCGCCTGCTGCGGCAGGCGCTGCGCGGCAAGGTGGCCCAGCTGCAGTTCATCAACGATCGAACGCTGCGCCTGGCGGAGCGGTTCGCCGCGCCGTACGGCCGCGTGACGGGATGGAACCTCAGCGAGGCGCTGGAGCTCCTGCGCCCTGTGTACGGGCTCATGCGCGGCCAGCCGACGTCGGCGACGATGGCCAGCGCGTACTGGCGCAAACGTATGACCCCGCCCGAGGATCCGGACCCGGACCGCGACGGCTGCGGCCTGCTCTGGTGTGCGCCTGTCGCGCCGCTCGAAGGCCGCCATGCGGAGCGCATGTCGGGTATCTGCATCGACACGCTGCTGAAGCACGGGTTCGAGCCGATGCTGTCGCTCACGACGGTCACCGATCGCGCCCTGACCTGCGTCGTCAGCATCGCGTACGACCGCGACGTACCCGGAGAGGACGCCCGCGCGTCGGCGTGCTACGACGAGCTCGTCACGAGCCTCGCGTCGCACGGGTACCGGTCGTACCGCCGCGGCGTGCACCCCCACGGTGAAGACGAGACGACGGAGTACGACGCCGTCGTACGACGCCTGAAGGCCGCAGTGGACCCCAACGGCATCCTCTCGCCCGGCCGATACGGCATCAGTTGACACGGCGCTGACTCGAATCTCAGGGCTGGGCATGAGCTTGACCGTCCTGTGACGTTCATGTAACGTCACGCCCGTTCTTCTCAAGGAGCCGACTTGCGTTACAGCGACGTCCTCGTCCTGGCCCTCGTGTTCACGATCGGCACGACCTCGAGTGCCGAGGCCTACATGGATCCGGGGTCGGGTGCGCTGATCTGGCAGACGCTGCTGGCGGCGGCCGTCGGCGCCTCGTTCTACTTCCGCCGGGTCCTCGGCTGGTTCAGGCGCGACAAGAAGCCGTAAGCTCTTGACCGTGCCGGAGACCCTCGCCTCGCACGCCGCGTCGCCGACGCAGGCTTCCTTCCGCGACCCGTCCGGCGCCGTCCTGCTGACCGACGACCGCGTGTTCCGCGTCGTCGGCGCGGCGGGGCTGGAGGAGTGGGCGGCCTTCGAGGGCTCGACGGCGCTCAGGGAGCTCACGGCCGAGGGCAAGGTCGTCGGCACGCGGCGCCTGGATGACGAAGAGGCTCGAACCGTACGTTCGACCCCGGCGGTCGAGGCGGTCTACAGCGCCATCGACGGCAGGGTGCTGCTCGAGCACGACCGCGTCCCATTTCCCAGCTATCCCTACGAGTGGTCTCCCGAGATGCTCGCGGAGGCCGGGTTCCTCACGCTCGACCTGAACGAGCGGCTGCTCGAGGAAGGGCTGGGCGTGAAGGACGCCACGCCGTACAACGTCATGTTCCGCGGGCCGGCGCCCGTGTTCCTCGACATCCTGTCGTTCGAGCAGCGGCGTCCCGGCGATCCGCTCTGGCTCGCCGAAGCCCAGTTCCACCGCACGTTCCTGCTGCCGCTCCTGGCGCACCGCACACTCGGCATCGGCCTTCACCAGACGTTCCTGACGCACCGCGACGGTATCGAGCCGGAGGAGTTGTATCGCGTGCTCGGCTGGCGCCGTTCGCTCCGGCCGCCGCTCCTCGGATCGGTGATGATGCCCGCGCTGCTGGCACGGAAGGCCGCCGGTGACAGCGGCCTGTACCAGCCGCGCACGATGAGCGACCCTGACAAGGCACGGTTCGTCGTCCGCGCGTCGTACCAGCGCGCCCGCCGCGCGCTGCGGAAGTCGGCGCCGCGGCCCCGCGAGAGCCACTGGACCGCGTACATGCAGGGCTCGAACAACTACCTGGCCGAGCAGTTCGCGCAGAAGGAGCGGTTCGTCGCCGCCGCGCTCGACGCACACCGCCCGGCGCGCGTGCTCGATGTCGGCTGCAACACGGGGCACTTCAGCGCGCTCGCCGCCGGGCGCGGCGCCTCGGTGGTGGCGATCGACTACGACGAGGCGGTGGTGGGGCAGGTCTGGGCGCGCGCGAAGGCGGAGGGCCTCGACGTGCTGCCGCTCGTCGTTGACCTGTCGCGGCCCACGCCGGCGACAGGCTGGCGCAACAGGGAAGCGTCGTCGTTCCTCGACCGCGCCGCGGGACGCTTCGATCTCGTGCTGATGCTGGCGCTGATCCACCACCTGCTGGTCACCGAGCGCGTGCCGCTCGACGACGTGGTGGCCATGGCGGCCGACCTGACGCGCGATCTCGCGATCATCGAGTTCGTCGCGCCCGAAGACTCGATGTTCAGGACGCTGGCGCGCGGCCGTGACGCCCTGCACCAGGGACTCACGCGCGAGGTGTTCGAGCAGGCGTGCCGCCGCCGCTTCGACATCCTGCGGACGGAGCACACGGACGGCACGCACCGCTGGCTCTATCTGCTG
>JBIQIB010000048.1:0-11144 GCA_044508265.1 Acidobacteriota bacterium
CCGAGCGCTGCATGTCGGTGACTTCCTCGGGCCGCTCGTCGATGAGCAGCACGATGAGGTACACCTCCGGGTGGTTGGTGGTGATGCTGTTGGCGATGTTCTGCAGCAGCATCGTCTTGCCCGTGCGCGGCGGCGCGACGATGAGGCCGCGCTGTCCCTTGCCGATGGGCGTCATCAGGTCGAGGACGCGCGCCGACAGGTTGTCGTGGCTGGTCTCGAGGACCAGGCGCTGCTCGGGGTAGAGCGGCGTGAGGTTCTCGAAGAAGATCTTCTCGCGCGTCCGCTCCGGCGGCTCGAAGTTGACCGCTTCGACCTTGATCAGCGCGAAGTACCGTTCGCCCTCCTTGGGCGGGCGGATCTGGCCGCTGACCGTGTCGCCGGTATGCAGGTCGAACTTGCGGATCTGCGACGGCGAGACGTACACGTCGTCGGGGCCGGCCAGGTAGTTGTAGTCGGGGGCGCGAAGGAAGCCGAAGCCGTCGGGCAGCACTTCGAGCACGCCCTCGGAGAACAGCAGGCCGCTCTTCTCGGTGCGCGCCCGGAGGATCTCGAAGATCATCTCCTGCTTGCGCAGGCCGGTGGCGCCGGGCACGTCGAGGTCCTTGGCGATCTGCGTCAGCTCCTGCACGCTCATCTCCTTGAGCGTGTGCAGGTTGATCATCTCGGGCCTGTTGTTGCCGTCGCGGCCGTTGCCGTCGCGGCGTTCCGGCGGCGAGTCGGGCCGCTGTGCGGCTGCCGGCGGTGGGGTGGCGGTGGAGTCTGCGGCGGCCTCTACGACGGCGGCTGGCGTGGACTCGGTGGCGGACTGGGGTGAGGGCTGCTGGTCAGCAGCTCGATGATTCTTGTCCACAGGCTTTCCAGTCCTTCGCCGGTTGCCGCCGACACGGGCGTTACCGGAACGTTCAGCGATGTTTCCCATACTCGTAGGGCGCGCATTCGCTCCGCGCGCGAGAGCTTGTCGATCTTGGCCGCGACGACCGCGACGGCCAGCGGTTGCTGCTGAGAGAGCCACGCCCAGGCGTTCAGGTCCTGCGGCAGGCCAGGATGACGGGCATCGACGATGAGCAGGGCCCCCGTCGGGCCGTAACCCCCGCCGTCCCCAGGCGGTCCTGAGGATGGAGCGGGACGTCCGAAATACATGCTCGTGAGGCCGGCAAAGGCCTCGGCTGACGCGTGCCCGCCGCGCGCGTACCCGTAACCGGGCAGGTCGACGAAATACAGGCTGCGCAGGCTGCGGTGCCCGAGCTCCACCGCATACAGGTTCAACTCACGGGTCTTGCCTGCCGCCGCGGCCGTCCTGGCCACACGCGCGCGCGTGAGGGCGTTGATCAGGCTCGACTTGCCCACGTTCGACCGGCCGACGAGCGCAAGCTGCGGCACGGGGTCCCGTGGAAGGTCTGTGGCGCGGACGGCGCTCCGGACGAACCGCACCGCCTGTGGCTTCACGGCTCGACGGCGGGGTCGGGGCGGCAGTCACCCGCGCGACGGGGCTCGCGCCGGCCGATCGCCGGCCGGCGCCGCACCCGCGGTTGCCGCTCCTCAGTGCGTGATCGCGTCGTCACTGACCACAGGGTCCACGCTGCCATCCCCGGCCAGCGCCGGCGCCGGAACGGGACCTTCCAGCGCCTGCTTCAGGACCTCGTCCATGCTCTCGACCATGAAGACGTTGAGCGAGTCGAGGACGTTCTTGGGGATGTCGGCCAGGTCCTTCTCGTTGTCCTTCGGCAGGACGATGTTCTTGACGCCCGCGCGGTGCGCCGCGAGCACCTTCTCCTTGACGCCGCCAATCGGCAGCACCTTGCCGCGGAGCGTGATCTCGCCCGTCATCGCGACGTCCTTGCGCGCCGGCACGCGGGCCAGCGCCGAGATCATGGCCGTGGCCATCGTGATGCCCGCCGACGGTCCGTCCTTCGGAATCGCGCCCTCGGGCACGTGCACGTGGACGTCCATCGTCTTGTGGAAGTCGGCAGGCAGGCCGTACTCGGCGACCTTCGAGCGGACGAAGCTCATCGCCGCCTGGGCCGACTCCTGCATGACGTCGCCCAGCTTGCCGGTGAGCGTCAGCTTGCCCTTGCCCGGCATCAGCGTCGCCTCGGTCACGAGCAGCTCGCCGCCGACCTCGGTCCACGCCAGGCCGGTGGCGATGCCGACCTCGTTCCGCTCTTCGGCCATCGTCGCGCGGTAGCGCGGCACGCCGAGCAGCTCGGTCACCTTCTCGGGGGTGATCTCGGCGCTGTAGTCCTGGCCGTCGACGACGACCCGGCGGGCAATCTTGCGCGTGATGGACGAGATCTCGCGTTCGAGGTTCCGCACGCCGGCCTCGCGCGTGTAGCGCTGGATGATCGTGCCGAACGCGTCCTCGGTGAAGGTGATGTGCTTGTCGCTCAGGCCCGAGTTCTCGATGGCCTTCGGCGCGAGGAACTTGCGCGCGATTTCGACCTTCTCCTGCTCGGTGTAGCCGGCCAGCTGCAGCACTTCCATCCTGTCGCGCAGGGCCTGCGGGATCGTGTGCAGGACGTTGGCCGTGCAGATGAACATCACGTGCGACAGGTCGTACTCGACGTCGAGGTAGTGGTCGAGGAACGCGTTGTTCTGCTCGGGATCCAGGACCTCGAGCAGCGCAGCCGAGGGGTCACCCCGGAAGTCCATCGACATCTTGTCGACTTCGTCGAGCAGGAAGACCGGGTTCATCGTGCCGGCCTTCTTCATCATCTGGATGATCTGGCCGGGGAACGCGCCGATGTAGGTGCGCCGGTGGCCGCGGATCTCGGCCTCGTCGCGGACGCCGCCGAGCGACAGCCGCACGAACTTCCGGTTCGTCGCCCGCGCGATCGACTTGGCCAGCGACGTCTTGCCCACGCCCGGAGGGCCGGCAAACGTCAGGATCGTGCTCTTCGGCTTGCGCACGAGCGTGCGCACGGCGAGGAACTCGAGGATGCGGTCCTTGATCTTGTCGAGCCCGTGGTGGTCTTCGTTCAGCACGGCCTCGGCGCGCTTCAGGTCGCGGCTCTCCTTGCTCTTCTTGTGCCAGGGCACCGCGATGAGCCAGTCGAGGTAATTGCGCGAGACGGTGGCCTCGGCCGACATCGGCGGCATGGCCTCGAGGCGGCGCAGCTCCTGGATCGCCTTTTCCTCGACGTCCTTGGGCATGCGCGCGTCTTCGATCTTCTTCTTCAGGTCATCGATCTCGTTGCCCTTGTCGTCCTTGCGACCCAGTTCCTTCTGGATCGCCTTCATCTTCTCGTTGAGGTAGTACTCCTTCTGCGCCTTCTCCATCTGCTTCTTCACGCGCGACTGGATGCGGCGGTCGACCTGGAGCTTGTCCACCTCGGCCTCGAGGACGGAGGCGATGCGGTTCAGGCGCTCGAGCGGCGAGACGATCTCGAGGAGGTTCTGCTTCTCTTCGATGCCCACGAGCATGTGGGCGGCGATGGTGTCGGCGAGCCGGGCCGGATCGTCCACGCGGACGGCGGCGATCATCGCGTCGTAGTGCAGGTTGTTCGAGAGCTTCACGTACTGCTCGAACAGCGACACCACGCGCGTCATCGTCGCCTCGACGTCGGCGGTCTGCTCGCGCGGCCGGTCCATCACCTTCACGACGACGCGGAAGAAGCCCTTGTCTTCCTTCCACTCGACCGCGCGGCCGCGGTCGACGCCCTCGACGAGCACCTTGATGTTGCCGTCGGGCAGCTTCAGGCTCTGGACGATGGTCGCGACACAGCCCATCGTGTAGATGTCGGCGGGCTGCGGGTCGTCGGTGGACGCGTCGTGCTGCGCGGCCAGGAAGATCCGCTTGTCCTGCCCGAGGGCGTGCTCCAGTGCCCGAATCGAGGACGGGCGCCCGATGACGAACGGCATCATCATGTGCGGGAACACGACGACGTCGCGCAACGGGACGATGGGGAGCGTTTCGTAGACTTCCATATTCCAGTAGTGGGGGATCGTCAGGGCGATGTCAATACGACCGCCGCCCCGCGACGCGTGGCACGCGGGCGGCCGCGGATCGCCGATCCGCGCCGCAGCCGCCGTGCAATCCGGCCGACCGGTTCGTCAGCCTGCCTTCTCCATCACGGTGATCGGCTTTTCCTTCGACTCGACCACCTCGCGCGTGATGACGCACTCGCGCACCTTCTTCTGTCCGGGCACGGTGTACATCACGTCGAGCATCAGCTCCTCGATGATCATCCGCAGGCCGCGGGCGCCGATCTTGCGCTGCAGCGCCAGTTCCGCGATGGCGTCGAGGGCGTCGTCGGTGAACCGGAGCTTGACGTTCTCGTACTCGAGCAGCTTCTGGTACTGCTTCGTGATGGCGTTGCGCGGCTGGGTGAGGATCTGCACCAGCGCCGGGCGATCGAGCTCGTGCAGCGTCGCCACCACGGGCAGCCGGCCCACGAACTCCGGGATCAGCCCGAACTTGATCAGGTCCTGCGGCTCGACCTTCTCGAGCGTGCTGCCCACGTCCTTCGAGCGGAACTGCGTCCCGTCGGCCTTGAAGCCGAGCGTCTTGCGTCCGACGCGGCGCTCGATGACCTTGTCGAGCCCCACGAACGCACCGCCCACGATGAACAGGATGTTCGTGGTGTCGACCTGGAAGAACTCCTGGTGGGGGTGCTTGCGCCCGCCCTGCGGCGGCACGTTGGCGACGGTGCCCTCCAGGATCTTCAGCAGCGCCTGCTGGACGCCCTCGCCGCTCACGTCGCGCGTGATGGAGGGGTTCTCGTCCTTGCGGCAGATCTTGTCGACCTCGTCGATGTAGATGATGCCCTGCTGGGCCTTCTCGATGTCACCCCCGGCCGCCTGCAGCAGCTTCAGGATGATGTTCTCGACGTCCTCGCCGACGTAGCCCGCCTCGGTCAGCGTCGTCGCGTCGACGATCGTGAACGGCACCGACAGCAGCCGCGCCAGCGTCTGGGCGAGCAGCGTCTTGCCCGTGCCCGTCGGGCCGATCAGCAGGATGTTGGCCTTCTGCAGTTCGACCTCGTTGCGGCCGCGCGACTGCTTCTGGATCTCGATCCGCTTGTAGTGGTTGTAGACGGCCACCGCCAGCCGCTTCTTCGTCAGTTCCTGGCCGATGACGTACTCGTCGAGGAACTTCTTGATCTCGGGCGGCGTCGGCAGCGCGGAGCGTGTGCCCTTGCCTTCGAACTTGTTGTCGTCGGCGATGATGTCGTTGCACACCTCGACGCACTCGTCGCAGATGAAGACGGTGGGGCCCGCGATCAGCTTGCGGACGTCGTTCTGATCCTTGTTGCAGAACGAGCACCGCAGCACTTCGCTCTCGCCGTTCTTCTTCACCATACCTTCATCCCTGGGACGAGCCGCGGTTCACCAGCGATCCCGCACGCCGACCGGCCGGGCAGGCCGCACCGGCGTCTGCCACCCGCATCAGCTCCGCTTGCTGAGGACATCGTCGATGATACCGTAGTCCTTCGCCTGTTCCGACGACATGATGTAGTCGCGGTCGGTGTCGGTCTGGATCCGCTCCATCGACTGCCCGGTGTGCTCGACGAGAATCTCGTTGATGCGCTGCCGCATCCGGATGATCTCCCTGGCGGCGATGTCGATGTCGCTGGCCTGGCCCGCGAGCCCCGACATCAGCGGCTGGTGAATCAGGATGCGCGAGTTCGGCAGGCCGAACCGCTTGTTCTTCGCCCCGCCGGCCAGCAGGACCGCCGCCATCGACGCACACTGGCCGACGCAGTAGGTCTGCACGTCGGGCCGGATGTACTGCATCGTGTCATAGATGGCCATCCCGGCCGTGATCGAGCCGCCGGGGCTGTTCAGGTACAGCAGGATGTCGCGTTCCGGATCCTCGGCCTCCAGAAACAGCATCTGCGCGACGACGAGGTTGGCCACCGTGTCGTCGATCGGCGTGCCGATGAAGATGATGCTGTCTTTCAGCAGCCGCGAGAAGATGTCGTAGGCGCGCTCGCCCCTGGAGGTCTGCTCGACCACCATCGGCACCAGTTGCATCCGGGATTCGCTCATGGACTTCACGCTAGATGTAGGTCATGCCGGCCGAACCGGGCAATCACCGGCGGGCTTGACGGGCCATGTTGTCGGGAAAAAGGGCGTCGGCAGCGGGCAGGCTACACGTTCTCCATGGTAGCACGTGAGAGCGCGAGCGCGACGACCTTCTCCCGCTGCAGCCCGGTGCGGATCTGTTCGAGCTGGTCGTGGCGCTCGAGTTCGTGACGGACCTCCTCGAGCGAACGGCCCATGCGGGTGGCATATCCCTGAATATCGGCATCGAGTTCCTCGTCCGATACCTCGACGCCCTCCCTGTCGGCCAGCGCGTCGAGCACCAGCACGCTCTTGACCGTTTCGACGGCCGGCGCCTGCTGCGCCGCCCGGAACTCGTCCCAGTTGACGGCAGCCTGCCGCGGATCCACACCCTGTTCGAGCAGCCGGCGCATGAACTCCTCGACGCGGCGTTCGACTTCGCGCGCGACCATCCCCTCCGGAATCTCCCCCGTGACGCGCGCGGCCAGCTGCTCGAGCAGCTGCTGCCGCAGGCGGCGGGTCCGCTCGCGCTCGCCGTCCTCCTCGAGATCCCGGCGGATCCGGGCCCGCAACTCGTCGAGCGAGGCAAATTCACCAAGATCCTTCGCGAATTCGTCGTCGAGATCGGGCAGCACCCGCCGGCGCAGCGCCTTCACGGTGATGGCGTACTCCATCCGCGCCCCGGCCAGCTCCTCCACCTCGTAATCTGACGGAAACGTAATCTCGAAAGTCTTCGACGCCTCGGGCGCGAGGCCGAGCAGGTTCTCATCGAACCCGGGCGGGTTCCCCGCCGCGCCGATTTCGGCCGACACGTCGGTGTGCGATTCGGGCTCCTCTTCATCGATCTCGGCGCCCTGCGGCCCGGTCAGCCGCCGGCGCGTGAGGTCCATGACCACCGTGTCACCCTGCTGCGCCTCGCGGTCCTCCACCGGCTCCACCCGCGCCAGCCGCTCGCGCAGCCGCGACAGGGCCTGATCGACCTCGTCCTCGGTCACGTTGACGGGCGAGGTCTGCAGCCGGACCTCGGCGAGGTCGCCGGGGTCCACGGGCGGCGCCGTTTCGACCGCCGCGCTGAAGACGAGCGGCTGGCCCTCCTCGAGCGTGAGGTCGCGCACCTTCGGCGTGTCGACGGGCGAGACGCCGCGCTCCCGCAGCGCGTCGCCCACGAGACGCGGAATCAGGTCGTGCGCGACGTCGTGGAGGATCTGCTCCCTGAACCGCTGACGGACCACGGCCAGCGGCGCCTTGCCAGGACGGAACCCGGGCAGCCGCGCGGCGCGCGCGTAGGAGCGGGCCACGCGGCCGATCTCGGCCTCGACCACATCCTGCGGCACTTCCACGTTCAGGGTCTTTTTCGTCTCGCTGACGTCGATCAGTTCTACTTTCATCGCTCGGGGATGCTCGTTCGGGAAGGTCTCGGGCGCGGGGCGCCGGAATGGATGGTGCGAAAGGGGGGACTCGAACCCCCACGGCCTCACGGCCACCGGATCCTAAGTCCGGCGCGTCTGCCAGTTCCGCCACTCTCGCTCGTCTGACGCGCTCGAGGCCGACACGTCGTGTGCGAGCGGGCTCAGGACGCCTGGCGCCATGAGACGGGGCCGCACGCGCCCAGAACAGCCAACGTTAGCACTCGCCCTCATGCGCTGACAAGTCTGGGGGAGGAGCATGACGAGGACTGGAGGAAGGGAGGAAAGAGGAACGGAGGAGGAGGACGGGAGGAACGGAGGAGGAGGAGGAGGACGGGAGGAGTGGAGGAGACGTGGACCCGTGTCAGAGTGAGCGGGAGGGAGGATGCTAGGATGTCGCGATTTGCATGAGCAGCTGGGACGAGGAATTCCATCACCTCCAGGTCGCGTTCCTCCGCGGCGGCGCTGAGCGCCTCGCGGAGATCGACGACGCGCTCGAGCGCCTGTCGGACCGGCCCGACGATCGCGACGCCCTCGCACAGCTGAAGCGCCTCAGCCACAGGCTGACCGGTTCGGGCGCCACCTACGACCGTCCCGCGATCAGCGCGGCGGCCAGCGACATCGAGCGGCTCTGTGACGCGCGTCTCGCGGGGCCCGCCGTGCCGTCGGCCGACGACCTCTCGGCCTGGCGCGAGGCCCGCAATGCGCTTGCGCAGGCCTTCGAGCAGCCCCTGCCGGCGCTGCGTGCGGCATCCGTCCCCGACCCCTCCCCCGAAGTGCCCCTGCGCACCGACCCCGAATTCAGCGTGCTGGTGGTGGACGCCGACCCCGAGGACCGGGCCCAACTGCGCAGCGCCCTCGAACGCGAGGGTTACGCGGTGACGCTGCTCGACACCGTCCGCGAGGCCTGTGCGCTGATCGATCGCCGCCTGCCCGACGGCATCATCGTGGACCGCCGGCTGGCTGACGGGCCGGGCACCGACGTCATCCTGCACCTGCGCCAGCGGCCCGACGGCGACGAGCCGGCCGCGCTGATGCTCGCCGCCGCCGGCGACATGCTCGACCAGGTCGAGGCCATCCACATCGGCGCCGACGCCTGCTACGTCAAGCCCGACGAGGTCGAGGCCGCCGTTCGCCGGCTCGTCCAGCTGTTCGATCGCCGGCGTGCCGATGCGCCCCGCATCCTCGTCGTGGAAGACGACGAGTACCACGCCTCGTTCGCGCGGACGGTGCTCGAGTCGGCGGGGTACCTCGTGGAGGTGTGCCAGCGCCCGCGCGACTTCCACGAGCGGATGGCGGCGTTCCATCCTGAGCTGATCCTCATGGACGTGAACCTGCCCGAGGTGACCGGCTATGACCTCGCCAGGCTCGTGCGGCAGCAGGAACAGCACACGGCGCTGCCGATCATCTTCCTGACCTCGGAAGGGGAGATGGAGTCGCGCATCGCCGCCGCCAAGGCCGGTGGCGACGAGCACCTCACCAAGCCGGTGCACCCGGCGTTGCTCGCCTCCGCCGTCGGCGCCCGCATCGAGCGCGCGCGCCTGCTGCGGACGCTGCTCTACCGCGACGGCCTGACGCGGCTCCTGACGCACGCGTCGTTCATGGAGAAGGTGGAGCAGGCCGTCAAGCGGCGCGAGCGGGGCGCCACGGCGCCGCTGACGCTCGTCATGCTCGACGTCGACCACTTCAAGCAGGTCAACGACACGCACGGACACCAGGCGGGCGACCGCGTGCTCGTGTCGCTGGCGTCGCTGCTGCGGCGCCACCTCCGGCGCACGGACGTCAGCGGCCGCTACGGCGGGGAGGAGTTCGCGATCCTGCTCGAGGACATCGGCGCCGCGGCCACCGGCCGCCTTGTGGATCGACTGCTCGGCGCGTTCCGCCGGATCGACCACACGAGCCCGTCGGGCCAGACCTTCCGGAGCACGTTCAGCGCCGGCGTCGCCGAGTGGCGGCCCGGGATGGACCGCCATCACTGGATCGACGCGGCCGACGCCGCGCTCTACGCCGCCAAGCGTGCCGGCCGCGACCGCGTCCACGTCGCGGAACCGGGCTGACGCGCGGCCAGCAGGTGCTCGGCTAGTTCTGCCTGCCGGTCGCGCCGACGACCTGCATCGCCGTCGCGAGCATGCTCGACACGTCCGACGTGTTGGCCGGGATCACGAGCGTGTTGCTGGCCTTGGCGAGCTTGCCGAACTCGGTGATGTACTGCTCGGCCACCCGCAGCTGCACGGCCTCGGCCCCGCCGGGCGTGCCGATGGCCGACGCGACCTCGCGGATGCCCTCGGCCGTCGCCCGGGCCACGGCCAGGATGGCGGCCGCCTCGCCCTCGGCTTCGTTGATCTGCTGCTGACGGCGGGCTTCCGACGCCTTGATGACTTCCTGCTTCGCGCCTTCCGCCGTGTTGATGGCGGCGTCACGCTGCCCTTCCGACGTGAGAATCACCGCGCGCTTCTCGCGCTCGGCCCGCATCTGCTTCTCCATGGCGGCGAGCACGTCGGCCGGCGGCGTGATGTTCTTGATCTCGTAGCGCAGCACCTTGACGCCCCACGGATCGGTGGCCTTGTCGAGCTCGCTCACCACCGCCGTGTTGATGTTGGTGCGCTCCTCGAACGTCTTGTCGAGGTCGATCTTGCCCACCTCGCTGCGGAGCGTCGTCTGGGCGAGCTGCGAGATGGCGAAGTGATAGTCGGAGATGCCGTAGGAGGCGCGCTCCGGGTTGAGCACCTTCAGGTAGAGGACGCCGTCGACGCCCACCTGCACGTTGTCGCGCGTGATGCACACCTGCGCGGGGATGTCGACGGCCGTCTCCTTGAGCGTGTGCTTGTACCTGACGACGTCGATGAACGGCACCAGGATGTGGAAGCCCGCATCGAGTGTGGCCGAGTACCGGCCCAGGCGCTCGACGACGTAGGCGCTCTGCTGCGGGACGACGATGGCCGTCTTGGCGAGCACGACGAGCACGACCAGGGCAACAACGACAAAGACAATCAGTCCTTCCACGTCTGTGAGCTCCCTTCGCGGCGGATGCCGATGGTGAGGCCGTCGACGCTGTCGACGGTGCACCGTTCCCCTGGCGCGATCGGGACCGCGTCCACGTTGCGCGCAGACCACACCGAGCCTCGCAGCTGCGCCCGTCCGATCGCGCCGACTGCGATCCCGTCCATCGCGACCGCGACCTCGCCGAGCAGCGTGTCGACGCCCTTCGACGCGGCCTGGTCCCTGTGCATGTAACGGATCAGGGGGTTCCTGAAGAACGCCAGGCTTGTCACGGCAAACAGCGAGAAGAGGAGCCACTGCAGCCACGGCGGCCCGCCGAGGCCGAGCCCGCCGAGGACGCCGACGATGAGCGCGGACACCCCGAAGAAGACGATGAAGAACCCGCCGGGCGTCAGGATCTCCAACGTGGCGAGCGCCAGCCCGAGGACCACCCAGTGCCACCAGATCATGTGCGTCGCGTATGCCCTTTCTACGGAGAGCGCCCATTATAGGGGCGCATGGGTGCCGATGTACGCGCAACGTGCGCGGCGGGCCGCGCCGCGGCCGCCCCTGTGACAGAATCGGCCGTCATGTCAGACGACGTCGACGCGCTACGCGCGCAGTTCCCCGCGCTGGCCCGCACGCACCGTGGCCGGCCGGTGGCGTATTTCGACGGCCCCGGCGGTACGCAGGTGCCCCGGGCGGTCGTGGACGCCATGGCCGACTACCTGTGGCACCACAACGCCAACACGCACT
>JBIQIB010000048.1:11244-13687 GCA_044508265.1 Acidobacteriota bacterium
GCGGTCGTGGACGCCATGGCCGACTACCTGTGGCACCACAACGCCAACACGCACTGGCACTACCCCACGAGCCTCGAGACGGACGCGATCATCAGGGACGCCAGGAGCGCCCTGGCCGCCTTCCTCAACGCGGAAAGCGCCGACGAGATCAGCGTCGGCCAGAACATGAGCACCATCACCTTCCACCTCGCGCGGGGCCTCGCGCGCGGCTGGGAGGCTGGCGACGAGATCGTCGTCACGGACCTCGATCACCACGCGAACATCGACCCGTGGCGGCAGGCGGCACGCGACAGGGGCCTGGTCGTTCGCCAGGCTGCGCTCGACGGCAGCCGGAGCCGGCTGGATCTCGACGCGCTGCGCAGCCTGATCGGGCGCCGCACGCGTCTGGTCGCGGTGGGCGCGGCTTCCAACGCGATCGGCACCATCACCGACGTCGCCGCCGTCGCGCGGCTGGCGCATGCGGCCGGCGCGCTCGTGTTCGTCGACGCGGTGCACTACGCGCCGCACGTCCTGGTGGACGTGCAGGCGATGGGATGCGACTTCCTGTCATGTTCCGCTTACAAGTTCCACGGCCCGCACATCGGCGTGCTCTGGGGACGGCGTTCGCTGCTGGCGTCGGTGGACGTGGCGAAGCTGGCCCCGGCCCCGGATGCGGCGCCCGACCGGCTCGAGACGGGCACGCAGAACCACGAGGGGATGGCCGGCGCGGCGGCTGCCGTCCGCTTTCTCGCCGGCGTGGGGCCGGACGTCACGGGGACGCCGCTGCGCGAGGCGCTCGAGGCGCGCTTCAGCTCGTTCCATGCACACGCGGCGCGGCTGACCGGGCAGCTCTGGGACGGCCTCGCCGCGATCGACGGGCTCACGCTGTACGGGGTGCCGCCAGACGAGCCGCGGACGCCGACGGTGGCGTTCACGCTGGAGGGGCAGGCCAGCGACGACGTGGCGCGGCGGCTCGCCGACGAGGCGCTGTTCGCCTCGAGCGGTGACTTCTATGCGACGACGCTCGTCGAGCGCCTGGGCCGTGCCGGGGAGGGACTCGTCCGGGTGGGGTGCGCGTGCTATACGACGGCCGGCGAGGTCGAACGCCTCGTCACCGCGGTGGCCGCCATCGCAGCGCGCCGCTGACGCCGCGCGCTGGATGGCCTGGCCGCCCTGACGGGGGCCGCATCACGACCCCTGCTTGAGGCCGCGCACCTTCATCGGCAGCCCGAACAGGTCGATGAACCCGCGGGCGGCCGTGACGTCGTAATCCTGCATCGCGAAGCTCGCGAGGCTGGTGTCGTAGAGCGACAGCGGCGAGGTGGCGCTGACGGCCGTCGCGCGGCCCTTGTACAGCTTCACGCGCACGCGTCCGGTGACGACCTGGCTCGCGTGGTCGACGAAGGCCTGCAGCGCCTCGCGCAGCGGGTGGAACCACTGGCCGTAGTACACGAGCTCGCCGTAGCGCAGCGCCAGCCGCTGCTTCTCGTGGTAGAGGTCGCGCTCGAGACAGATCTGCTCGAGCGCCTTGTGCGCCTCGTAGAGGATCGTGCCGCCCGGCGTCTCGTACACGCCGCGGCTCTTCATGCCCACGAGACGGTTCTCGACGAGCGTCACCTGACCCACCGCATGGCGTCCGCCCACTTCGTTGAGCTGCGCGATGAGCTCGTGCGGACGGCTGCGGTACGACTTGCGGCCGATCGCCACGGGCACGCCCGCCTCGAAGCCAATCTCGACGTACTCGGCGCGGTTGGGCGCCTTCGACGGCGGCACCGAGATCGTATAGACGCGATCGAGCGGCTCCTCTGCCGGGTCTTCGATCTCGGCGCCCTCATGGCTGATGTGCCAGAGGTTGCGGTCCTGCGAGTAGATCTTCTTCTTCGTCTGGACGATAGGGATGCCGTGCTTCCGGGCGTAGTCGATCGCCGTCTCGCGATCGGTGAGGCCGTCGGCGAGGAACTGCGGATCCTTCCACGGCGAGATGATCTTCAGCGTCGGGTCGAGCGCCTGATAGGTCAGCTCGAAGCGTACCTGGTCGTTGCCCTTGCCCGTCGCGCCGTGGCCGACGGCATCCGCGCCGACCTTCTTCGCATAGAGCACCTGGTGCCGCGCGATGAGCGGCCGCGCGATGCTCGTGCCGAGCAGGTAGTCCTGCTCGTAGGTCGCATGCGCGCGCAGCATCGGCAGGCAGTACTCGGCGGCGAATTCCTTCCGGAGGTCCTTCACCAGCACGTCGTCAGCGCCGCTGGCACGCGCCTTCGCCTCGATGTCCTTCAGCTCGTCGCCCTGCCCGAGCTCGGCGGCGAACGCGTACAGCTTGACGCCGGGGTACCGGTCCTTCAGCCAGGGGAGGATGACGGACGTATCGAGGCCGCCCGAGTAGGCGAGGACTATCTTCTTGGGGGTGTCGGTCGACATGAAGGCAGAGTTCCTTGCAAATGCCCGCGTCACGCACGCTCGCGCG
>JBIQIB010000048.1:13787-17781 GCA_044508265.1 Acidobacteriota bacterium
CCCCTCCTGTCCTCGTCACGGCCCACGATCCGGTCTCTGCAGTGGTGCCAGCTCTTTGACTCGCCTCACCATCCACGACCGGTCACCTCTGGCGAGATCGATCGTGAGCTCGGTGCCGGCCTCGCGCCCGTCCTGGTGCACGAGCGTGGCCACGACGTCGGCGACCGCCGTGCCGCCGCTCACCTGCACCTCGACTTCGTCGAGGACGATGCGACCGGGGGCGGAGACGAGGAAGGCGCGTGCCGCGGAGAGCACGGCGTCGCGACCGCGCGCCTCTCGCTCGCGGACCTCCACGACGACGTCTGGCGCGAGCTGGCCGCCGACGGCGGCGAGCCCCGCAAGCCGCGCGAGGTCGGATCTGTCGCCCTCGGCGCTGAGGGCGCTGGCCATCTCGTGCAGTTGCGTGCGGATGCGCCGCGCGTCGGTCGGCCACCACCACCAGCAGGCGAAGGCGAGAGCGGCCGCGGCGGCGATGGCGGTTGTGCGTCTGGCGGTCATCGGGGGCAGTCCATGGCGGTCACCACGCCAGCCGCCCGAGCAGCCGGTCTCGCGTCGCGGTGCCGAAGTCGTGCAGGTCGGGGGGCATGCTGCGGTTGTCGCCGACCACGTAGTACTCGTCGGCCGCGAGCATGACTTCCTCGATCGACCAGTCGCAGGGCAGCGTCACATAGGGCTCGTCCAGCGGGCGGCCGTCCACGAGCACCTGGCCATGCTCCATCCGCACACGCTCGCCCGGCAGGCCGATGACGCGCTTGACGAGCACCGCGGCGCCGCCGGCCAGCCTGATGGCCACCACGTCGCCGCGGGCCGGATCGGCCGTCCGGTACGCCAGCCGGTTGAGCCACAGCAGCTGGCCGTCGGCATACGTGGGCTGCATGCTGATGCCGACGGCGCGCACGGGACTCAGCACGTAGCGCGAGCCAGCCAGCACCGTCAGCGCGAGGACAGCCGCGCGCACCAGCGTCCTGGCAGGGGAGGTGCCGACGAGCGCGCGACGAAGGGACATGGCTCAGGCAGGTGACGGGTGCGCCGTGAGCGACACGGACTTGACGAGCGCGAACGCCGTCACATCCGGCCGCAGCTGGAGCCGTTCGACGGCATCACGCGTGATCTCCGCCAGGACAATCGACCGTCCGACGCCGATCTGCACCAGGACGCGCGCGTCGTCGAGCGGCGTCACCTGGCGCACCGTGCCCGCGAGCACGTTGTGGAGGCTCAGATGCTCGGGCCGTGCCGTCGCGAGGATGACCTCGCGGGCCGGCACGTGCACCCGGGCGCGCTGGCCGGTGGCCAGACCGCGCGCGGGCACGATGACGCTGCCGCCGTCGAACGTGCAGGTGGCGAGCCCGTGTGCCGCGTCCACGGCCGTCACGGACGTCTCGAGGACGCTCCCGACATCGGCTGGCGCCATGACCTCGCCAAGGGACGTCTCCGTGCTCAGCGCCGTGAGTGGTCCGGCGGCGACCGCCCGGCCGGCGACGAGCACCAGCATGTGCGTGGCGAGGCGGCGCACGTCCGCCATGCTGTGCGTGACGAGCACGACGGGCCGTGCGAGCGTGCGGCGCAGCGCGTCGAGCTCGTCGTGCAGCCGCGCGCGCAGCGCGGCGTCGGCGCCGGCGAACGGCTCGTCGAGGAGCAGGACGTCGGGCCGTCGTGCCAGCGCCCGCGCGAGCGCCACACGCTGCTGCTGGCCGCCGGAGAGGTCGGCCGGACGTCGCGACTCCAGTTCCGCGAGGTGGACCGCTGCCAGCCAGCGGCGCGCTTCCGCGCCGCGGGCGGCACGCGGGAGGTCGCCGAGCGCGGTCTCCACGTTGCGGCGTGCGTCGAGGTGCGGGAACAGCGCATAGTCCTGGGGCACGTAGCCGACGCGCCGCCGGGCCGTCGGCAGCCAGGTGCCGTCGCGCGTGTCGGTCCAGACGCGGCCGCCGCACCGAATCACGGCGTGCGCGGGGCGGTGCAGGCCCGCGATGGTCCGCAGCAGCGTCGTCTTGCCCGCGCCCGACGGGCCGAAGACGGCCAGCACGTCGCCTGCGCCCACGCTGAAGCCGAGGTCGAGCGGTATCGGGGCGGTGTGCGCGACCTCGACGTCGAGCGTGAGCATGCTCGTGCCGGCTGCCGGCGCCGCGCCGCTCATCGCCGCGCGCCCCGCGTCCGGCCGAAGGTGGTGGTCACGCCGAGGGTGACGAACGCGACCACGAGGAGCAGCGCGGCCATCGCACCTGCGCCGGCGTCGTCGAGCGCCTGCATGCGGTCGTAGATGGCGACGCTCAAGGTGCGCGTTTCGCCCGGGATGTTCCCGCCGACCATCAGGACCACGCCGAACTCGCCGAGGGTGTGGGCAAAGGTCAGCACCGCCGCCGACAGCACGCCGGGCCAGGCGAGCGGCAGCTCGATTCGGCGGAACGTCGCCCATCGCGAGAGGCCACAGCAGGCAGCGGCCTCGCGCAGCGGCGTGGGCACCGCCTCGAACGCTCGCAGCGCCGGCTGCACCGCGAACGGGAGGTTGACCAGGATGGACGCGCAGACGAGCCCCTCGAAGCTGAAGGCGAGCGTCTGGCCCGTGAGACGGATGAACGCATCGCCGAGCGGCGACCGGGCGCCGAAGAGGGTGAGCAGGTAGAAGCCCACCACCGTCGGCGGCAGCACGAGGGGCAGGGCGATGATGGCCTCGATCGGGCCGCGCACGCGGGCACTGCTTCGCGCGAGGTGATGCGCCAGCCATGTGGCCGCCGGCACCAGCACCGCGACGGTGACGGCGCCGAGCGCGAACGACAGCCTGAATGCCTCCCAGTCCATGACGTCAGTCCGGCGGGAGTCCGAAGCCGTAGCGCTCGAGCACCGTGCGTCCGGCCGGGCCGAGCACCAGCTCGTAGAAGCGGCGGGCGACGGGGCCCGCCTCCCTGAGCAGCACCATGCGCTGCCGCAGCGGCGGATGATGCGCCGCCGGGATGAGGGCGGCGCTGCCGGCGGACGACAGCGGCGGCTCGACGACCAGCGCGTGTGGCAGCAGACCGCCGGCGGTGCTGCCGTTGGCGGCAAACTGCGCGGCCTGGGCGCTGTTCTCGCCCAGCACCAGCCGCGGCTGCATGGCATCCCACAGCTCATGCCGGCGCAGGACGGCCTCGGCCGCCCGGCCGTACGGCGCGTGAGCCGGGTTGGCTATCGCGAAACGTCCCAGGCGGCCGTCGCGCACCAGGCGCCGGAGCCCGGCGCACGCCGGGTCCACCTGCAGCGGCGATCCCGTGGGCGCGAACAACGCGAGGCGCCCGATCGCGTACAACGCGCCGGCGTCGTGCGCGCGTCCGGCGGTAATCACCTGCTCGGTGTAGGCCTCGTCGGCGGAGAGGAACAGCTCGAACGGCGCGCCCTGGACGATCTGACGGGCGAGGATGCCGGAGGCGCCGAAGACGAGCGACACCTCGCCGAGACCTTCCTCGCTGAACCGCACCGCCAGGGCGGTCAGGGCGCCGCGCAGGTCGGCAGCCGCCGCGACGCGCGGGATTGGCTGCGCGAGGACCGGCATTGCCGCGGCAGCACGGCCGAACACCGCCAGGCTGCCGAACGTCTGCAGGACGTCGCGGCGTCGCACGCCCGTTCCGTCTCCTCGCGGCGTCATGAACGACATCTTCCCCCGGTTCTGCGGCGCGCCCGACCTGCGGCCGCAGCCATCGACGGCTGGCACCGGCGCCGCGACACAGCATACCGGCGGTGCGAGGCGCGGTGAGCGGCACGCTGTGACGCGAGCATGTAAAGATGCCGTCGTGCCCACTCAGTCTGCGGTCGACGGCGTGCCGGTGCCCGCGCTCGCCGCGCGTGACGTCACCAGGCGGTACGGCGACGGCGTCGTCGCGCTCGACGGCGTGTCGCTCGAGGTCGCCCGCGGGGAGTGCGTCGCCCTGGTCGGCGAGAGTGGCGCCGGCAAGTCGACGCTGCTGCGGTGCTTCAACCGCCTGTCCACCGTGGATTCCGGACACGTGGCGGTGGAGGGCGAGGA
>JBIQIB010000048.1:17881-24610 GCA_044508265.1 Acidobacteriota bacterium
CGATCGTCCTGCTCGACGAGCCCTTCGGCGCGCTCGACGCCCTGACCCGCGCCGACGTGCAGGCGATGTTCGACACTCTGCGGCGGTCGTCCGGCGTGGCCGCCCTGCTGGTGACCCACGACCTGCAGGAGGCCGTGCAGCTGGCCGACCGCGTGGCCGTGATGCGGGGTGGCCGCATCGAGCAGATTGACACGGCCGAGCGGTTGATCGCGGCGCCGGCGACGCCGTACGTCGAGAGCCTGCTGGCGCGCCAGGCCGTCGGCCGCGGTGCTGCTCCGGGAGACGGGCGATGACGCGCGTCTCCCGCGCCGCAACTGCCGTCGCCGCCTGTGCGCTGGCGTCCACGCTGGCCGTCGGCACGTCCGCTCAGCCTCCGCCGGTCGTCATCGGCTCGAAGCCGTTCGGCGAGAGTTACCTGCTCGCCGAGTTGTGCGCGCAACTGCTCGAAGCACATGACGTCGCGGTGACGCGCCAGTTCGGGCTCGGCGGCACCGAGATCCTCTTCGCGGCCATGCGCGCGGGCCGCGTCGACCTCTATCCCGAGTACAGCGGCGCCGGTCTGCGCGTCATCCTGAAGGTGCACGATGCGCGCACCCCCGCGGAGGTCTTCGATACCGTGTCGCGCACGTTCAGCGACGAGTTCGACATGCGGTGGCTGCCGCCGCTGGGCTTCGAGAACACGTACGCAATCTCGGTGCGTACCGAGCTGGCGCAGCGGCTGGGGCTGCGCACGCTCAGCGACGCCGCACGCGTCAGCGACAGGTTACGTGCCGGTTTCACGGCCGACTTCATCGGGCTCCCCGACGGCCTGCCGGCCCTGCGTGCCGAGTACGGCCTGAACCCGCGCGAGGTGAACGCGCTGGCCCCTGCCGTGAAGTACCAGGCACTGGCATCGGGCGCCGTGGACATCATCGACGCGTACTCGACCGACGGGCTGCTCACGCGCTACCCGCTGACGGTGCTCGAGGACGACAAGCGCGTCTTCCCGCCCTATGACGCGGCGATCGTCATGCGCGGAGTCGTCGCGCGCGACAGGCCCCGCGTCGTCGCGGCGCTCACCCTGCTCAGTGGACGCCTCGACGTGGAGCGCATGCGCACGCTCAACGCGCGGCTCGAAGTGGCGGGCGAGGACGTGGGGCAGGTCGCCAGCGACGCCCTTCGGGATCTGGGGCTGAGCGATGATCCGACCCGTCCGGGCGCGAGCGGCGCCTCGGCCAGGGCCCGCCCGGGCCTCGCCGCGTGGACCGGCTACCTGTGGGCGGAGCGCCAGGCGCTCGGCCGGATGACGCTGCGGCACCTCCTGCTGGTGGCGGGGTCGCTCGGCCTGGCGATCCTCGTCGCGGTGCCGCTCGGGCTTCTTCTCGAGCGTGTCAGGCGCGCCGAGCCCATCGTCCGTGCGATCGGCGTGCTGCAGACCATCCCCGGCCTGGCGCTGCTCGCGTTCATGATTCCGCTGCTCGGCATAGGCGTGGTGCCGGCGATTGTGGCGCTGTTCCTGTACTCGCTCTATCCCATCGTCCGCAACACGCTGACCGGCGTGCGTGAGGCCGACCCGGCGGCCGTCGCCGCGGCTACAGCGCTCGGCATGACGCCCATGCAGGTGCTCCGGTACGTCCGGCTGCCGCTCGCGGCACCGATCATCATGGCTGGCATCCGTACGGCGGCGGTGATGAACGTCGGCACGGCCACGCTGGCGGCGCTCATCGGCGCGGGCGGTCTCGGCGATCCGATCGTGGCGGGACTCGCGCTCGCCGACACGCGCATGATCCTCGCGGGTGCGGTACCCGCTGCCGCACTCGCCGTGCTCGTCGACGCGGCACTCGGGTGGCTGCAACGCCGGGCCGATCCGCAGGTGGCGGTGCCCGGACAGCCCGGCGCCGGTGGCGACCGGTGATAATACGTGCAACTTTTCCCCCTCCCCAGGAGAGTGTCAGTGAAGTCACACGGTGAAGGAGCCAACCGGCGAACGTTTCTCAAGACCTCCGGCGGCGCGGCCGCGGCCGTCGCGCTGTCGGGCGTGCCGCTGCGTGCGCGCCAGGACAAGCTGCGGATTGCCGTGATCGGCTGCGGCGGCCGGGGCGGCGCGAACCTCAAGGGCGTCTCGTCCGAGCACATCGCGGTGCTGTGCGACGTCGACAGCCGCGCGCTCGACCGCGCCGGCGCGATGTTCCCGCAGGCCCGCCGCGAGAAGGACTTCCGTCGCGTGTTCGACCGCGCCAGCGAGTTCGACGCGGTGGTCGTCAGCACGTGCGAGCACACGCACGCGTTCGCGACCCTGCCGGCGCTGCAGCTCAAGAAGCACGTCTACTGCGAGAAGCCGCTGGCCTACAACGTGCACGAGACGCGCGTCATCCGCGAGGCCGCCGCTGCCGCCGGCGTGGCCACGCAGATGGGCACGCAGATCCACGCGGGCGACAACTATCGGCGCGTCGTCGAGATCATCCAGGGCGGCGCCATCGGCACCGTCAGCGAGGTGCACGTGTGGGTGGGCCGCGCCTGGGGGCGTCACGCCTCGGAGGCGGAAGCGAAGGCCCATGGCGACATCGTCTTCGTGCAGGACCGGCCGACCACCACCGACCCGGTGCCTGCGCATCTCGACTGGGATCTCTGGCTGGGCCCCGCGCCTGCGCGTCCGTTCAACGAGGTCTACTACCCGGGGCCGAAGTGGTATCGCTGGTGGGACTTCGGCAACGGCACCATGAGCGACCTCGGAAGCCACTGGATCGACCTGCCGTTCTGGGCGCTGAAGCTCAAGGCGCCTTCCACGATCGAGGCCAGCGGCCCCGAGCCGCACCCGGAGCTCGCCCCGGCGTCGATGCGCGCGGTCTACGAGTACCGTGCACAGGGTGATCAGCCGGCGCTGACGTTGACCTGGTACCAGGGCACCGAGAAGCCCGAGCTGCTCGCGAAGGGCCTGATCCCCAACTACAACAGCGGCGTCCTGTTCGTCGGCAGCAGCGGCATGGTGCTCTCCGACTACTCGAAGCACGTCGTCCTGCTCGACGGGAAGGTCGAGCAGTTCCAGCGTCCGGCGCAGTCGATCCCGAAGTCGCTCGGCCACTACCAGGAGTGGATCCACGCGGCCAAGACCGGCGCGCCGACCACGTGCAACTTCGAGTACGCCGGCTGGCTCACCGAGGCGAATCACCTCGGCAACGTCGCGTATCGTGCGGGCAGGAAGCTCGAATGGGACGCCGCCGCGATGCGTGCGTCCAACGCGCCCGAGGCCGAGCCGTTCCTGAAGCGGCCGAAGTACCGCGACGGCTGGTCGCTCGGCTAGTCGGCCGGCCCTCGTACGACATCCCCGATGCCTCGGGCCTCGGGTACCTCGCACTGCGCGACGTACCCGACGCCCGCGGCCCACAGCCCCACGACGAGCGGCGCCTCCCGGGTGCCGCGAGCTGCGGCCGTCGAGGTCGCGCAGCCAGGCCACGTCGGAGGCGCCTCGTCACCGGCGGTTCCTGGCAGAAGACCGTGTCATCCCGGGCCGTTTCGTGTGACACTGCGCTGGCATCCCACAACAGAGCAGTCGCGCAAGGAGTCCCGAGCCCATGCCCGAGTCCGTCCATCGCACCCGTCTGTTCACCGGCTGCATCGTCTCGCTGGTGGCCACCGCGTTCGGCTTCGCGGTCCGCGCCGCGATCCTCGAAGACTGGCGCAGCGAGTTCAACCTCACCCAGGAGCAGATCGGCTACATCCTCGGAGCCGGCCTCTTTCCGTTCGCCATCTCGATCATCCTGTTCAGCCTGGTCATCGACAGGCTCGGCAACGGCGTGTCGATGGCGATCGCCTTCGTGCTGCACGTGTCGTCGGCCGTCATCACGCTCGCCGCGCCCTTCGCGCTGGCGGGGCCCGGGGCGTCGCCAGAGGCGATCGAGGCGGGGCAACGCGCAGGCTTCACGCTGCTGTACATCGGCACGTTCATCTTCGCGCTCGGCAACGGCACCGTCGAAGCCGTCGTCAACCCGGTCACCGCAACGCTCTATCCACGCGAGAAGACGCGGTACCTCAACATCCTCCACGCCGGGTGGCCAGGGGGCCTCGTGCTGGGCGGGCTGCTGGCAATCGCGTCGAGCGCGATCGACCCGGGGACGCTGCCGGGACGACTGTGGCAGTGGCAGATGGGCCTCGTGCTCATCCCCACCGTGATCTACGGCGCGATGCTGCTCGGACAGCCGTTCCCGGTGCAGGAGCGCGTCGCCGCCAACGTGCCCTACATCGAGATGCTGCGCGAGTTCGGGGCCGGCAGCTGCTTCATCGTGTCGTTCTTCCTGGTAGCCGGGTTGAACCAGATCCTCGTGATCACGGGCCTGGAGACGTTCGGCCTCGTCGGGCAGCTGCTCATCGCGCTCGTGCCGACGATCCTGTTTGCCCTCTACGTCCGCACGCTCGGCCGGCCGATGTTCATCCTGCTGCTGCTCGTCATGGTGCTGCTGGCGACGACCGAGCTCGGCACCGACAGCTGGATCGCCGACATCATGCGCACGGTGCTCGCGAGCCCGACGCTCGGCACGCTCTTCCTCGTGTGGACGTCGCTCATCATGTTCGTCCTGCGGTTCTTCGCCGGCCCGATCGTGCACCGCATCAGCCCGCTGGGACTGCTGGCCGCCAGCGCCGCGGTCGCCGCACTCGGCCTGGTCTGGCTCGCGAATGCCGGCACGTCGGCCGCCATGCTGTTTGCGGCGGCAACCTTCTACGGCCTCGGCAAGACGTTCTTCTGGCCGACGACGCTGGGGGTGGTGAGCGAGCAGTATCCCAGGGGAGGCGCGCTGATGCTGAACGCCATCGCCGGCGTCGGCATGATCTCGGTGGGCACGCTCGGCAACCCCGCCATCGGCGCCGTGCAGGATTCAGCCCTCGCGGCGGAGGTGCGCGTGGCGAACCCGGAGCTCGCCGAGCAGATCACAGTCACGCGGCCGGGGCTGTTCGGCGACTCCTACGCGCTCGACCCCGCACTCCGCGCCGCGCTGCCCCCGGCGGATGCCGAGCTCGTGGCATCTGCCGACCGCGCGACGAAGCAGGCCACGCTCGGCAAGATCGCGATCCTGCCGGTCATCATGCTCGGGTGCTACCTGGGACTCATCGCGTGGTTCGCATCGCGCGGCGGCTACCGGATTGCCTCGCTGCGCGACGACGAGGCCGGCGCGACGGCCGGCAGCTCTCCGTGACGGGCGGTCGCGCCGCGTCATGCTGACCGGCCATTGACCGGAAGGCGGGCGCCCCGGGTATGCTGCGGACGCTCCAGGCGCGTCAGGCCCTGGATGTCCCGGTTCCGCCCGCGTCCCCAGGAGATCACGCACACGTGGCCACGCATTTCACATCGCTCGACGCCGTCGTCCTGTTCGCGTACGTCATCGGCGTCACGTTGTGGGGCGTGTGGCTCGGCCGCGGCCAGACGGGCGCGCGCGACTACTTCCTGGGAGGCCGCGACCTGCCCTGGGGTGCCGTGCTCTTCTCCGTCGTCGCCACCGAGACCAGCACGCTCACGTTCCTCAGCATCCCCGGTGTCGCCTATGCCACCGACCTCGGCTTCCTGCAGCTCACGATCGGCTATCTGCTCGGCCGGACGCTGGTGGCGTTCGTCTTCCTGCCGGCGTATTACAGAGGCGAGATCGGGACGGCGTACGCCCTGCTCGAGTCGCGCTTCGGGGGCCGGACGCGGCGGTTCGCGTCCGGCATCTTCATGTTCACCCGCGCCCTCGCCGATGGCGTGCGGCTGTTTGCCACCGCCATTCCGCTGGCGCTCATCACGGGCTGGGATTACCCGACGTCGATTCTCGTCATCGGCGTGCTGACCTTGATCTACACCTACTACGGCGGCATCCGCTCGGTCGTCTGGACCGACGCCCTGCAGATGTGCGTGTATCTCGGGGGTGCGGCCGGCGCGCTGTACGTGCTGGCCGACCGGCTGCCCGACGGCCTGGGCGGCATGTTTGCCGCCGCTGGTGCCGCAGGCAAGACCGCGTTGCTGGATTTCTCGTTCGACCTGTCCGACCCGTACACGGTGTGGGCAGGCATCCTCGGGGGCGGCTTCCTCTCGATGGCGTCGCACGGCACGGACCAGTTGATCGTGCAGCGTCTGCTTACGTGCCGTGACCTGCGGCGGAGCCAGATGGCGCTCATCGGCTCGGGCCTCGTGGTCATGGCGCAGTTTGCCCTGTTCCTCGTCATCGGCCTGGCGCTGTGGCAGTTCTACGGCACGCGCGTCTTCGACCGCACCGACGAGATCTTCGTGACGTTCATCATCGAGGAACTGCCGCCCGGCGTGACCGGGCTCGTCCTCGCATCGATCTTCGCCGCCGCGATGTCGTCGCTGTCGTCATCGCTCAACTCGCTCGCCTCGGCAAGCACGTACGACTTCTACGCCGCGGCACGCCCCCGCACCGACGCCGAGCTGTTCCGCATGGGGCGCGTCTTCACGCTGGTGTGGGCCGTCGTCCTGGTCGGCGGCGCACTGCTGTTCCGTTCGCGCGACACGCCGGTCGTCGAGCTTGGGCTCGCCATCCAGTCGTTCACGTACGGCGGACTGCTGGGCGGGTTCGTCCTCGCCGTGCTGCACCCGACGATCAGGGAGCGCGACGCCATCGGTGCGATCGGCGCGGGCATGTTCCTCATGTCCATCGTCGTGTTCGCCCGCTGGTACGCGGCGCTCGCCGGCGCCGTTGGCGCCGGTGCGCTCGCAGACGCCCTGCTCGCCGTCGGGAGCATCGCGTGGCCCTGGCACGTCGT
>JBIQIB010000048.1:24710-29452 GCA_044508265.1 Acidobacteriota bacterium
ATCAAGGTGCTGCCGGCGGCGATGGCCACCGACCCCGTGGCGCTGGCGCGATTCGAGCGCGAGGCGCGGGCCGTGGCCGCGCTGAACCATCCCGCCATCGTGGCGCTGCACGACGTCGGCACCTGCGACGGCACCGCCTACGTCGTCACGGAGCTGCTCGAAGGCGAGACGGTACGTGACCGCCTCGAACGCGACGGTCCCGTGGCGCCGCGGCGCGCACTCGCCATCGCGGGGCAGGTGGCGCTCGGACTCGGCGCTGCGCACGCGCAGGGCATCGTGCACCGCGACGTCAAGCCCGAGAACCTGTTCCTGCTGGCCGACGGTCGCGTGAAGGTGCTCGACTTCGGCATTGCCCGGCAGATCCCGGCCGCCGGCACCCTCGACGAAACGACCCTCCACACCCAGCCGGGGACGGTGATGGGCACCTTCGGCTACCTGGCGCCGGAGGTCCTGCGCGGAGAGCAGGCCACACCGCGGTCCGACGTGTTCGCCTTCGGCCTGGTCGTCTACGAAATGCTGACGGGGAAGAACCCCTTCAGGCGCGAGACCGTCATGGAAACCGTCAGCGCCGTGCTGCGCGACGACCCACCGCCGCTCGCAGTCGCGGGGCTGCCCGTGCCGGCCGCCAGGCTCGTGCACCGCTGCCTCGCCCCACGGCCCGACGACAGGCCGGACTCGCTGCGCGAGGTGGGACACCACCTGCTCGCGCTCGTCGAGGATGTCCATGCCCCGCCCGCGCAGGGAACGGACACAGGCGGCGGAGCAGACGGCGCGTGGACGCTGCCGCGTGTGCGCCGTTGGCTCGCCCTGGGATGTGCGGCGGCCGTCGTCAGCTGCGCACTCGTGCTGTTCGCGGTACTCGGCCGGGCCGCGCCGCCGGACGCGGGCGCCTCCGACCGCACCTCGCGCATCGTGCGGCTGGCCGAGGAAGGCGAGCGCGAACGGCTCCAGATCACCGCGCGGCTCATCGCGCTCTCATCGGAGCTGCGCGCGCTCCTGACGACGGACCTGCCGACGCTGCAGGGGTTCCTCGAGAACTATCGGACCAGCAGCGACCTGCTCGCGGTGCTCGACCTCGATGGCCGCGTCCTCGGTTCGACCGACGCTGACACGCTGCCCGTGGGCACGAGCCCCGGTTTGACGGCGCTCCAGGCCTCGCCCGGAGGTACCGTGGTCGAGATTGGCGGACGACCCTTCCTGGCGGTGAGCGCCGCGGCCGATGCCGCGGGGCAGATCTTCGGGCTCGTCGTCGCCGCGACGCCGCTCGACGACGGCTTTGCCCGCACGCTCGGTGACGCTGCCGACGCCGACGTCCTCATCCTCGACGACACGGCCGTGCGAGGGACCACGCTGAGGGGCCGCGACGTGCCCTGGCCGACGCTGTCGGCGTGGCGTGCGCTGGGCGGCGGGCCCGATCGCAGCACGGCCGCCTCGGTAGGCGCACGGCCGGTCACGGCTCGCGAAGTACCACTGAATGCCGACGGCACCCTGTCGGCCGTCGTCCTGCGTCCAGCGCGTGACGCCGCGTCCCTCCGGCAGACACGCACCGCGATGGCGACGGCCGCGGGTGTCCTGCTGCTGTGCGGCGCGGCGGCAGGGTGGTGGCTGCCGGTGGTGTTCAATCGGCGCGCGCGTCAGCGGTCGTAGGCGGCCGCCGGGTAGTCCTGTCCGTACTTGTTCTTGTGCTGCACGGTGACCCAGCGGGTCTCGTCCAGCCGCACGTCGGGCGCGACCGACGCGCCCGCCGTGCTCTGCACCTCGATCGACACCGGTTCGGCCCTGTCGGAGACCGCCGTCAGACGGTAGCGCCCCGGCGGAAGGTCGAGCACGTAACGGCCGCTGGCATCGGCCGTCGTGACGTAGGGCGTGTCCACGACGAAGACTATGGCCGTCATCTGCGGGTGGATGTTGCAGAACACCCGGTAGGTGCCGGGTTGCGTCAGCCTTCGCTCACGCGACGTCCCGGCACGATACAGGCCCAGGTCGAACGGCTCGGGCCCCGACAGCGAGAACACGTTGTGGAAGATCGTGTCGTCGTTCGGGAAAGCGACCGTCGACCCGGCGGGCACCGCAATCACGTGCGGCAGGAACGTCTTGTGACGCTGGCGCAGCGAAGCCTTGACCGGCCGGCGGGGCGGCGCCGCGTCGAGCGGCTGCGCGTAGATCACGGCCGTCGCGGGGACGATGCCGGCACGCGTGTCGGTCTGCACGACGCCCGACACGGGGCCGGCGTGCAGCGGGGCGGCGGCGAGGCCGAGCACCGCCGCGCAGATCATCAGAGCGTGCAGTCGCATCAGAACCTGTAGAGGAGCACCCAGTCGACGTGGTGGTTGCGGCGGCCGGCGCCAGACCCCGGCTTCGTCCACAGCTGCCAGTATTCGAACGACGCCTCGATCTCGGGCGTGATGGCGAACATCACGTTGCCGTAGGCGCCGCGGCTGCGCCGGCGCGGCACGAGCGGCGACGCATCGCGGAGCGTGTCCAGGCCGACACCGGCATGCACGCGCCAGCGATCCGCCGGATACACCTGCAACTCGGCCCATCCACCGGCGGCGCGGCCGTCGAGGCCCATGCCGCCACCGAAGGCGTCGATGTTCTCGCCGGCGAACGCCTCGCCTGCAAGGCCGACCCAGTCGCGGCGCAGGGCGACGTCCACGGCGGCAGCCCAGTTCTCACCGCTGTCGGTACCGCGCCGTTCGCGGCCGTAGTGGCCGGAGACGCCCGCGAGCGCATGGCGCCGGTCGTCGAGCGCCCCGCGCGTGTATCCCAGGCGCGCCTGGACGGCTGGCGTCCGCGACCGCTCGCCTGCGAGCGCCGGCGGCACGAACGTGTAGCCGTCTGGCAGGTCGCCTGCGTTTGGCGACATGATGCCGCCCGCGAGCCGGAGACCGCGCCCGAGCTCTCGCTCGAGCGTGACCTGCGGCGCGCGCAGGTACAGGTTGCCCGACCGGAACAGCCCCGGGAACGAGAAGGCTGCCAGCGACGACGGGTCACGAGGTGCCAGCACCATGTGGTCCTGCCCGATGTGCAGCGCCGTGCGCTCGCCTTCGATGCGGGCGTACGCCACGAGCAGGCGCGGCAGGCCCATCGCCTGTCCCGTCTGGAACCCGGGGATACCGCCGAAGAAGTCCATCGCGACGACGCCGCTCGTGCGGGCGGTGCCGAGTCGCGGGCCGTCGAATGCCAGGCCGAGCCGCGTCTGCCGCAGCGCGCTGGCAAACGAGCCCGTGGCGCCGTCACCCGGCCGCGGAGGCACGACGTTCGGCACGTCGAGCCAGTTGGCTTCGCCCGAATTCGTAAACGTATGGGAGTGCACCGTCCCGAACAACCGGACAGGGAAGCGGGATGCTGATTGCACCGAGGTCTGGGCGAGTTCGGCAACCTGTGCCTGCACCAGCTCGACACGCGGATCCGGCAGCTGCGCCGGTTCGCCGGGCTGCGTCTCGCCTGCACGCGTGCCGCTGGCGCTTCTGTCAGTGACGCTCGCGCCAATGGCCGATTTCAGCGCCTCGACTTCGGCACGCAGCTGAGCCACTTCAGCCCTCAGCGCGTCGAGCTCGCTTGCCTGGGCATCCTGTGCCTGCGCCCGCGCGCTGCCGGTGCCTGGGAGCGCCAGGCAACACAACAGGCCCACGACGCCTCTCACCGCTCGTCGGGGAATCCTCACGTCTCGTCTCCTCTGGCGCCGCGTGCCGCCGCGCCCGGTGGCCGACAGCGTTCGCGCGGGCAGCGGCGCCCAAGGGATTGACGAGATTGAGCCGGCGGAGTTCACCGGCGCCGGTCAGGGAACGGTCAGCGGGACGGCGCGTCCGAGGCAGGTTCCACCCGCCACTCGCCGACGAGAATGCCGAGCACGCGCGGGTCGCCGGGGGGCTGCCAGGTCGGGTCCACCTCGAGGGTCAGCCGCAGCCACCTGCCGTGGCGCAGGGCGGGTGGCACCTCGTAGGTCAGCTCGGTGCGCGGCCCGTGGGGCAGGACCCGCTCCTCGGCCAGGCGTCCGTCCAGATAGATCCGGACCGTCTCCGTGTTCGGCGTCATGTTGCGCACCGGCAGGGTGACCGAGCGGATGTCGCTAGGCAGGTAGATGACGGCATAGGCGGAGCTCCACCTGAAGATCTCGCCGTTCTCGCCCACCTGCGGTCCGTACAGGCCGCGCGGCGACGGCACCGCGTCCGCGTCCGGTGTTCGCGACATCACGCGCAACGGCCAGCTGAGGATGACGATGGCCGCGAGCGCCGTGGCACACCATCGCCACCGACGCGACGCCGTCTGCGCGCCCACGCACGCCAGGGCGGCGCACGTCGTGCTGATCACGATGTCCTCGGGCAGCAGGATGCGGTCGCCCGTCAGCATCGTCACGACGAGGCCGCCGAGGCCGCCTGCCAGTCCCAGCATCGGCCAGGCGGTACGATCGCCCACCGGCGCGTTGCCGTCTGCGCGGATGCCGACGATGACGGTACCAAGCACGAAGCCCCAGACGACGAGACCCAGCAGGCCGAGGTCGCTGGCGACGAGCAGGAAGGTGTTGTGCGCGGAGAGTCGCGCGTCGTGTGGCAGCGTCTCGACCTCGAGCGCCTGCCTGTAGCGTTCGAACTCGTTCACGCCCATGCCGAGCCCCACGCCTGTCAGCGGGGCGTCGCGCATCATCGCGGCTGTCGTCTGCCAGACCGCCAGCCGTCCCTTGGCAATGGCATCGACGGGCTGGCGCAGGTTCAGCGTGTAGAGCCACGTGTGCAGATACG
>JBIQIB010000199.1:0-1942 GCA_044508265.1 Acidobacteriota bacterium
GTGGCCGACGGGCCGTCGCAGCCCGGCTGCGTGGGGCTCGGGAAGTCAGGGCTCGACACCCTCATGTCTGCGACCGCCATGGTCACCCTTGAGCAGGGCGTGTGGACCGCGAGGCCCGCGACCCCTGCGGACGGTGCGTTCGTCATCACCTTTGCCGTTGGCCCTCAAGGGCCGGGAGCGCCGGGAGACGGGCCCGGCCTGCGTGCCACCGCGTCGGGCGTCGTGCTCTCGAGCCGTCCCACCCCCCTGGCCACGCCCCGGGCGGATCTCAGCGTGGTGTTCTCGACCGCAACACAACCGTCCTCAGCGCTGACGGGAGGCATCGACCGCAGTGGCTTCCTGGCCAATGGCCGCAGCGCGAGCCCGGTTGAACTCCGCAACTCGAAAGGTGTCGCCCTGACCTGCCATCCAGGTGGCGTCGGATGGACGATGTCGATTCAGACACCACTCCCGGAGGCCACGGCTGCTGTTCCCACGTCTTCACGACAGGTAAGAAGGGACGCACAAGACGGACGGATTGGACGCGTGCCGCTACTCGCGCGTCTCGAACGCCAGGACAGTCACGCCGGCAGCGGCGAAGTTCGGGAAGTCGGCCACTGCCGCCTGAGCGGCCTCTGATGCGAGCCCCGCCTGCAGATCAGCCATCGAGTCGAAGGTCACCTGGGCGACGAGGTAGACGTTCGACTCGCCCACGACACTCGTGACAGGGCCGCGGCTGAACACGACCGCCCGGACGCCGGGCGTGTTCGCGAAGATCGGCACATGCGTGCCGTAGTAGTACGAGTCGAACGCCTGCGGGTCGTCAGGCTGGTTGTACATCACGAGCAGCTGGGCGGCCATCGGCATCGCTCCTCGAGAAAGGCTGGGTGGAGGCGCGAGAGTATAGCAGCCAGTCATCCGATCGGAGCGGCTTGCGCGCCGTGACGAACCGGCGCGATAATGCGCTGCCCGTTCAGTCCTCCCCAGGCCTTCCCTGTAGTGGCACCAGTCGGGTCTTCAGATGATGTCCGTCCCGGCTGTGCCCTACGCACGCGACGCCCATGCGCGTTGCAGGAGAATCCGCGATGTTCGTGTTTCCGAGCGTGGTCCGATTCGGCGTTGGCGTGCTGGTGCTGCTCGGCGGGATCCTCGTCGGAGCGAGGCCTGCGGAGGCGGCGGTTCTGACGTTCGACGACATCCCGCTCGGGCCCGACGGCACGGCCAATGCCTTCGGGTTCTACGCCGACCCGGCATCGACGTTCATGGTCCTTGGTAACTTCCAGGCCCGCGGCACCGGTGCACTCGCCGCGCTCACCCCCGAGACATCGTCGGGATCCGGTGCCGTCTCCACGTCGCTCGCGCCGTTCGGACCAAACACCATCACGCTGATCGATGCGTCGTCGTCCCCGTTCACGCTGACCTCGATCGACCTGGCACGGGAGTTTGCGTTCAACGACCCGTCGAGCGGCATCAGCTATCCGCAGGTGACGTTCACCGGGACGAAAACAGGCGGCGCTGTCGTGAGCCAGACGTTCGTCGTGGATCAGACCGACTTCTTCTTCCAGACGTTCAGTTTCTCGAGCGACTTCACCGACCTGCTGACGGTGAGCTGGCAGCAGCCCGCCTTCGGCGCTGCCGATCCGGATGCCCCCGGCTTGTTCCTGGGCTTGCACCAGTTCGACAACATCAGGATTGGTGCCGTCACCTCGCCCGTGCCGGAGCCGGCCACCCTGACCCTGCTCGGACTTGGAGCGGCGATCGTGATGCTTCGCGGCAGAAAATCTTGACGGCTTGTCGGCAGGTCAGCTTGCCAGCGGGTCAGCGTGCCGGCGGGTCGGCAAATCAGCTTGTCGGCAGGTCAGCTTGTCGGCGTGCCGGCGGGTCTGCAGGTCCGCGACGGCGGATCGGCGCGCCGGTGAATCGGGGCGCTGAATGCCCACGAGCCGGCCCGGCGGCACCGCCG
>JBIQIB010000199.1:2042-4400 GCA_044508265.1 Acidobacteriota bacterium
GCCCGCCCTGTGGCTCAGCCCCGGAGACGCCTCCACCTCTCTCGCATCCCGTAGAGGCATTCCTTCACCCACGTCGCCTGTCGCGGGTACCGCCGCGACAGCCGCGTTCCGCGGGCCGCGAGCGCCAGCCAGAACGGACCGATGCCGTCCGGCCCGGCCAGACCCGGCATCGCGGCGAGGCCGCCGGCGGATACTCGCCCCTCCAGCTGTCGCTCATGCGCGTCCAGCCGCTGCCGCATGCGGATCACCTGCTCACGCAGGGCCTCGTAGCCGGCCCACATGGCCTCCGCCTGCCCGCCCCGGGCGTCCGCGACCAGGCGGTCGGCCAGCCGCCCGGTGCCTGCGGCTGCCGGCGTGGCGTCCGTCGCAGCGCGCGCCGCTTCCTGGACGCGGGCGATCTCGGCCAGGTACTCGTGCGGCTGGTAGTGATCGAGATAGCTGACTGGCCGCGCCAGCGGCTCGACGAGCTCCGGTTCGTCCCCCGTCACATAGAAGCGGTTGATCCCATCGTCGGCGGCGAAGAGGTATCCGGCGGCCAGCAGCATGGGCTCCCACGCCCCGTGGGTCGGCGCGTGCGTGACCGAGTCGATGCCCTCCACCACGACGACCCTCGGACGGTGGCGGCGCCAGTCGCCGCCTGCGATGACGTCGGCTTCCACACCCTCGACGTCGATCGACAACAGGTCGATCCGTGGCGGCGCGTAGCGCGCGCAGAGGTCGGCCAGGGTGATCATCTCCACCCGACGCTCGCGCAGCGCCATGCCGGCTTTCACCATCTCCGCGGCGCGGGCCGGTTCGACCGTGGAGACCTCGCCGAGCTCGGGCCGCTCGAGCTCGTAGAACGTCACCTCGCCGGCCGTGCGGCCGACCGCCACGTCGAGGGTGGTGTCGCGAGGCCGGGCGGCGCGCAGCGCCTCGGCCAACGCGGTCCTCGGCTCGACGTTGATCCCGTGCCAGCCGCGGTCCGAGAAGTGGCGCGTGACCGAGTGCCGCGTCGGATCGGCGGCCCCGATGTCGATGTAGAAGCCGGATGGCTCCGTGAGAACCCGGGCGAGTCGGACGTCCTCCCGGTTCTGCGCGAATGACACGATGCCCATAGCGTTCTCTCCCGCCCCGACGTGCGAGGCGACTCACGGCGATCAGCCGTGACGTTCGTCGATCGTCAGCGGCAGCTCCGGCAGCGGGCCCTTCACCGCCAGGTGGTCGCGCACCACGACGTCCTGCCTGTCGTCCGGGCGCACCCGCGTGAGACGGCCGGCGCTGACGGCGTAGCTGCGATAGCCGTGACGTTCGAGCGCGGCGACCACTTGCCCGACGGTGGTGCCGGCGTGCTCGTGCGTGTGGGTGTTCGACTCGTAGTACACCGGCGGCGCGTCGGGCCTCGCCAGCACGCGCGAGAGACCGGCGATCGCTGCCAGTTCGGCGCCCTCGACGTCGATCTTGATGGCCCCCACCCGCGTCCAGCCGAGCGCGTCCACCAGATCGTCCAGCCGCACCGCCGGCACCACTTCCGTCGCCGGCTCGCCGGGCGGCGCCACCCAGCCCCACGCGCCGTCGGAGTAGAAGCTGAGCGTGCCCTCGGCGGCTGCCGCGGCGGCGTGTACCACGGTGACGTCCCGGAAGCCGTTGCAGGCACAGCTGGCCCTCAGCAGCGCGACGTTGCGCGCCGAGGCCTCCACGGCCAGTACCCGGCAGCCGAACGCTGCCAGCGGCAGCGTGATGGATCCGAGGTGGGCGCCGGCGTCGATCACCGTGTCGCCCGGCTGGAGGAACGCACGTATCAGCGCGAACTCGACCACGTTGACCTGCGCGCCGAGCCCCTTGACGTACGCGTCGGCGATGATGTCGCGACGATCGCTGACGTCAACCAGCAGCGAGTACTCCGGCAGGTCGGGCACGCGGATCGGAATCGGCTGCCAGGTGTCGGGCCAGCCACCGGACCGGGGCGCGGCATCTCCGGACGCGGGTCCAGGCGGCGTCAGGCGTTCGATCTCCGACCGCACCCCTTCGAGCTGGGACGCCAGCGAGCCGGCCTGCTGCCGGACGATCGACCGCGTGGTCTGCCTGGCGCGGCGGGCCGCCGCCTCAGTGCGATCCAGAGGCACCATCACCGCGGGTGACGTGGGCATCCACGCGCCGCTGTCTTCGACGAGCCGCCGATAGTCCTCCCGGATGCTCGCCTCCACCGCCGGCGTCGGTCGCGCCCACGCGTTGGCGCTCCCCCACCCCGACGTCGGCTTGCGCAACGCGAGATGGACGGAGTCGAAGGTGACCCCGTCCCAGTCGAGCACCACGCCGGGATACTCCGCGTGTTTGTAGTCCTCCTGCAGCGCCTTCAAGCCGTGGGCGGCGGACTTG
>JBIQIB010000049.1:0-12395 GCA_044508265.1 Acidobacteriota bacterium
CTCGACGTCCCAGCGGCCGCTCATGTCGGCCGTCGGCGCCGGCGTCGTCGTGGACGTCGGCGTGCGCTGCTCCGAGAGGACCTCGTGGATGCGGCCGGCCACGACCTCGGCGTCGCCGGGCTGCATCATCCAGGCCGTGACCGAGATCGCCGTCCGGCCGTCAGCCACGCCGCGGCCGCCGGCACCCAGCGCGATGCGCGGCTTCGTGCGTGCGAGCAGCCCCGCCACCTCCTCGCCCGTGATGTGCAGGGCCGACGGATCCCACTCGATGCGCAGCACGGGGCTGCGGTTGGACAGCTGCGTCGGCTCGTGCACGTTCGTCGTCACGCCCGGGATGCCCGAGACGCGCTGTGCGATGGTGTCGAGCCACGAGAGCCACGTGCGCCAGTCGGCGTCGTGATCGCGGGTGACCCACGCCTCGACGGCGGCCAGCATGCCGAGCGTCTCCTCGCGTCCGACCTTGTTGTCGCGTCCCGGACCGTGGTGCGGCGAGCTGGCCTGCCACGCCGACATCAGCAGGTCCTTCCGTCCGAGCAGCAGGCCGGCGCACTGCGGGCCGCACAGCGCCTTGCCGCCGCTGTAGGCGACGACGCTCGCCCCCTGCTGCAGGTGGACGTTGGGCATGGTCAGGATCTCGGCGGCCGCGTCCACGAGCACCGGGACGTCCTTCTGCCGGGCAATCCTCGCGATGTTCTCCAGCGAGAGCGGACCGGACATCGACTGCGGGCCGGCGAGCACATAGATCATCGCCGTTCGCGGGCCGAGGGCCCGCTCGAGCTCTTCCGGCGAGTCCACGGTGACCATCGTCACGCCGATGTTGCGGATGGCCGCGTCGTACACGTTGCGGGAGTACCGCGGACTCACGACCTCGGTCTTGTCGAAGCCCGTCAGGTCCGGGATGCGCACGAGCCGCTCGGGATTGCCACCCGTCACGCAGGCGGCGGTCACGTGCTTCAGGCCGGCCGCGCATCCCGACGACACCATGCCCCATTCCGCGCCCGTCAACTCGGCGAGGCGCTGGCCGACGCCCATCGCCAGCTCGTCGATCTGCACGTACTGCTGCGCGGCGGCGTCCATCGCCGCGCGCACTTCCGGCCGCTCGACGGAGCCGCCGATGATCGTGAACGTCCCGCGGCAGTTGATCACCGGCTCCACGCCGATGGACTGATAGATCTCGCGGCCGATCTTCAACGGGCCCGGCGCAGCCGCGGCCGCCGCTGCCGCCGGCGCCATGGCGCCGCCCATGAACAGCGGCATCGCCAGCAGCTGGCTCATCTGCATCAGTTCGCGCCGGGTGACGCCGTCGTCTCGTGTGTCGCTCATGGTGCCTGCCTCACGGCTATCAGGGAGATCTGCTCCAGCGGCGGATACGTATCGCCCTGCGGCGTCCGGTCCGCAGGCGCACGCTGGGCCACCGTCGTCCGCGTCGGGGGACGTTCCGGGAAGTATTGCGCGTAGACGCGGTTCATGCGCGCGAAGTCGTCCATGTCATCGAGATACACGTTCGTGGCCACGACGTCGGCCAGCGAGAAGTCGCCCTCCTCGAGCCCGTCGAGCAGGTTTCTCATCGTCTGCCGCACCTGCGCCTCGATCGTACCCGCCCAGATGCCCTGGAGCCCACGGGGGCCGGAGGCGGGACCCGGCGTGAACGCGCTCTTGGCGGAGCAGTAGTACGTGTCGTCGGCAAGCACGCACGGACTCGCAGTGGCGCTTGGACGCATGTTCTTCGGCCTGAACGCCCGGCGTGTCGACAGATCGGTGACGGCCACGCCCGTGAAGGCAATCGTATTGCCGCCCGGCAGGCTGGTCACGTTGATGGTGGCGCGCGCAGGCGTGTTGCCGAACTCGAAGCGCTTCGCATAGGCGTCGTTCATGCGGCGCGACGCGTGGTCGGTGAGGTAGGGATTGACGAAGACGACGTGGCGGAAGTCGAGGCCCGCCGCCTCGAGGATGCCGCGCATGTTGTCGAGCGCGCGGTCCACCTGCGCGTCCGTGCCCGACACGGGGACGCCCGTCGCCACGTCGGCGCCGTGGGCGGACGACATGTACAGCCGCGTGCCCGCGAGCATGCCCGGCGACCACGAGAGTGGCGCGGGGTAGCCGGACGGGACGACCGGCCGAAGGCGGGAGAGATCCCGGTATGCGACGGCGTTGATCTCGACGGCGATGTCCGTCGGCAGGGCGTGCACGCCGACGACGGCCCGTGCGGGTGGAGCAGTCGGAAAGTACTCGCGCCAGACGCGGTCCATCACGTCGTAGTGCGCCATGTCCGTCAGGTAGACGTGGCTGTACGCGACGTGCCGCATCGTGAGTCCGGCGGCCTCGACGATCGCTTTCACGTTGTGGAGAGTCTGGCGCACCTGACCCTCGACGGTGCCCGGCAGCCGCCCGTCGGCGTCACGGCCGCCCTGTCCGGACACATGGAGGAAGTCCCCGGAAAGGATGCCCGGGCTGAACGGACCGACCGGCGTCGTCCCCGCGGGCGAGATCACGCGCAGGGTAGACGGCTGCTGCGCGGCGCCTGTCGTCATCAGCACGAGCGCGAGGGCCAGAGCGAGGCAGTGCCGTGCCGCCATCTCAGAACCCGCGGACCACGGGAAGGACAATCGCGCTCGGCCGTGTGGCGGAGTGCCAGATCGTCTGCTGCGCCACGCGCGGCTGCCTGCCCTCGCCGAGCGGGTCGCCCGTGTTCAGGTTGCGATCGAACTGCGGAAAATTGCTCGAGGTGATGTCCACGCGGATGCGATGCCCCGGCTGGAACACGACCGCCGTGCCGACCATGTCGATCGCGTAGCGATAGGGCGTGCCCGGCTCGAGCAGCGCCGGCTTGTCGAGGCCCTCGCGGAAACGGGCGCGCAGGATGCCCTCGGCCATCGGGTAGGCCTTGCCGTCGGGATGCACGTCGATCAGCTTCACCATCCAGTCCGTGTCGCGGCCGTCGGTCGCGGCGTGCAGGTCCATCATGACGGGACCGGCAATCGTGACGGGCTGGTCGAGCACGTCGCTCGTGAAGCGGACGATGTCGTCGCGGGTGTCGAGCGGCGCCTGATCGACAGGGCCGGCGATGGTCGGCGCTCCACAGCAGTTGTTGCCGCCGGTTGTGGGCACCGGGTCATCCGGGTCGTACCTGTACGTCGTGCTGCCCTCGCCCGCGGGCGGCGTCGGCATGAGCCGGCCGCCGTCGTGCAGGTACCAGCGCGTCTCGCGCGTGCCCGGCACAGGCCAGTCTGTCTCGCCCCGCCAGCGGTTGATCCCCATATAGAAGATCTGCACCGGCGGCTCCGTATCGACGCCGTTGGCGACGCCCTTCAGGTGGAAGTCGTGCCAGCGGACCTCGTAGTCGAACAGCGCTTTCTCGGCGTCCGGCCCGAAGTCGAGGTCGCCGAACTTCCGTGACGGCCCGTGGCCCCACGGCCCGATCACCATGCGCGTCAGCTGCCGTGCGCGCTCGTTGGCGCCATGCCGGCGGACGCCCACGAAGCCGTTGATCGTGCCGGGCAGGAAGATGTCGAACCAGCCGCCCTGCGTCATCACGGGCACCTGGACGTTCGCGAACTTCTCTTCGTCGCTCACGTCCTTCCAGTAGGCGTCGTAGCTCTCGTGGCGCAGCCAGTCGCGCCAGTGCTTCACCGGATGCTGGAACGCCCGCTCGTCCATCGTCGCCAGCGGCAGGTGTCGCAGCAGTTCCTCGTAGCGCAGCTCCGGTGCGGCGTCCTTGCCCGTGAAGTACAGCTGCGGCTGCATGATGCGGTACGGCATCCGCACCACGCCCCATCCGAAGTTGAAGGCCAGGCGGAATGCGCCGCCCTGCGTGATCCAGTTGGCGTAGAGGTTCGTGGACGCCACGGCGGGGAACGCGGCGACGAGATTCGGCGGGTGCTCCGACAGCGTGGCCCACTGCACGTGGCCCAGGTAGCTGCCGCCCTGTGTGGCGACCCTGCCTGTGGACCACGGCTGCTTCGCGGCCCACTCGACCACGTCGTAGCCGTCGCGGCCCTCGTGGCGGAACGGATCCCACACGCCTTCGCTCTCGTAACGGCCGCGCACGTCCACGTTCACCACGGCATAGCCCATGCGCGCGAGCATGATCAGCCGGTCGTGGACGCCGACGTTCTCGCGCTGCACGCCGTATGGCGTCCGGACGACGATCGTCGGGAACTGCCCCTCACGTGCCGGGCGGTAGACGTCGGCGAAGACGGTCACGCCGTCGCGCATCGGGATCGCACGGTGATGGTCGATGAGGATGCGCTCGAGCTGCTGCGCGGCAGGCGGTGCGACGACGAGCAGCAGCGTGGCGAGCGAGAGCAGTAACGCGCGGGCCATGGACTCCTCCGGACAATGGCTTGCGAGGTGTGCGCGTAGTCTGCCTCAGGTTGACGCGTCAGGGAACCGGCCCCTCCAGCTCCTCCAGCGAGATCAGTCCCCGCTTCAGCGCCTGGACGATGGCCTGCGCCCGATTGTCGACGTGGAGTTTGGCCAGCACGTGGCCGACGTGCGTCTTGACCGTCTCGTCGCCGATGCCGAGCGACGCGCCAATCTCCTTGTTCGACCGGCCCATGGCGAGCTGCCGCAGGACGTCCACCTCCCGTGCGGTGAGCTCGTCCGGATCCGAGGCTGCGTGCACGAGCTGCCGGCCGACGCCGGGGTCGATGTACGGCTTGCCTGTGGCGACCCTGCGCACGGCGGCCAGCAGGACCTCCGGCTCCGCGTCCTTGCGCACGTAGCCGAGCGCGCCAGCCCGGAGTACCGCCATCATGCGCGCCTCGTCGACGAGCGCCGTGAGCGCCACGACCTTCATGTCCGGCCATCGCGCCAGCAGGCGCCGCGTCGTCTCGATGCCGTCGATGCCGCCGGGGAGCAGGAGGTCCTGGAGCACGACGTCCGGGCTCCACGCGGCGACGTGCTCGAGCAGTTCCTCGCCGCTCGAGGCGATGCCGACGACCGTCAGGTCAGGAAACGACTCGAGATACGCCTTGAGGCTTCGGGTGACCACGCGGTGGTCGTCCACCAGCACGACTCTCGTCATGAATCCTGCTCCGTGAGGGCCGCCGGCGCGCGGCGGTCCACGCGCGCGTGCAGCAGCGATCGGACGTGGCGCGCGAACAGCAGGACGAACAGCACGAGCGTCGCATTGCCGGGGTCCGGGCCGTTCTCGAGCAGGTCGAGCACGAGGGCGACGATGCCCGCGCCGACCAGCGCGGCGAGCACCAGGGCCTGAACGCGGCGATACCGCGTGACTTCGACCGTCTCGTACGGGATCGACAGCGTCACGCACGTGCCGGCGTCAGGTGAGCTGCGGACGTCGATGGTTCCGCCGATCTCGCCCGCCCGTGCACGCATGTTGTGGAGGCCCATTCCCGGCGATGCGGTTCCGCCGCCATCGAACCCGAGCCCGTCGTCCCACACGGTGACCTCGAACCTGTCCGGCCCGTCGTCCAGCGAAACCCGGACGTTGCGGGCACGCGCGTGGCGTCCGACGTTTGCGAGCGCTTCCTGCACGATGCGGTGGATCGCCTCGTGAGCGCCCGGCACCAGCGAGTCTTCATCGGGCAGCCGGCCGATGACGACGTCCACGTGCGCGCCGGTCCGGAGCGCGAGCGCATCGCACTGCTTCCGGATGGCCTCGACGAGCCCGGTGTGGCCGAGGGGCGCCGCGCGCAGCTGGTCGAGCATGGCTTCCATCTCGCGCGTGGCTTCCCGCGCCGACTGCCTTACCTGCGCGACAGCCGCGCGGGCACCGGCCGCGTCCGTGTCGAGCCTGGCCTCCGCTGCCGCCGCGCTCGCCTGGATGGCGAAGATCTGCTGCTTGACGGCGTCATGAAGATCGCGCGCGAGGCGGTTGCGTTCCTCCTGTGCCGCAGCCTCACGAATCTGCCGCTCGTACGGTCCACGTGGAAGGCCGGCGCCCGGCTGCGCCTCATCCGCTTCGCGCACCGACAGCGGAGCGGACCTCGGCAGGCTTCCGGGGAAACGCACGTACAGCAGGCCGAAGACGACCGCGAGCATGGCCCATGCCGCGTACCTGGCTGGCTCGCCGGCGACGGCGATGACCTGCAACTGCAGCATCGCCCACACCACGACGTGCCCCGCGATGAACCAGGGCAGCACCCGATTGCGGGCGGCGACGTCACTGCGTGCGAGGCCTGCCGCGACCAGGGCGGAGGCGACCATCACCGAGCCAGCCATCCGCACGAGCGCCGCGCGCCCGAGGGGCAATTCCACGAGGTGGGCGCCGAGCCGGTAAAGTCCCCACCCCATGCAGGCGATGCCGCAGACGCCGATGGCGACGGCGTACGTCTGCAACGCGAGCCGCGTGTCGACAGCTTCTCCATCAAGTACGCGAGCCATGGGCGCAGTCTATGAACGCCGGTGCCGCCGGCACATCCCGCACACGGATGACGCGATCTCCCCGCGATGGGGGAGCCGTCGAGCTGGCGGCTGCAATGAGACCTGGCCGTCGGTCCCGTAGGGTACCGTGGAAGCGACACGGCAGGTGCGCGATCGTGCTGCGCGTTCCGCGGGGATTCAGTCGAGATGCCGACGAGGGTAGTCGTCAACGATCGGATGCAGCAGGGCTACGTGTACTGGCGGACGGAGCCTGTCGGACGCAATTTCGCCGCGGGCTTCACCCCCGACCTCACGCCGGCGCAGATGCTGCACCTCGGCGTCTTCGGCGGGAAGTACATGACCGACTGCCGCGACGAGTTCCCGGCGAGCTGGTTTGCCGGCGCGAAGCTGGCCACGGGCCGGCGTGACCGCCGCCTGAACTGCTTCGGCGTGAACGCCTCGCAGTCGCTGGCCGTCTGGCGGCGCAACGGCTGGATTCGCCCGCAGGATCCCCGCGGCTGGTTCCAGTGGTACTGCCGCTACTACATGGGGCGCCGCACCGCCGACGATGCACGGCAGATCCGGCGCTGGCGTGCAGCGGCGCGGCACGTGGCAGCCATCCGCAGGAACTGTGAGCCCGGGGATCTGGAGTGCAGGCCGCGCCAGCGCCAGGCCGTGCTGCACTGGGCCTACGACAGCCGGCGCATCTAGAGCCGCGTCCGCCGCAGCAGCTGCGCGTTGGCCGCCACGATCACCGTACTGGCCGACATCAGGATCGCCGCGACGGCCGGCGGCAACAGGATGCCCTGTCCGGCGAGGATGCCCGCGGCGAGGGGGATGGCGGCGACGTTGTAGCCGGCCGCCCACCAGAGGTTCTGCACCATCTTGCGGTACGTCGCCCGGCTGAGCGCGATGATGCGCGGCACGTCGCGCGGATCGCTCCGCACGAGCACCACGTCGCCGGCTTCGACGGCGACGTCCGTGCCCGCCCCGATGGCGATGGCGACGTCGGCCGTGAGGAGCGCCGGTGCGTCGTTGACGCCATCGCCGACCATGGCGACGCGCTTGCCGGCAGCCTTGAGCTCGGCAATCTTCTGCACCTTCTCGTCCGGAAGCACTTCGGCAAAGACGGTGTCGATCCCGAGGTCGGCGGCCACGGCCTCGGCGACGGCCCTGGCGTCGCCCGTGAGCATGACGACCTCGATCTGCTGGTCGTGCAGCCGGGCGACCGCCTCCCGGGATTCGGGCCGCACCGCGTCCGCGACGGCAAACGCCGCGAGGGCGGCCGACCGCGTCAGGAGGTAGATCGACGCCTGTCCGCGCGCGGCTGCCTGCTCGGCGGCGTGACGCACCGGCGCTGAAGGCGTCACGTCCCGCCGCCGGAGCATGGCCGGGCCGCCCATGAACAGCTCCCGGTCGTCGACGACGGCGCGGACGCCGTGGCCGGGGATGGCTTCGAACTCGCTGGCCGATGGTGCCGTCAGCCCCCGTTCCTCGGCGCTCGCGACGATCCCCCGCGCGATGGTGTGCTCCGAGTCGCGCTCGACGGCGGCGGCAAGCCGCAGCGCTTCCTCGGCGTCGAGGCTGCCGTCCGTCACGATGCTTACGACGCGGAACTGGCCGCGGGTCAGCGTGCCCGTCTTGTCGAAGACGACCGTCGTGAGGTGCCGTGCCTCTTCCAGGCCGCGACGGTCGCGCACCAGCAGGCCCGACCTGGCGCCGAGCGTCGTCGATATGGCGACGACGAGTGGAACGGCGAGCCCGAGCGCGTGCGGGCAGGCGACCACGAGCACCGAGACGACGCGCTCGACGACGTACGAGCCCGACGCTCCGAGCATCGCCCAGGCGACGAACGTCACCGCACCGGCGACGACGGCGACGATCGTCAGGAGGTACGCCGCGCGGTCGGCCAGCGCCTGCGCGCGCGAGCGCGACGTCTGCGCCTCCTCGACGAGCCGCATGATGCCGGCGAGCGCCGTCTGCTCCCCGGTGCCGGTGACCTCGACCCGCAGCGACCCGGCGCCGTTGACGGTGCCGGCAATCACCGTCGCGCCTTCCGCTTTCTCCACCGGCACCGACTCGCCGGTGATCATCGACTCGTTGACGTCGCTGCGGCCCGCGCGGACGATGCCGTCGGCGGGCACGCTGGCGCCCGGGCGCACGAGCACCACGTCGCCCGCGGCGAGCGCCGTGACGGGCACTTCCTCGATACGCTCGCCGACGAGACGCTCGGCGGTGTTCGGCAGCAGCCGCGCCAGCTCCTTCAGGGCGCCGCCGGCCTGCGAGATGGAGCGCATCTCGATCCAGTGGCCGAGCAGCATCACCGCCACGAGCGTCGCCAGCTCCCACCACAGCGCCTCGCCGGGATACCCCAGCGTCACCGCAAGGCTGAACACGAACGCGACGCCGATGGCCAGCGAGATCAACGTCATCATCCCTGGCCGTCCTCGGCGGAGCTCGCCGATGCCGCCCTGGATGAAGACCCACCCGCCGTAGACGAACACGGCGGTCCCGAACACGGCGGGAACATAGGCGGCGCCTGGGAACGACGGGGCGGTGAAGCCGAACCACCGCTGCAGCATGTCGCTCCAGATGAGCGTGGGAATCGTCAACAGGAGCGTGATCCAGAACCTGTCGCGGAACATCGCCACGTCGTGGCCCGCATGCGCGTCGTGCCCGCTCCCGGCCGCATGCCCGGCGTGCCCGCCATGTCTGGCGCGACCCGGAGTGTGCCCATGGCCGTGGTGCTCACCGTGGTGTGAGTGAGGTGACATGACGTGCCTCGGCGTTGCGGACGCGCCGGCGCGGCGGAGGGACTCGCCGGCACGTTCCGTGACGCGGGTGGTTGCTTGACGTTGGTGACGAGCCTACCGCAGTATCGAGGCCTGTCGCCCGTACAGGTTCCGCTGAGCCGCACATGACCGGCGTTTGGTCGTGCCGGTCGCGGCCCGGGCGTCGGCTGCGGAGAGAGCGATGAGCGGCGGGCCAGCAGCATGCAGCCACATCGAGAGCGTGACCGAGGTCAGGCAACCCGACGAGCGCGTCTGCGACGAGTGCGTACAGTCCGGGTCGCACTGGGTCCACCTGCGGACGTGTCAGACATGCGGGGTCACGCGCTGCTGCGACTCGTCCCCGAACCGCCATGCGAGCCGCCACGCCCGCAGCAGCGGCCATCCCGTCATCGCGTCGGCCGAGGAAGGCGAGCGATGGCTCTACTGCTACGTCGATGAAGCCTTCGCCGAGTACTGACGCCGGGCGGGGCGACTGGCCGCCGCTGCCGTACGAGGCGTGGAAGGACACCTACGCCACGCTGCACATGTGGTCGCAGGTCGTCGGCAAGGTCGCGCTCGCACATGCCACGCCGCTGAACCACTGCTGGGGCATCGCGCTGCTGTTCGACGCACGCGGGCTGCACACGCGGCCGCTGGCGCACGACGCCCGCACGTTCACGGTGGCGTTCGACTTCGTCGCGCACGAGCTCGTGATCGAAACCTCCGACGGCGTGCGCCGCACGATCGCCCTGGCGCCTCGCACGGTGGCCGATTTCCACCGCGAGGTGATGGCGACGCTGGACGGGATGGGCCTGCCGGTCCGCATCTGGACGATGCCCGTCGAAGTAGCGGATCCGATGAGGTTCGAAGACGACACGGTCCACGCCAGCTACGACCGGGATGCCGTCGAGCGCTGGTGGACCATCATGCTGCAGGCGCAGCGCGTACTCACCGCGTGCCGCTCGGATTTCGTGGGCAAGTGCAGCCCCGTCCACTTCTTCTGGGGCGCGTTCGACCTCGCGGTGACGAGGTTTTCCGGCCGGCCCGCACCCCCACGGCAGGGCCCCGCGTTCGAGCGTGACGCCTACTCGCACGAGGTGATCAGCCACGGGTTCTGGCCCGGCGGCGGCCCGCTGCCCGAACCGGCCTTCTACGCCTACGCGGTCCCCGAGCCGGACGGGCTGCGCGACGCCGCGGTCGAACCTGCAGGCGCGTACTACCACCCGGAACTGCGCGAGTTCATCCTCCCGTACGAGGCCGTGCGGACCTCCGCCTCGCCGGAAGCCGCGCTGGCGGCGTTCGTCGACAGCACGTACGACCGGGCCGCCACGCTGGCCGGCTGGGATCGGCACGCGCTCGAGCGCCGCGCCACGGACGCGCCTCGTTGACGCCCGAGGGACGCCTCCGATCCAGGGCGGGCCGCGCCGGGCGCTGGGCGCTGGTGGCCGTCGTACTCACCTTCGCCTGGATCGGTCTGCTGCACCTCACGCGGGGGACGGCCGTCAAGCACGTCACCGGCGTCGCCCCGGGCAGCCGACCGGTCGCCGTCGACGAACCGGCCTTCCCTGTGGCGGTGACGATGCTCACCGGCACGTGGCTCATGCCGGGGCATCGCGTCGAGGTGATGCTGAACGGCGACGGCACCTACGAACGCCTGTGGGCCGACCTCCGATCCGCGCAGCGGACGATCACGCTGCAGATCTACTACGGCAGTCCGGGCGACATGGCCCGTACGCTCGGCGAGATCCTCCGGGAGCGCGTGGCAGCGGGCGTGCAGGTGCGGCTCCTCTACGACGCCTTCGGCACGAGCGGCATGCCCGGCCCGCAGCTCGACGCACTGCGTTCGGCGGGCGTGCAGGTGCAGCCGTTCCGGCCCCTGAGGCTCACGGCCCTCCATCTCGCGCAGAACCGCTCCCACGTACGCGGCATCGTAATCGACGGCCGGATCGGCTGGACGGGCGGGTTCGGCATCGACGACAAGTGGTTCGGCGATGGCCGCAGCGGCGGCTCCTGGCGCGAGACGAACGTGCGGTTCGAGGGGCCCGCGGTGCGTCAGCTGCAGGCCGCCTTTGCCGCGGCATGGGTGGAAGCCACAGGGACGCTGTTTGCCGGCCGCCCCACGCTGGAGCCGCTCGAGGACGGCACGTCGACGGCGGGGCTGCTGTACACGGCGCCGACGCTGGGCAGCACCGCGGCGGAGCGCTTCCTCGCCGTGTCGATTGCCGCGGCGCGACGGACGCTCTACATCACGAGCGCGTACTTCGCCCCCGACGGCCGGTTCGTGGATCTGCTGTCGGCCGCGGCCCGTCGCGGCGTGGACGTCCGGATCCTGACCGCCGGTCCAAGGACCGACATCAACATCGTCCGGCTGGCCGGACGTGCCTGGTACGACAGGCTTCTCGAGGCCGGCGTCCGCATCTACGAGTGGCAGCCGACGACCCTGCACGCCAAGACGTTCGTCGTGGACGGCCAGTGGTCCACCATCGGATCGATGAATTTCGACAACCGTTCCCTCGCGCTGAACGACGAGGCCACGCTGATGGTGCTCGACCCCATCGTCGGCGGCCGCATGGACCACGTCTTCCTCGACGACCTGCAGCACGCACGCGAGATCACGGCAGACACGTTCGCGCAGCGCTCGTGGGTACAACGGCTGTTCGAGTGGGCCGCGGGCGGCCTCACGCGCCTGCTGTAGCGACGGCGACTGACGCAACCGCCCGCCGCCCCGGGTTCAAGCCGGCGCAGCGGCGGCCGATTACACGGTCGTGTGATGTGCCCGCGCTCCCGGCGCGCGCCTGCACACGCCTGTCATCTCGCCCGTAGCCGCGCAGGGCGCACGGCAATGCGCGCGCAGCTGGAGCGCACTCACCATGAAGCACTGGAACCTCGGCACCCGCCTCGCCTGCGGGCTTCTGTCGCCGTGGACGCGATGAGCCCCGCCGTCGACGCATGCGCTGTGCCGCCGCCGCCGTCCGTTGCCGGCGTCGATGACGACCTCGTCGCGCTGCAAGCGGATCCAGAGCTCGCCGCGATGTTCGTCGCCGAGTCGCTCGACCATCTCGCGACGATAGAAGCGGCGCTCCTCGAGCTCGACACCAACCCGGCCGACGGACGCCTGCTCGACGATCTCTTCCGGCCATTCCACACGCTCAAGGGCAACGCGAGCGCGCTCGGGATCCGGGCGGTGCAGGACGTCGCTCACCGTGTCGAGAGCCTGCTCGACCTCTGCCGCAGCGGCCGGCGCCGCGCCGGTCCGGCGGAGGTGGACGTCGTCCTGCAGTCGGTGGACGTGCTGAC
>JBIQIB010000049.1:12495-20523 GCA_044508265.1 Acidobacteriota bacterium
CGAGTCAGCCGGCACCGATCAGCTCACCCGCGATCTCGCGCAACTGCGGCGCCTCACCAGCGAGCTGCAGCGGACTGCGATGTCGATGCGCATGGTGCCGATCCGCCAGACGTTCCGGAAGATGGCGCGGCTGGTGCGCGAGACGGGCCGGTCGTCCGGCAAGTCCGTCGAGCTGGTTGTCGAAGGCGAAGACACCGAGCTCGATCGCAAGGTGGTCGAGGCCATCAACGACCCGCTGATGCACATGCTGCGCAACAGCATCGACCATGGGCTGGAGGAACGCAGCCTGCGTGCCCGGCGCGGCAAGACGGTGCAGGGACGCCTGACGCTGCGGGCCTACCACGAACGCGGCGACGTCGTGATCGAGGTCGCCGACGACGGCGGCGGACTCGACGTCGCGCGCATCCACCGGAAAGCCGTCGAGCAGGGGCTCATCGCGCCAGGCGCGGAGCTATCGCCGGCGGCCGTCCATCGTTTGATCTTCCGGCCGGGCTTCTCGACGGCGGATCGCGTCACCGAGATCTCGGGACGGGGCGTCGGCATGGACGTGGTACGCCGCAACATCGAGGCGCTCGGTGGCCGAGTGGACGTCTCGAGCATCGCGGGCGCCGGGACCACGTTCGCGATTCGCCTCCCGCTGACGCTCGCCGTCGTGGACGGCGTGCTGCTGCGCGCCGGCGGCGAACACGTCGTCCAGCGGGTGTCGAACGCTCGCGCGTCCCGGCTCACCTGACGCCGGCAGCGACGGGCAGCGGCTCGTCCACGTCCGGCGACAGCGCCACGTTGAACCATCGTGCGATGGTGGGCGCTATCTGCGTCATCCGTACGACCCCGAGCGATCCTGACGCCGGCACGTCGGGGCCGTGCATGATGAGCGAGGCGTGCAGCTCCGGGTGCGAGGGATCGTAGCCGTGGGTCCCACGCAGCGGGGTCTGCTCGAGCAGCACGTCGTGCCCGCCGCTGCTCGAGAACCCCGCCCGCATGGTGAGGGCAAACGCGGCGCGCGGCTCGGCACCGACAGCATCGAGCGCGGCGCGATCGAGCACGGCGTCCACGCCGTGCGCGGGATCCGAAGCCAGCGTCTTCAGCAGATCGCCGACGCGGCGCCGCAGCGCGTCGTCGGCGCCGTCCTTCAGGACCACGAACCCCGAACCGCCCGCCGTGTAGTACCACGCATCCCAGCTCGCGATGCGGCCTGCGTCGTTGACCCGGATCAGCCCTTCCTGTCTGAACAGCGCGTTCGGCTTGAGGATTCGTTCGTAGCCCAGGAACCCGTGGTCCGACACGATCACGATGTCGGTGCTGTCGGCGAGCCCGGCGTCGCGCACCGCGTCGAGCATCAGGGCGACGTGGCCGTCCGCCCGCTCGATGGCCGCGTACGCCTCCGGCGTATCCGGTCCGTGGGCGTGCTGCGCGTCATCGGTGCCGAAGATGTGGAGCAGCAGCAGGTGCGGCTTGTACGTCCGCATGATCCAGGCGGCCATGCCCGTGCGGTCGTCGTCGGTCATCGGCCAGGGCAGCGCCTTGCCAGCGGCGTGCTCGTACGCGGCAATCAGGTGCCTGGGCTCGCTGATGAGGCGCATCAGCGCGAGCATCTGCGGGTGCCTGTAGTACCCGAACTCCGGCAGCAGGTAGTCCACGTTCATGCCGGCGCTCACCGGCCACGAGACCGCCGCCGTCGTGAGCCCGGCGCCCTTGACCACGCCGGGCAGCGTCGGCACCCGGATGTCCTGCGCGAACCGGTACCATTCGCCGTTGGCCGTGCCTTCGGGATCGAAGATGAGGTTGTTGGGAATGCCGTGCACGGCCGGCGGCACGCCCGTGATCATCGTGGTGTGCGACGGGTACGTGACGCTGGGAAGCACGCCAATCACACCGTCGGCCCAGACGCCGCCCTTGGCGAGTCGGCGCAACGTGGGGATCTGCAGCGGGCCCGCCGTCGTGTAAGTCGACGGTTTCAGGCCGTCGATCGAGACGATGACGACGTGCCGCGGGCGGTGTGCCTGCGCAGACAGGATGGATCCGCCTCGTCCGTTCACCGCGAGCGCGGCCAGCAAGCTGAACAGCGCAAGGGCGACGGCAGCTCGACCGATGACGCGAGAGGCGCGCCCGGCAGTCCACTTACGTATCTCGACCATGCGGGCGATTGTGTACCGCGACCGTCACGGTGGTGTAAAGCGCCGGGCTCGCGGCCCGGCCGCCCGTCGGCGACCCGCGTACAATGCCCTGGTGACGGCCATGTCCAGCCTCCCTCCTGACGCAGCGCTCCACCTGGCCGCCCTCGTCGAGTCGTCCGAGGATGCCATCGTCGCCAAGGACCTCGACGGCATCGTCACTTCCTGGAACAGCGGAGCGGAGCGGGTGTTCGGCTACTCGGCCGACGAGATCGTCGGCCGGTCGATCACGCTGCTGATCCCCGACGAGCGTGTCGACGAAGAGTCGATGGTGCTGGAGCGCATCCGCCGGGGCGACCGCGTCGAGCACTTCGACACCATCCGCCGCCGGAAGGATGGCAGCCTCGTCGACATCTCCCTCACCGTGTCGCCGATCCGCGACAGGACGGGCCGCATCATCGGCGCCTCGAAGATCGCGCGTGACATCTCGGACCGCCGGCGAATGGAGCGCGAGCTGCACGCGTCCAACCAGCGCCTGATGGGGCTGGCCGGTGCCGCCGCGTCCATCGTCGCGGCAGGCAGCGTGGACGCTGTGCTGACCAGCACGATCGACGTGGCCCGCGACGTTTTCGCCGCCGACGGCTATGCGCTGTGGCGCGTCTCGGATGACGGCGCCTGGCGCATCGTGCGGTCGTTCGGATTGTCACGCGAGTTCGAGGAGCGGACGATCACGGTGCACAAGGGGCGTCCGGCACCGCGCGCCGTCTCGTTCGACACGCCGCTCACCTGCGAGGACATCGAGACGGTGCCCATGCTGGACGACGTGCGCGACGCGCACAGGCGCGAAGGCGTGGTCTCGATGATCGTCTTCCCGCTGTCCATCCACGGCGCGCGGCAGGGCACGCTGGTGTTCTATTCCCGGCAGCGCCGCTCGTACGACGAGCTCGACGTCCATGTCGGCACCGCGATTGCGAACCTCGGGGCCACCGCGTTGACCAACGTCGAGTTGCTCGAGGCGCAGCGGCGGGCGCGCGAGGCTGCCGACCAGGCGCACACGCGGGCGGCGTTCCTGGCATCGGCAAGCGCGGCACTCGACGCGTCGCTGGACTACGAAGCCACGTTGCGCTCGGTCGCCGATCTCGTCGTCCCGGTGATGGCCGACTGGTGCGTCGTCGACATCGTGGACGAGCGGGGCTCGGTACAGCGCGTCGCGACGGCGCACGTCCACCCGGCAAGGCGCGAGCTGGCCGAGACACTGCGGCAGCGGTATCCGGAAGACCTCGACACGCCCGGAAGCGCGCACGACGTCATCAGGAGCGGACAGGCAGTGCTCCGCACGCGCATCCCTCCGGAGGCAGTCGACAGCCGCGCGCGCGACGACGAACATCGCCGCCTGCTGCGCGCCCTGCAGCTCACGTCGTACATGTGCGTCCCGATGATCGCCCAGGGCAAGACGTTCGGCGCGATCACGTTCCTCTCGGCCGAGTCGGGACGCGAGTACACCGACGACGACCTGCAGTTCGCGCGCGAACTGGCCACCCGCGCCTCGCTCGCCGTCGAGAACGCCCGTGCGTACCAGCGGGCGAACGAGGCGAGCCGGCTGAAGGACGAGTTCCTGGCGATCCTCTCGCACGAGCTGCGCACGCCGCTCAACGCGGTGCTCGGCTACACGCGCATGCTGCGGCTCGGGCGCCTCGACCCGGCGAAGGCGGCCCAGGCCGTTGAAGTCGTCGAGCGCAACGGGACGGCGCTCAAGCAGATCGTCGAGGACGTGCTCGACGTGTCGCGCATCGTCGGCGGACGGCTCCGCCTCGACATCGAGCCCGTCGATCTCGCGCACATCGTCAGGGAGTCGTGCGCCACGGTGGCCCCTGCGGCGGCAGCCAAGGGCGTGCGGGTGGAGACGGTGCTCGACGGGCGCATGCCGCCGGTGTCGGGCGATGCCGACAGGCTGCAGCAGGTCGTCTGGAACCTGCTCTCGAATGCCATCAAGTTCACGCCTCGCGGGGGGAAGGTCCAGGTGCGGCTGGCCCGGGTCAACTCGCACGTCGAGATCGTGGTCAGCGACACCGGCCGGGGGATCTCCGAGGACTTCCTGCCTTACGTCTTCGAGCGCTTCCGTCAGGCCGACTCGAGCTTCTCGCGCGAGCATGGCGGCCTCGGGCTCGGCCTCGCGATTGCCAGGCAGCTCGTCGAGCTGCACGGCGGCAGCATCTCGGCTGCCAGCGGCGGGCCCGGCCAGGGCACGACGATGACGGTGTCACTGCCGTTGATGATCGTGCACCGCACGCAGGACGGGCCGGTGTCCCGTGAACAGCCGCTCGTCGATCGGCACCCGCCCGGTGCCGAGGCGATGCCGAGGCTCGACGGCATCCGCGTGCTCGCCGTGGACGATGAGCCGGACTCGCTGGAACTGCTGCGCGCCGTCCTGGAAGGAGCCGGCGCAGAGGTGCGAACGGCGGCATCGGCGCGCGATGCCCTGGAGCGCCTGCGCAGCGTCGTTCCCGACGTCCTCATCGCCGACATCGGCATGCCCGGCATGGACGGCCTGGCGCTGATTCGTGAGGTGCGGCAGGCGGAGGGGCCGCTGCGCCACGTACCCGCCGCCGCCCTGACGGCGTATGCCCGCTCGCCCGACCGCATCGCGTCGCTCTCCAGCGGATTCCAGATGCACCTCGTCAAGCCCATCGACCCGGTGGAGCTCGCCGTCACCGTGGCGGCGCTGTCGGCGCAGCCGCGGCCGGTGGTGCGGTAGGCCTCACAGCCTGTACGCCGCATCCGGATCCGCCGCGACAGCGACCATCGCGTCACACGCGAACGCGAGCAGGCTCCGTGCGTCGAGCAGGTGACTGTGGGCGTCGCCCACGCGTCCTCCAGCGTTTCCCGTCGCCAGGAGGTGGGCGTCGACGATGCGGGCGAAGAAGCGATCGGGCCAGTGGGCGTGGGCACCAGCGTCGCTCGTGTCCACTTCCGCCATCTCGCGCCAGACGCGCCGGCCTCCTTCGAGAACCGGCACCTGGAAACGAGCGATGCGCTTCCCTGGAAAGTCTGCGACGTGCTCGGCGTGGTGGAGGAACGTCACGTTGTCGTGATCGGAGCCGAGCAGCAGGATCCGCCCGCCGCGCGCGGCGAATCGTTCCATTGGCGAGCCGGCGCCGAACGCGTAGTCCCAGGGCTGCGGGTGCAGCAGCGCGTCGGCCGCGGGTCCCCGTGCCACGAGGCGCGTGACGTGTCGTCCCGTCATGGTGCCCGGCCACGTGCGAAAGAGCTCCACCAGGGCGCCGTTGTCGCGCGCCGCCCGCGCGGTGTCCGGATCGAAGGGCGGCAACTTCTCGAGCAGCTCCTGCTCCTGTTCGGCGCTGAGGTGTCCGCGTCCCACCTCGTCGTAGAAGTCGGGGCAGCTCGCGTACATCAGCAGGGTGCCTTCGGGGCCGAGCGCGTCACTGATGGCGAGGTGGATCTGGTCCGGCCCGCCGGCAACTGCGCCGACCGCTCGTATAGAGGCGTGCAGCATGAGCACGTCGCCAGGGCGGACGCCGAGGCGGCGCAGGTCGTCGGCGAGGGTGGTTCGGGTGTGCACGGTGACATGATGACCCGCCGCGCATTCGCGAGCCGCGTGCAGGACGGCTCGGAGAGCCGTCCCTACCGTCAGACGGCTCGGAGAGCCGTCCCTACCTTTCTGAATACAATCGCCCTCATGCGCATGCTTCCCTGGCGGCGTCGCCAGCGGTCCGGCCGCGTCGTACAGGGCCGGCGCGGCTGGCCGTCGCGGCTCGGGCGGGGCGCCGCGGTGGTGCTCGTGCTGTTCTTCGCCGCGACAGGTTTCCTGCACCTGACGCGCGGCACCGCCGTACGGCACGTGACGGGTGTCGGGATGGGCGATGGCCCGATCGTCGCCGTGTCCGACCCGGCGTTCCTCGCCAATGTGCACACCCTCGCCGGTGTCGAGGTCGTCGACGGGCACCGCGTCGAACTGGCCCTCAACGGCGACGGCACGTACGAGCGTCTGTTTGCCGACCTGGAGGGCGCGCGCCGGTCGATCGCGCTCCAGATCTACTACGGCAACGGCGGCACACTCGCCGAACGCCTGCGCGACGTGCTCGTCGCGAAGGCGCGCGACGGCGTCAGCGTGTTCGTGCTGTACGACGCCTTCGGCGGCTCGGCGCTGTCGGCCGACTACCTCGGCGCGCTCACCGACGCGGGCGTCCACGTCCAGGCCTTTCGGCCGTTCACGTGGGACACGCTGCACCTCGTCCAGAACCGCTCGCACGTCCGCGGCGTCGTCGTGGACGACACGGTCGCCTGGACGGGCGGATTCGGCATCGACGACAAGTGGCTCGGCGACGGCGTGACCGACGACGCATGGCGCGAGACCAACGTCCGCTTCGAGGGGCCCGCCGTCGCGCAGATGCGGGCCGCGTTCGCCGTGGCGTGGGCCGAGGCGACAGGCGTGCTGCTGACGGGCGACACGCCGCCTCCGGATCGCTTCGAGGGCCTACGCGCAGGGCTGCTGTTCACGACGCCGACGCCGGGCAGCACTCCGGCGGAGCGGTTCCTGGCGTTGTCGATCGCGGGCGCCACGCGCACGCTGTACGTCACCAGCGCCTACTTCGCGCCCGATGCCGCATTCGTGCAGCTGCTCACCGCTGCCGCGCGCCGGGGCGTGGACGTACGGATCCTCACGGCCGGACCGGCCACCGACATGCACATCGTGCGGCTTGCGGGGCGCGCCTGGTACCAGACGCTGCTCGACAACGGCGTGCGGATTTTCGAGTGGCAGCCGACCACGCTGCACCCGAAGACGTTCGTCGTGGATGGCCTGTGGTCCACCGTCGGATCGATGAACTTCGACAACCGCTCGCTGGCGCTCAACGACGAGGCGACGCTCGTCGTGCACGACGCGGGCTTCGGCCGGCAGATGAACGACGTCTTCGCGGCCGACCTCACGCACGCGCGCGAGGTGACCGCTGACGCGTTTCGTGAACGGTCATGGTGGCAGGCGGGCGCGGAGCTGATGGCGTGGACGCTCACGCGCCTGCTGTGACTCAGCCGCGGCCGAGGTACGGCATCTTCGTGGCCATCACCGTGATGAACGGCACGTTGGCCTCGAGCGGCAGCCCGGCCATGTACACGACGGCGTCGACCACGTGCCCGACGTCGAAGAGCGGTTCCGGCAGGACGCGGCCGTCCGGCTGCAGCACGCCCCCGGCAAACCCGGACGCCATGTCGGTCGCCGTGTTGCCGATGTCGATCTGGCCGCACGCGATGTCGTGCGGGCGTCCGTCGAGCGCAATCGCCTTCGTCAGGCCGGTCACCGCGTGCTTGCTCGCGGCGTAGGCCACCGCGTGCGGACGAGGCACGTGCGCGGCGATCGACCCGTTGTTGACGATGCGCCCGCCGCGCGGCTGCTGCTGCTTCATCAGCGCGAACGCGGCTCGCGCGCAGAGGAACGCGCCGGTCAGGTTCACGTCGATCACCCTGCGCCACGTCTCCGGCGACACCTCGTCTATCGGCGCGGGCGGCGCGCTGACGCCGGCGTTGTTGAAGAGGAAGTCGAGGCGCCCCGCGCGTGCGCGCGCCTCCTCGAACAGGCGCGCCACCGACGCCTCGTCGGTGACGTCCGTCGGGACGACGATCGCGCTGCCGGCGCCTCCGCTGCCGGCCTCCACGCGCGCGGCGGTCCGCTCGAGCAGCTCGCGTCGCCGGCCGGCGAGTATCGTCGTCCATCCCGCAGCGGCCAGTCCGATGGCGACGGCCTGTCCGATGCCCGATCCGGCTCCCGTGACGAGTGCGATACGCGCTGGTGCGTCCACGACGCGAACGGTACCATGAGCCTCCGATGACCGTCCTCGTGACCGGCGCCGCCGGCTTTCTCGGATCCAGACTCGTGCGCGCCCTGCTCGATACACCGGCG
>JBIQIB010000049.1:20623-27374 GCA_044508265.1 Acidobacteriota bacterium
GCCAGGGCCGCAGGCCCCGGTTCGTGCTGGCGAGCACGATTGCCGTCTTCGGAGGTCCGCTGCCCGCCGTCGTCCACGACGACCAGGCGTTGCGGCCGCAGTCGTCCTACGGCACGTCGAAGGCGATCGCCGAGCTGCTGGTGGTGGAGTACGGACGCAAGGGCTTCGTCGACGGCCTGGCCTGCCGCCTGGCGACCGTCGCCATCCGCGGCGGCACGCCGAGCTCGGCGCTCTCGTCGTTCGTCAGCGGCATCGTGAGGGAACCGCTGGCCGGCCTGCCGAGCACGTGCCCGGTGCCGCTCGACACGCCGCTGTGGGTGAGCGCGCCGACGACCGTCGTGCGCAACCTGCTGCATGCCGGCGTGGTCGCTCTCGAGGACGAGGGCCCTCGCGCGTTCACGCTGCCCGGCATCACCGTCACGCCGGGCGAGCTGCTGGACGCCCTGGAGCGCCACGGCGGGGCAGACGCACGAGCACGCGTGCGCCTGGAGCCGGAGCCCGCGATTGCCGCCATCGTCAGGACCTGGCCCGGCGCGTTCGACACGCGGCGCGCTGATGCACTGGGATTTGCCGGCGACCATGACGCCGACAGGCTGGTCGCCGAGTACGTGGACGAGTGGCGGCGTCAGACCCAGCCGAGCAGCCGTCCGAGCTTCGACGCTCCGACCTCCATGCGGCCGCGACCCTGACTCGCGGCGTGCGCCGCGAGCGTCTCGACGCGGTGCACGAACTCTGCGGACGGCTCCGCCGCCTGTCGCTCGGCGACACCCGAGCTGAACGTGAACATCACCGCGCGCGTGTGTCCCTGCACTTCGTATTCGTACTCGGGCGCCATCCGGGCCTGGGCCTGGCGCAGCGCCTGCGCGACGGTGCGGGCGTGCTGTCCCATCACCACCGCCCCGACCGACTCCGCGTCGAGACGATACGCGACCGTCTGCGCGCCGAACGTCGCCTGGATCAGCTGGGCGAGACAGAGCACCACGCGATCGACGACGTTGGTGCCGTGCTCGCGGACGATGTCGTCGCACTCGTCGATGCGCAGGAGAATCAGCGTGCCGACCTCCGACGGGCCCAGCGTCTCGAGCCGCCGCTCGAGCGCCGTGCGGCGCGGCAGCCGCGTACTGCGGTCTTCGTCCTGCGCGGCATCCGCATACCGGCTTTCGATCTGCTTCATGTGGCCGGACAGCTGCGCGAGGCGCGAGGCTTCCCTGGCTTCCTGAGAGCGAACCGAGCGGCGCAGCTCGTCCACCTCACGGGAGAGGGCCCGCCGCAGCGACCGCACGTCTTCAATCCCGGCCAGGTCTGCGACGCGCTCGCTGGAGCGATGCACGTCGGCACGGAACACCTGGGCATCACCTCGCAGCCCGTCGACGAGCTCGCGGAGCAGGCGGATGACGCCGAACAGCTCGGCCTCGCGGCTGGCGACGTGCCCCGCGATGCGCGCGTGCGTCTGTGACGCGTCGCCGACGAGACGGAGCCCCGCGTCGTGCAGCGCGTCGGCTGACTCCGACGTGCGGAGGCGCATCCGGCTGTGCTGCAGCCGCGACCGCAGGGGCTCGGCGGGGAACTCGGCCTCGTCGGGCATCTGGGTCTCGAGCAGCGACACGAGGTCCTCGACGATGCCCACGAGCATCGGACGAGCGTCGAACGGCGCGTCGAAACCCAGCTTCGATAGATCGAGTGCGATTGGTCGGCCTGGCATGCGAACCCCAGGGTTAATCGACAGCTGGACCGTTCTTCTTTACCGGTGAATGCGCAAGCGGAGCGGTACGAATCGCGCTCGCCGGCCTTGACAATCCATGCAGTAGGATGGTCGGTGACTTACCGGCCGCAGGCTGGCGAGGTCCGGCGCCACTTCGGCGCCGGGTTCACGATGGTGCGAGGGGGGACACGTGCGACGCATCGAGTTCGAACGAGGACTGGCCACCCTGGTGTTGGTGTGCGGCATGGCCGTCGCGGCGCAGGCGCAGCCGACGGTGCGTGTGAGCGTTGGAGAAACGGGCGGGCAGGCGACGGGCGGCGGCTACTCGGCCCGGCCAGCCATCAGCGCCAACGGCGCCGTGGTCGCCTTCGAGAGTCCCCTGGCCTCGCTGGTGAGCGGCGACACCAACAACGCCACCGACGTGTTCATCTACGCCGGCGGCGCGCTCACGCGCGTGACGGCCTCGGGCGGCGTGCAGCTCGATTGCTCGGCGCAGCGTCCGGCGCTCTCGAGCGACGGGCAGCTGGTGGTGTTCGACAGCTGCGCCACCAACGCCATCGCGGGCGACACCAACGGCTCGAACGACGTGTTCGTCCTGGACCGCGGCACGGGGGACATCACGCGGGCCTCCAACACCGTCGCCGGTCTTCAGCCGAATCAGGGGAGCTTCGCCGCGGCGATCAGCCCGAACGGCCGCTACGTGGCGTACATCAGCACGGCGTCGAACATCGTGGGCGGCGTCAGCGGCACGCACGTGTACCGCTACGATCGGAATACCAGCACGACGGTGCTGATCTCGCGCGCGAACGGCGGCGGCGCGGCCGGCGACGGCCCGGCGTCCGGTCGTCCCTCGGTGTCGGATGCCGGGCTGGTCGCGTTCACCTCCGACGCGACCAACCTCGTGGCGGGTGACACGAACGCGACGGCCGACGTCTTCGTCGGCGACGGCGCGACGACGCAGCGCGTGAGCGTGTCGGCGGCGGGCGGGCAACTCGCCGCCCCGTCGAGCTCGCCGAGCATCTCGCGCGACGGTCGGCTCGTGGCCTTCACGACGGCGGCCCAGGCGGCCGCGGGTGATGCGAACCCCGTGAACGACGTGTACGTGCGCGATCGCACGGCCAACGCGACAGTCCTCGTCTCGCGCACCCCGGGCGGGCAGGCCGGCAACGGCAGCAGCTTCGAGCCGGTGATCAGCGCCAACGGCGCGTTCGTGAGCTTCTCGTCCGTCGCCACGGACCTGAATGGCCCCTTCGACCCGCTGGTCGACGTCTTCCGCGCCGGGCTGAACGTGGGCGGCGGGACCGTCGCGGTGACAAGTGTGGTGCGCTTCAGCGTCGGCACCGGGATGACGAGCGGAAACTCGACGGAGGCCTGGATCGCCGACGACGGGCGTGTCGTCTTCGCGTCGAACGAGCCGACGCTCACGCCGGACGACACCAACGGCGACACCGACGTGTTCCTGGCGACGGCGCCGGGCACCAATGCGCGGCTTTCGCTGACGGGCGCCGGCCTCCAGCCCACCTACTCCGGGTCCAGCACGCGTCCGAGCCCGAGCTTCACCGGCGCGACCGTCGCGTTTCTCTCGTCGGCCACGTCGCTCGTGCCGAACGACACCAACGGTACGGTGGACGTCTTCGTGCGTGACGTGGCCACGGGCAAGACGACGCGCCTGCCGGTGCCTCCGGGCTACCAGGGCGTGCATGCCGACTGGGTGACGATCAGCCACGACGGCCGCTGGGTGGCGTACAACCGCACGGTCTCGTTCCTGCACGATCGTTCGACAGGCGCCACGATTCCCGTGAGCGTGCCGGCCGCGGGCGGCGCGCCCGTGCCTGCCGCCTCGCCTGTCGTGAGCGCCAGCGGCCGGTACGTGGCATTCGTGACGGCCGCCGCGCTGAGCCCGGTGGACACGAACGGCCTTGGCGACGTGTACGTGTTCGACCGCATCACCGGCACGACGACGCTGGCCAGCATCACCAGTGCGGGTGGCGCGGGCAACGGCAACTCCCTGTCGCCCGGCATCAGCGGCAACGGCAGGTATGTCGTCTTCCAGTCGGCCGCGTCGAACATGCATCCCGGCGACACGGACACGGCCACCGACATCTTCGTGCGCGACCTCGTCGCCGGCACGACGACGTGGGTCAGCAACGTGCCGCCGCTCGCCAACTTCGAGGCGCGCGATCCGGCGATCAGCGACGACGGCGAGTACATCGTCTTCCTGTACCTGTCGACGACGTCCACGGCAGAAGGCGACGTGCCGTCGCGCGTCTACACGGTGCGCCGCGACACGCCGGCCGCGCTGCGCGGGTCGCTGAGCGCGCCGACGGAGGGGGGCGTCCTCGGCGACGACTCGGCGTATGACCCGACGCTGAGCACGTTCGGACGCTTCCTCTCGTTCCGCTCGTACAAGCCCAATCTGATCGGTGGCGACACGAACGCGGCGGCCGACGTCTTCGGCCGCCAGATCCTCGATGGTGCCGGGGCGCCGACCTTCGGGCCAATCGTGCTGATCACCGCAGGAAGTGGTGGCGGCGTGGGCAGCGGTGGGGGGAGTTTCGGGACGGAGAACCCCGAGATCGGCGGAAACGCCGAAGCCATTGCCTACCAGTCGGCGTTCACCAACCTCGTGGCTGGAGACACCAATGGCATGGTGGACGCGTTCCTCAGACAGAACGTCTTCGACGCCCGTGAATGCGACTTCTACGACCCCGCATACACGACATGGCTGCAGGGCTTCGGTGTCGATCCGTGCTCGGATGCCGGATCGCCGTTTGCCGATCCCGACGGCGACGGCTACACCAACGACGAGGAGCGCACCGGCGTCGGCGGCGACGGACACCCGACGCTGGGCGTCTTCACGCGCTACTTCGCCGAGGGCGCGACCAAGACGTCGGGCCTGAACTTCGACGTCCGCATAGCGCTGGCCAACCCGAATCCGTTCACGGTCACCGGCGAGCTGTCGTACCAGATGCCCTCCGGGGCCGCGGTGCCTGTCACGCCGTTCTCGCTGGCTGCGTACGAGCGGACGACAATCGTGCTCGACCAGCAGCCCGGCATCGACGAAGGCGGGCCCGACGTCGCCTACGAGTTCGCGACGACGGTCAAGGCGACGGCCGCCATCGGCGCAGACCGCCTGATGACGTGGGACAAGAACGTCTACGCCGGTCACGCCGAGGTCGGCGTGGTGAGCCCGGCGCGTGTCTGGTACTTCGCGGAAGGCGCGACGATCGCCGGCTTCCAGCTGTTCTACCTGCTGCAGAACCCGAACAGCGAGCCGGTGACCGTCCAGGGCACCTATCTGCTCGGCACCGGTCAGACCTTCACGAAGAGCTATCAGCTGCCACCCAACAGCCGGACGAACGTATGGGCCAACGTCGAGCAGATCGGCGGCGGCATGCCGCTCGCCTCGGCCGAGTTCTCGGCGGTGTTCCAGGTGACGGCAGGCCCCGCGATCATCGCGGAGCGGGCCATGTATCAGGGCCAGTCGCCCCTGTTCAACGCGGGACACGAAAGCGCGGGCATCACCGAGCCCGCCACCGAGTGGTTCCTCGCCGAGGGCAACGCCGGCGAGTTCTTCGACAACTTCGTGCTCATCGGCAACCCGACCCAGAATGCGGCCCTCGTCGAGGCCGACTTCATCGTCGGTGATCCGGCGACGATCTACACGAAGCGATACGTGGTGAACCCGCTGTCGCGCTTCAACATCTGGGTGGATCTCGAGGAGCTGGCGCCAGGCGTCTTCCCGTTCCAGCAGGGGAACACGGACGTCTCGATTCGCCTGCGCTCGCTCAACCTGGTGCCGCTCATCGTTGAGCGCGCCATGTGGTGGGCGGGCGACCCGGGCGCCTGGTACGAGGCGCACAACTCGCCGGCGGCGGCACGGACGGCGCCGCGCTGGGTCCTCGGCGAGGGAGAGGCGGGCGGACCGCTGAACTGGCAGACGTACATCCTCGTCGCCAACACCGGTGCCACGGGCGGGCCCATCAGCCTGCGTCTCCTGGTGCCCGGCGGCGGAGACTACGTGGTGCATCGCACCATGGACCCGCAGTCGCGCAAGACGTTCCCGCTGCCGGAGCTGCTCGCAGACGCAGGGCTGCCGCCCGATACGCCGGCCGGCGTGCTGGTGGAGTCGACGGGCGCACCGCTGCAGCTCGTCGTCGAGCGCGCGATGTATCGGAACGCCAACGGCCAGACATTCATCGTCGGGACGAACGCGCTCGGTACGCCGCTGCCATGACCGTGGCCGTGCCGCCGGTGTCCGTGTGGCGGTTCCTCTGGGGCGGCGCCGTCGCCGCCCTGGTCGCCACCCTCGGCAACCTCTGGTGGTTCGGCGCGTTCAGCAGCATGACGGGTCAGCCACGGCCCGACGTGATCACGCCGGGGGCGATCGTGCTCGCCACGCTCGCGTCCGTGCTGCTGGCTGCCGGGATCTATCTGTTGCTCGCGCGAGCACTGAAGATCGCGACGCCCTTGTACATCGTGGGGGCGCTGGCCGTGGCCGGCGTCTCGATGATGGCCCCCCTGATGCCGGTGCTGCCCGACGGCCGGCCCATGCCTGACGGTTTCCCGCTGCTGGCCATGCCCATGCACGCCTGGGCCGGCATCTGCGCCGCCGTCGTCATCCCGCTGTTCGTGCACCTGAGGCGGCGCGTCAGTACTCGATGAACACGCGCTGGATGTCGGCGGGCTGGAGCCCCGCCGCCAGTGCAAGCATCAGGAGCACGCGTGCCTTCAGCGGCGTGTGGTCCTCGCCTGCGATCCGGAAGATGGCGTCACCTGCCGCGCTGGCCGTGCCCGCGGAGGCCGTGTCCGCCGCGATGCGGCCCGCCCCTGCACGCGTCGTGTAGACGACGGGACGCCCCTGCGCGAGCACATGCCGTATGCCGTCACCCTGCGTGCCGCTGATTGCGCCGGCCCCGGCCGTGGCGATCACGAGTCCCTGCGCGCCGAGGTCAACGGCCGCCTTCACGAGATCGCCGTTTGCGGCCTGATAGACGAGCAGCACGTCCACGCGCGGCAGGACGTCGATGGCGAAGACGTCGAACTCCG
>JBIQIB010000049.1:27474-29359 GCA_044508265.1 Acidobacteriota bacterium
GCGACGGCATGTCGGGCGTGCGCATGGCGCCGGTGACGACCACCGGCCGCGAGTCACGCACCGTGAGGTGCAGGAACCACGCAAGCTCTTCGAGTGTGTCGGTGCCGCTCGTGACGACGAGGCCGGCGAGGTCCTGATTCTCGCGCAACAACGTGTTCAGACGGCGTGCGAGTTCGAGCCATTGCGTCAGCGTCAGGGATGCGCTCGACGTGTTGGCGAACTGCTCGAACTCCGGGCGGACGTAGCGTTCGACGTCCGGCAGCGCATTGACGAGCTCTTCGGCCGTGAGCCGGCCGCCGCGTCGATTGCTGATGGTGCCGCCCGTGGCGACCATCCGCACCCGGGGCGGGGCGGCATCCGGCGCGCTGACCGTTGCCGCCGGCGCCTGCGCGGTCGCGGCGGCCGCGCGCGACGCGCTGGCACGCGCAGGATCACCGCAGCCGAGCAGCGGCGTCAGCGCGGCGATGCCGGCGGCGAGCCGCAGCAGCCGCCGTGCGTCACGGCGTCGGCGCATGCGCCGCCCCGTGCAGGCGCGCCAGCCAGTCGGACAGCCGCTGCGCCGCGCTGGCAGGCGTGTCGTCGTAGAACGGCATCAGCGCCGTCGGGGCGCCGAACTCGTTGACGACGTGCGCGCGCCACCGCTCACGCTGCACACGAGCCACCTCGATGCGGTAGGTGCGGCCATTGATGGACTGGTCGAATCGTTGCACGGTGTTGCTCACGGTCGCTGCCCCCGGGACGTCAGGGCCACGTCAGACATGTTCAAGGCGAGCGTCATTCTAGTAGCTGGGGACAGCCGCGCAAGCGAAGCGAGAGACGAAGATGCATGCACAACTGCGGCTGCGGCGCCGGCGAGCGTGGGGGACGGGCGTTTTCCATGTGCAGATCTCGTCGCGTGCACACGAAATCCACCATTCGTCCGCAGGTTTTCCACAGCCTGTCTCGACAAGGTGCCGCTTCCTTGGGAAGATCGTCGGCGTGACGCGTCCCGTGGCCCGTTGGGCCGGAACCGTGGTGGCGGCCCTGGTGCTCGCCGCAGGGCCCGCGGCGGCGCAGTCGGACGTCTCGCCCCGCGCGTTCCGCCTGTTTCTCGTGGATGGCTCTGAAGTGGCCACGCACGGCGAGCCGAGCCGCGTCGGCGACGACGTGGTGGCGATGGTGCCGATGGGCCCCGAAGGACCCGAGGGCCAGTCGCTCCTGGCGGTGACGCTGCCCGCCGACGCCATCGACTGGGAGCGCACCGAGGCATATCTGCGCAGCGTACGCCTGGCGCAGTACCGCGCCACCAGCAGCGAGCGCGACTACGCGGCCTTCACCGCCGACATCGCCGCGACGCTCGATCGCGTGGCCGACACGCCCGATCCGCTGGCGCGCATCGCGATGGTCGAGGCCGTGCGGCGTCGCCTCGCCGCGTGGCCGGACGAACACTACGGCGACAGGCAGGAAGAAGCCGGGCGAATGCTCTCCGTCCTCGACGATGTGCTCGTCGGCCTGCGGGCGGCGGCCGGCCAGCGCGAGTTCACGCTGGCGATCACGTCGGGCGATTCGGCGCCGCTTCCTTCTCCGCCGCCGCCGGTACTGCGTGCCGCGCCGTCACTCCAGGAGATCGTCACGCAGGCGCTTGCCGTCGTGCCGCACGTCAGGAGTGCGCGCGAGCGCGAGGCGCTGCTCACGGGCGCACTGGCGATCGTCGAACGCGGCGACCCTGCGTGGGAGGGCGACTGGCGCAGACGCACGGGGCGCGCAATCGAGCGCCGCCTCGGTGAGGAGCGTCGCACGACCCAGGCCTACGCGTCGCTGCGGGAGCGGGTGATCGCCCGCGCGAGCCGGCTCGCGGCGTCGGCCGACGTGCGGGCGCTGATCGATCTCCGCACAGACGCCGTGC
>JBIQIB010000050.1:0-22998 GCA_044508265.1 Acidobacteriota bacterium
GGTCTGACTGGGGTCAGGTCTCGATTTGAACGCTCACGGGGTCAGGTCTCGACACTCTCACGTCGCAGGAATCGCAATCCCCCGGCGCCTTCGCGTCATCTCGGCGCGAGGGTACTTCTTTGGAATAATTCCAATTCAGTGTAAGATCGGGAAGTGAACCGCTCCCAACACGCTGCGGCCCAGACGCCGCTGCGCGACGCGCTGCACTCCGCCGGACTCCGCGTGACGAGGCCCCGTGTGGCGGTGCTCGACGCGCTCGGAGCGCACCAGCACGCCAGCGCCGAGGAGGTCTGCACGAGCGTCCGCGCCGCATTGCCCGGTACGTCGCTCCAGACGATCTACAACGTGCTCGGCGACCTGACCGCCGCCGGCCTGCTCCGCCGCCTCGAGCCGCCCGGCTCCAGCGCCCGCTACGAGCGGCGCGTCGGCGACAACCATCATCACCTCGTCTGCCGCCACTGCGGCGCGATCGAGGACATCGACTGCACCGTCGGGCACGCGCCCTGCCTCACGGCATCGACGGCGCACGGATACATCATCGACGAGGCCGAAGTGACGTTCTGGGGAGTGTGTCCTTCCTGCGTCCGGCAGCACGGCCTCGAGGCATCTACCCCTGCTTAACGGAGAGGAATGAACATGGCCGAAGAGACGAAGCCCAAGTCGGGATCAACCACAGCAGCCGGCGCACCGGCCGAGTCTGACCGCAACAGCCTCAGCGTCGGATCCAACGGACCGCTGCTGTTACACGACGTGCACCTGGTGGAGACCCTCGCCCACTTCAACCGCGAGCGCGTGCCGGAGCGGAACCCGCACGCGAAGGGCTCCGGCGCCTTCGGCGTGCTCGAGGTCACCGAGGACGTGTCGGCCTACACCAAGGCGTCGCTCTTCCAGAAGGGCACGAAGTCCGATCTGCTGCTGCGGTTCTCGACGGTTGCCGGCGAGCAGGGCAGCCCCGACACCTGGCGCGACGTCCGCGGCTTCGCCATCAAGTTCTACACCGACCAGGGCAACTACGACATCGTCGGCAACAACACGCCGATCTTCTTCCTGCGCGACCCGATGAAGTTCCCGCACTTCATCCGCAGCCAGAAGCGCCTGCCTTCGTCCGGCCTGCGTGACGCGACGATGCAGTGGGACTTCTGGACGCGCAGCCCCGAGTCGGCGCACCAGGTCACCTACCTGATGGGACAGCGCGGCCTGCCGCGCACGTGGCGCCACATGAACGGCTACGGCTCGCACACCTACATGTGGGTCAACGAAGCGGGAGCGAAGTGGTGGGTCAAGTACCACTTCCACACCGACCAGGGGATGGAGTTCCTCACCAACGACGAGGCGGCGCGCCTTGCCGGCGACAACGCCGACTTCCATCGCCAGGACCTGTTCGAGGCGATCGAGCGCGGCGAGCATCCGAGCTGGACGGTGTCGGTGCAGGTGATGCCCTACGCCGACGCGAAGGACTACCGCTACAACCCGTTCGACCTGACCAAGATCTGGCCGCACGCCGACTACCCGCTCATCAAGGTGGGACGCCTGACGCTGAACCGGAACCCCGAGAACTTCTTCGCCGAGATCGAGCAGGCGGCGTTCTCGCCGGGCAACCTGGTGCCGGGCATCGGCCTGTCGCCCGACAAGATGCTGCTCGGCCGCGCGTTTGCCTACAACGACGCGCACCGGCACCGCATCGGCACCAACTTCCACCAGCTGCCGGTCAACAGGCCGAAGGAAGGCGTCAAGACCAACGCCTACCTCTTCGACGGCAACATGACCTACGAGCACAGCGGCTCGGCGCCGGTCTATGCGCCCAACAGCTTCGGACGCGGGTGGTCGGACGAGACCGGTCCCGACGAGACGGGCTGGGAGACGGACACCGAGATGGTGCGCAGCGCGTACCGCCTGCACAAAGACGACGACGACTTCGGCCAGGCGGGCATCCTCGTGCGCGAGGTGTTCGACGACGCACAGCGTGACGAGTTCGTCGAGACGGTGGCCGGCGCGCTGGCTGGCGTGAAGTCGGAGGAAGTGCTCGAGCGCGCGTTCTGGTACTGGAAGAGCGTCGATCAGAACATCGGCAGCCGCATCGAGGCCGCCGTCCGCCGGACGGCTGCCACGGAATCGGAGCAGGTCGGCGTCTGACGTCTTCCGCGTCCTGCGTCACCCCGCCCGTCCTCCATCACCAGGTGGGGGGCGGGCGTTTCTCGTTCATGACGCCGGACGCGCCGGCAGCCCACGCTGGATTGGCTGGAACACCCGGCGGTAGCGGCCCGGCGAGATGCCTGTCCGGCGCTTGAACAGGCGCCGGAAGAACGAGGCGTCCTCGTATCCCGTCGCCGCGGCGATCTCTTCCACCGGCTCGTCGGACGACTCGAGCAGGCGCTTCGCCTCCTCCAGGCGGAGGTTCTGGACGTAGTCGAGGATCGCCACACCCGTCGCGGCCTTGAAGCGGCGCTTCAGCGTACGTTCCGGCAGGCGGGCGTGCGCGACGACACTCGCCACGGCCCCCGGCTGGCGGAAGTGCGCGCGCAGCCACTGTTCGCATCCCCGCACGACGGCGTCCGCATGCGGCTGCGGCCGCACGAGCGGCTCGTAGGGCAACTGGCCCTCGTCGTGCCACTTGAGCAGGTAGACTTTCGCAATCCGCATCGCTTCGCCGGGGTTCGCGTGCCGCGCGATGATGTGCAGCGCCAGGTCGTGCCACGACGTCGTCCCGCCGGCCGTGACGATGCGGCCGGTCTGGTCGGCAAAGCAGAGATTCGGTTCCGGGTGAAAGCGGATGTCGGGATACCGCCGTCTGAAGAGGTCGCTGTAGCCCCAGTGCGACGTGGCGTCGCGACCGTCGAGCAGGCCCGTCTCGGCGAGCATGAGCGCGCCCGAGCACGCCGAGTAGATATGCGACCCCGACTTGTAGCGCGCGCGGATCCACGACACGAGCTCGGGATAGCGCCCGTTCAGGTGCTCGTCGGGACCGAGCCACAGCTCCGGCAGGATGACGATGTCGGCGTGCGTGACGTCGCGGACCGCCGCGTCGGGCTCGACGGGAATCCCGTACCCGCAGCGGAACCGCTTCCGGCTCAGGCCGACGACCCGCACACGGAACGGCGGACTCGACACCGACGCACGAACGAGCGTCTGCCACACGTTGCCCGTAGCGTTCAGGACGTCGACCATGCCGTACAGCGCCGACCCCGCGGTTTCGGGGACGGCGACGATCGCGGCTTCAAGCGGTGTGGCATGCGGCATCGGCCTGCTCCATGGCACGAAACGCCCGTTTCTGGCAGGAGCTCATCTTACAGGGCGAAGGCTGCGTCGCTATCGTGACCATCGCGTCCGCAACGCGGCACTGACGCCGCCACATGCCGGACGGGAATGGAGAGATCACGATGACCACCGCAACGACGACGGCGCAACTGAACGGGCTCGACACGCAGCAGATGGTCGAGACCGTCACGGCGATCATGAACAACCCGGAACTCGCGAAGTTCGAGTTCCGCGCGCGCAACCGCTGGGTCTCGGGAGGCGAGAACCGCTCCACGATCAGGGACTTCTTCGGCGCCGGCCAGGAGGACACGTCGCGCGAAGCCACCTTCGAGTTCACGAACGGCGAGCCGCCCGTCCTGCTCGGGCACAACGAAGGCGCCAATCCGGTCGAGTTCCTGCTGCACGCGCTCGCTGGCTGCGTGACGACGACCACCGTGCTGCACGCCGCGGCCCGAGGCATCGAGATCGAGTCGCTCAGCACGCGCCTCACGGGCGACATCGACCTGCAGGGGCTGCTGGCGCTTGCCGAGGTCCCGGCCGGATACGGCGCGATCCGGATCGAGATGGACGTCAAGGCGAAGAACGCGACGGACGCCGAGCTCGACGACCTCATTCGCTTCGCACAGGCACACTCACCGGTGTGCAACACCGTGTGCCGGCCGGTGCCGGTGACGGTCGAGCGGGTGCAGGGGTGATCGGAGGCGGCCGGGCGCGGGGAGGCCGTCGTGAACCGGCGACGGTCCTCCCGCCGCCCGCCCGCCGTTTGCGGCGCGGCCCGCGGATCCGTTTAGGATGTCGCGTGCCCGTCATCACCGTCCCTTCCTCTGACCTTTGCTCCTGAACGCATGAAACGCCGCCGCTTCTTCGGACACGTCACATCGGGCCTCGTCGCCGGCGCCATCGGCTCACGTCACGACGCGCTGGCCGCGGCGCCGGTCGACACGTCGCTGCCCGGGACGTCGCCCGTGCGCACGCCGCTCGTGCTGATGGCGCCACGTGCGGACGGCATCGACGCCATCTGGGGCGTCACGCGCCTCTGCACCGGGCGGGTCGAGTGGGAAGGCCCGGATGGCCAGCGGGGCACGGCGTCCATCGACGACCACGGCTTCGTGCCGCAGGGCGAGCACGTGCTGCGGGTACGCATCTCCGGCCTCGAGCCCGGTACCGCGTATCGCCTGCGCGCCGTGACGAGGGCCTCGGGGGAGGCCGACGAGATCGCGAGCGCGTGGAAGACGTTCCGCACGCTCGACCCCGCGGCACAGGCGACGTCGTTCGTCGTGTGGAACGACACGCACATTCACGACGACACGATCAGGCGGCTGCACGAGGTCACACCCAAGGCCGACTTCTTCGTCTGGAACGGCGATACGTGCAACGACTGGAAGTCGACGGACCTGCTCGTGCCGACGCTGCTGCATCCGGGGCAGTGCGACGTGACCGACGGCCGGCCGCTCCTCCTCACGTTCGGCAATCACGACGTGCGCGGGCCGTATGCCTTCGAGATGCCTGACGTCGTCGCGACGCCCTCCGGCCGTCCGTTCTACGCGTTCCGCTCAGGCCCTGTCGCCGTCATCTGCCTGCATACCGGTGAGGACAAGCCCGATACGCACCCGAGCTTCGCAGGGCGTGTCGCGTTCGACGAGCTGCGGCGGGAACAGGCCGACTGGCTCGCGGACGTCATCCGGCAGCCGGAGTTCCGCGACGCGCCTTACCGCATGGTCTTCTGTCACATCCCGCTGCGCTGGATCGACGAGCGCCCGCAGGACTACGCCGGCACCGGCTTCGACCGGCACAGTGGGCGAAGCCGAGACGCCTGGCACGACTCGCTCGCGGCCTGGAAGACGCAGGTGATCGTGTCTGGCCACACCCACCGGCAGGCATGGCTGGCACCCACGTCAGCGTTCCCTTACGGACAGCTGGTGGGCGGCGGCCCCAGGCTACCCGACGCGACGTGGATCGGTGGCCGCGCCGATGCGCGCGAGCTGGTGCTGCAGGTGAACGACCTCGAAGGCGCCGTGCTCCAGCGGGTGTCCTTTCCACGCCTGGCCTGATCTCCGCGATGAGCCGTGAGGCGCCTCGCTGACTGGAGACAAGTAGAATCCAGCGAATGCGCCACTCTTCCCGTCGCCGGCTCTCCTGTCTCCTCGCCGTAGTGCTCGCCGCAGGCGTGTGCGCGGCACGCGTCGCAAATGCCCAGGATCGCGCTACCTCCGAAGCGCGCGATCTCGAGGGCATGGTGTTCGACGAGACGGGCGGCTTCATGCCGAACGTCGATGTCACCTTGAAGACGGGAGCGGCCAGCCAGTCGCAGAAGACCGACGATACCGGCCGCTTTCGCTTCACGGCTGTCGCACCGGGTGACCACTGGCTCGAGGCAGCCCGCCCAGGCTTCGTGCTTGCCCGACAGGAACTGAAGCTGCAACGACGCGAGGACTGGCAGCGGACGATCACCCTGGTCGTCGGCACCTTGTCGGAGACCGTGACGATCGTCGAGAGGCGGCACGGACGACCCGCGGTTGCTCCGACGCCGGCGCGGGGAGGCAGCGTCCGTCCTCCGCGGCGAAAGACGGATGCGCGTCTGGAGTATCCTGCCCACCTGCGGGCAGCCGGTGTCGAAGCCGATGTGCGGCTGGAGGCGATCGTCGCAGCCGACGGCACGGTGGCCTTCCTGCGCCCGCTGGACAACGACATCCATCCGGACTTCATCAAGGCGGCGATGGAATGCGTGGCGCAGTGGACCTACGAGCCGACACGGCTGAACGGGAAGCCGATAGGTGTATTCATGACGGTCGTCATCAGGTTCCGGCTCGAGTAGCGGCCTGCGCGCTGTTCGGCGCGTTGCTCGCGACGTCGGGCTGTGGTCAAACGCCGGCACGACAGCCCACGCCGTCATCCGGCACTGCCTCAGGTTCCGCCGCCGGCACCACGGTCAGCGGTCGCCACGACCGCTTCGACGTGGTGATTGCCAACGGCCGCGTCGTCGATGGCACCGGCGCTCCCTGGTTCTCCGCCGACGTCGGCATCGTAGACGATCGGATCGTCGCAATCGGGCAGCTCGACGATGCCGAGGCGGCCAGCCGCATCGACGCGACGGGCCTCGTCGTCGCGCCGGGATTCATCGACCTGCTTGGACAGTCGGAGTTCAACGTCCTGGTGGACTCGCGTGCCGCCAGCAAGATCACGCAGGGCATCACGACCGAGATCACCGGCGAGGGCGCCTCGATAGCGCCGGTCAACGAGACGATGGTCGCGGCCGCCGGGCCCACGTACGAAGCGTTCGGGGTGACGCACGACTGGCGGTCCCTCGACGAGTATCTGACGCGGCTCGAGCGCTCGACCACCGCGGTGAACATGGGGACGTTCGTGGGCTCGGGCGGTGTGCGCGAGTACGTGATCGGGCTCGACGATCGGCCGGCCACCGAGGCGGAACTGCAGCGCATGCAGGGGCTCGTCGCCGAGGCGATGCAGCAGGGCGCGTTCGGCGTCAGCTCGTCGCTGCAGTACGTGCCCAACCGCTTCGCCTCGACCGACGAGCTCGTCGCGCTCGCGTCGACGGCCGCCGTGCACGGCGGCATCTACATCACGCACCAGCGCTCCGAAGGCAACCACGTGCTGGAGTCGATCGACGAGGTGCTGGCGATTGCCGAGCGGGCGAACGTCCAGACGGAGATCTGGCATCTGAAGACCGCCTACCGTGCCAACTGGGGCAAGATGGCCGAGGTGCTGCGTCGCATCGAGGCAGCGCGTGCCCGGGGACTGCGCGTGAGCGCCAACATCTACCCGTACGACCGTGCGTCCAACGGGCTCGACGCGTGCCTGCCCATCTGGGTGCGCGAGGGCGGCACGTCCGCGATGCTGGAGCGGCTCGCGGATCCCGAGGTACGGGCACGGGTCAAGCGCGACATGGACGATCCCGACGCGCCATTCGAGAACCAGTGGTACGGATCGGGTGGACCGGCTGGCGTGATGCTGAGCTCCGTGCTCGACCCATCGCTTCGGAAGTACGAGGGCATGAACTTCGTCGAGATCGGCGAGGCTATGGGGAAGGACCCGCGCGACGCGGCCATCGACCTCGTGATTGCCGACCGGGCCGAGTCGTCGGTGATCATCTCCATCATGGACGAAGCCGACGTGGTGGCGGCGATGCGCACGCCATGGGTGTCGTTCGACACGGACTCCGGAGCGCGTGCCGAGGACGGTCCGTTGTCGGTGTCGCGTTCGCATCCGCGGGCGTGGGGCACGTTCCCGCGGATCCTGGGCAGGTACGTCCGGGAGCAGCAGGTGTTGACGCTCGAGGAAGCGGTTCGCAAGGCCACGTCGCAGGCGGCGATACGTGTGGGCATCACGGATCGCGGTCTGCTCCGGCCGGGCATGTTCGCTGACGTGGTCGTCTTCGACCCGGCCACGGTGAAGGACGAAGCGACGTTCACCGACCCGAACCGATACTCCACGGGCATCCGTCACGTGCTCGTCAACGGCACGGCTGTCGTGGCCGACGGCGCGATCACGGAGGCACGCCCCGGCCGTGCACTGCGTGGGCCGGGCTACGTCTCGCGATGAACATGCGCACGATCCATCTGCAGATCGTGGCTGCAGCGGCGGGGCTGCTGCTGTCGGCAGTTCTCTCGGCGCAGCAGCCTGCCGGGCATCACGTCTGGGCCACGCACGACGGCACGCGCGTGATGCGCGACGGACCGCCGCATCCCGACCGTGAGCGCAACGCGGTCTGGGACGGCACCGTGATCAGGCTGCTGTCGGCCCGCAACGAGGTCGTGGCGTTCCAGGTGATCGTCGAGGCCACGCGGCCGATTCAGGCGCTGTCGGCCGTCCTGCCGGCACTGACGCACGCCAGTGGTGAGCCCGTCCTCCGCCATGCGGCGCCCGCCACTGACCCGACGCTGTATGGGAACCGACCCATCCAGCTGTACTCGCAGCACTACATGCACGTGCAACGGCGCACGCGCGCTTCGTGGGTATTCGAACCTGACGGCCCGGCGACGCCGACGACGCCCCTTGGGTGGACGCCCGTGCAGCTCGTACCCGAGAACGCGCGCCCGGGGCGCGGCGGCTTCCCGCTGCAGGTGCGCGCCGGAGAGCGGCAGGGCCTCTGGATCGAGGTCTTCGTGGGCCGCGATCTCCCCGCCGGGGAGTACCACGGCGCCGTGACGGTCGACATCGACGGCGAGCAGCGCAGCCTGCCCGTGGTGCTGGAGGTGCTCGGCGTGACGCTGCCCGACGCGTCGCTGCCGGCGATGGTCTACTACGAGCGCAGCCAGACGGACCTGTACCACGGGGGCAACATGGATGCCGCGTACCATCGCTTCGCGCGCCGTCACCGTGTGGAGTTCACGCATGCCTATGACGAGGCCGGCGCCCGCACGGCAGCCGCGCGGTTCGACGGCCGTGCGTTCACGCCGGAGGAAGGATACGAGGGACCAGGCGAAGGGCGCGGGTACCGCATCCTGCCGCGCACGTTCTACAGCCCGGGCACGGCGTTCGACACGGCGGCGGGCGCACGCGACGCCGTGGAGCGGTGGACGCAATTCCTGCGCGGCTTCATCCCTGACGCGCTGACCTTCGTGTACCTGCCCGACGAGCCGCGCCCGGCGCAGTTCCCGAGGGTGCTTGCCGTCGGACGCCACGTCAGGGACGCGGCGCGCGCACTCGGCTCGCCGCTGAAGACGTTCCTCACGCACGGCCATGCCGCGGAGCTCGAACCCGCGGTAGACATCTGGGCCGCGGTGCCGGCGCACTACGACAGCGGCCGCGCCCGCGCGGAGCGTGCCGCCGGCCGACAGACGTGGTTCTACAACGGCGGCCGTCCGCACGTCGGCGCTGTCGTGATCGACGCCCCGGCCACTGACGCGCGGGTGATGGGGTGGGCCGCGTTCCGACACGACGCGGACGGCTACTTCTACTGGCACGCCAACCATTGGCGCCACAACGGCCAGAAGAAGATCGGCGACCGCAACCAGAACGTCTGGCGCGAGCCCATCACCTTCGACAATCGCACCGAGGGCAAGATGGAGAACGGGTTCATCAACGGCGACGGCGTCCTCGTCTACCCGGGCGAGGACGTGCTGCACCCCGACGAAGACCGCGGCATCGCGGGCCCGATCTCGTCAATCCAGATGGCCAACCTTCGTCGCGGGCTGCAGGATCACGCGCTGCTGACGCTGGCGCGCCAGCGGGGCGCGGACGCCGCGGTGGCGGAGGCGCTCGACGCCGTCGTGCCGCGCGTGCTGTCGGATGCCGGGCCGGCCGTCGCCTTTGCCGAGGACGGCAACGCGTGGGAGCGTGCGCGGCAGAAGCTGCTTCGTGCGGTGGTAGAGAAGTAGGCACGAGGACCGCACCAGCGCCGGGGCCAGCACGGCACGAAGGACAGCACGAAGGAGGGCACACAGGACGGCTCGGGGAGCCGTCCCTACCCGAGTGTGTTCAGTTCGTTCTCGTAGGTGCTGGCGAGGGTTGCGTCACCGCGCTGCCTCGCGAGCCCGATCAGGCGCCTGAGGATGGGGCGCAGGTCCTCGCGCGCGGTGGCGGTCTGCGTGCGCGTCGCGAGGTCGCGGGCGATAGCGAGCGCGTCGTTGAAGCCCTGCTCGGCTTCGTCGACGATGCCCCGCTGCTCGGCGATGTCGGCCAGCCAGTAGCACGACGACATGAAGCCGCGGTGGTCCGCCGGTGTACCGCACGCCTCGACGAGGTGGCGATCCAGCGCGAGGCGCTGCTCGAAGATGGCGGTGGCGGCGTCGAGGTCGTCGGCCATGAGCGCGACCTTGCCGAAGCGCTCGAACGTGAGTGACAGGGTGCGCAGGACTCCCGGCGTCGGGGTGGACTGCGCGAGGTCGCTGGAGATTGCGAGGCTCTCGCGGAAGGCCGCATCGGCGGTGACGTAGTCGTCGCGGCGGAGCGCCGCATCGCCCATCGTCCGCAACAGGCCCGCCAGCTCGTTCAACGCATCCGGGGTGCCGAGTCGCCGGGCGGCGGGCTCGCGCAGCGCGCGCGCCTCGGTGAGCAGCGCGTCGGCCGCGTCCAGGTGACCCGCACCGAGCGCCAGCCCGGCCAGGCGTTCGAGCACGAGCGCACGCCGACGGGCCGCCGCGGGGTCTTCGTGCGGATCGACGGCGTCATTCTCGAACTGCAGCCGCTGCCGGTAGAGCGCTTCAGCTGCCGTGGCATCGCCCGCCGCAGCTTCGATGTCGGCCAGGGCCACCAGCGCGTACGCCAGATCCTCGCGCGTCGTCTCCGTGGCCTCACGCTCGTGCCGGGCACGGGCCATCGCCAGGCCTTCGACGCAGTCGCACCGCGCGGCGCCCAGGTCGCCACGGGTTTCCGCGACGCGTGCCACGTTGAAGATCGAGACCATGAGGTCGCGCGCGGCGTAGACCGACGTGCCGGCAGCGGCACCCTGACGGTCGATGTGGAGCGCGCGTCGATACGCGTCCTCGGCGATGTCGAGAGCGCCCGCCCGTCCAGCCGTGTCGCCAAGCGCCTTCAGCAGGAGCGACAGCTCTCTCGCCGCCGCACCCGTCGAATCTGCCTCGGCGCGCGCCTGCTGGGCATCGATGGCGGCCTCGAGCATCGCTCGCGCCTCGCCGTACGCTCCCTGTTCGGTGAGGTGCTCTGCGGCCAGGTAGTAGAGATAGAAGCCCGTGTCGGCTGGGTTCATGGACGCCAGCGCCTCCACCAGCCGTCCGAGGAACTGCCGCGCCGACTCGTAGTCGTGCAAATCGCCAAACTCGGAGCCGAGCCGCGCCAGTGCGTACGCGACTCGATAGCGGTCTTCTGGATCCGGCGACGCCTCGAGGACATGCGTCGCGAGCAGGCACGTGCGGATCCTCGTCGTGGGCGAGGCTGACTCGAGCGCGGCCGTGTCGGCCAGCCGCTGCCGCACGACCGTCCGCAGCGCCTCAGCGACCTCGTCCTCGTCGAACTCGTTGGCGACACTGGCGGCGGCGACCTCGTGAAAGATCCGCTGCGTGAAGGCGCCGAGGCCGCCTGATTGGCGGCGGACGAACGCATGTGGATGCTCCGCCCGGGCAAGCGCCGATTCATTCGTCTCGGCACCCAGCAGGTCGCCCACATCGGCGACGAGGGGCGCGACGAACTCCTGTCCCTGCAGGCTGGCGAGCAGCAGCGTGTGCAGGACCTCCGGCTCGAGCGAGTGCAGGCGTTCCTCCACCAGCTCGTGGAGGTGGACGGTCCGCTCCATCGCCGTCGCGAAGCCGCGGGCCGTCATCGGGTTGTCGAGCGAGCGGCCTTCGAAGAGCCGCTCGTTGCGCTCGCAGAAGCGCAGAATCTCGTCCAGGTATCGCGGGTTGCCTCCCGCGCGACCGAGGAGCGCCGTGTGCTGATCCGCCGTGAGTCCGGGCAGCGACGTCGCGAGCACCGGCGACAGATCGGCCACGGGCGCGAGCTCCACGTGCGACCAGCCCGCACCAAGCGTGGCCGCGTGTGCCCCGATCGCGCCGGCGATAGTGCCGGCCTGGCGCGACCCCATGTGGCGGTTCCACTCGGCCGCCCAGTAGGTGACCACCAGCAGCACGCGCCAGCGGTTCGCTGTCGCCGCGGCCAGCAGCCTGTCCACGAAGGTGACGATCGACGGATCGCCCTCCGAGAACTGCGCGTCGTCCACGACGATCACCACCGGCACGGCGGTGCCGTCGGCGCTCTCGCGCGAGAGCAGCACACCGAGGTCCGAGACGACGCGTGACGCGAGATCCTCGCGCTGCTGCGCCTCGATCTGCTGCACGCTGCCCATCGGCGCGTCGTTCCACAGCTGCCTGACGTGCTGGCCGAGCTCCGCGGCGCCCTCGCCGAGCGTCTTGAAGAGCCCGCCAAACGGGACGAGATCGACGGCAGCATCGAGCGCCAGATCCAGGGCCACCTTTCCGATGGCAAGGCCGGCGTCCTTGCGCGTCTGGCGTCGTCGAGTCGTGCGGTAGGCAGGTTCGAGGTGAGGCCGAAGCGTCTCGAGCGATGCGGCGAGCTGACCGGTAACGGCCTGATTGCGGGCGCCCGGGTCGGGCAGCCGGATGCCCCACCACAGGAACGGCACCGGCCTGGTGTTGTTGCACGCGCCGGCCCGCGGGTTCAGCAGGAGGTTGTCGTCTTCGGCGCCGAGCTCGTCGGGCCAGTACCCGTGAGGGGCTGCCAGGTCTTCCGAGGTCGACAGCCAGCGGTAGAACTCCTGGACGAGGCGGGTCTTGCCGAGGCCGGACTCGGCGACGAGCGTCACGACCTGGGGCCTGTCGGCCACGTCCTGCGCGATGGCCCGGTAGGCCTGTCGAAGACCCTCGAGCTCCTGCTCTCGCCCGCAGAACACACGCGACACGTTGGCTCCTCCCTGGATCCGACAGGAGCGGGCCGGGCACGGGGCCTCCCGGGTCCCTCGGCCTCGCTCATGTTCCTGCCGGGCGGCGGTCATCATACGTGATGAGCTTGCGCAGGGGCGGCTGAACGGGAGCGAGCAATGGCCGAGCGTATGGTGCCAGCTCTCGCCACGCCGCGCTCGTTTGCGCACGCCCGGTCAAGCGCGTCATCCTGTCGAAGATGGCCACTTCCAGCTATCCCGGACGGAGCGAAATGGCGGCGGGCGCGTTCGAGGCCGTGCGCGGACGTCTGTTCGGCCTCGCCTACCGCATGCTCGGCTCGCGGGCCGACGCCGAGGACGTCGTGCAGGACGCCTACGTGCGCTGGCACCACGCCGCCAACGACTCGACGGACACCATCCGCAACCCGGAAGCGTGGCTCGTGACGTCTGCGACGCGGCTGGCCATCGACAGGCTGCGCGCGGCAAAGACGGCGCGCGAGGCGTACGAGGGCCCGTGGCTGCCGGATCCGCTGCTGCCTGGTGCGCCGCCCGCACCGGACGAACACCTCGATCAGGCGTCCGACCTGTCGCAGGCCTTCCTGCTGCTGCTCGAGCGGCTCGCGCCGGAGGAGCGCGCCGCGTTCCTCCTCCACGATGTGTTCGAGACGAGCTACGAGGAGATCGCGCGCGTGCTCGACAGGACGGAGGCGGCGTGCCGCCAGATCGTCCATCGCGCCAGGTCACGCGTGCGGCGAGACCGCCGCCGCTTCGATGCCGACGCCGAGGCGCTCCGGCGGCTGCGCGACTCGTTCACCGCCGCACTCGACGCGCAGGATGAGGAGGCGCTGCTGCAGCTCTTCGCGCCGGACGCCACGTGGACGGCCGACGGCGGCGGCGTCGTGCCCGCCTCGCCACGTCCGCTCGTCGGCGGCAGGCGGCTGGCGCGGCTCGCGCTCGGGCTGCAGCGCATCTACGCGCGCAATGGAGCGCGCCTGGTGCCGGAGTGGGTCAGCGGCCAGCCTGGGCTCGTCCTGATCACCGACGGACGCGTCAGGGCGACGTTCGCGTTCGAGGCAGAGGCCGGGCGGATTGGCGCCGTGTACGTCGTGCTCAATCCTGCCAAGCTGCCAACGCCCGCAACCTGAGCTGTCCGGTCAAGCGCTCACCGCCGCCTCCTCGGCGCAACGCCCCTTCGCGTGACGCTCATCGCGGAGGTGTCACAAGTGCGCGGCTGGCCCGTCTTCGGTGCATGAACGTACAAACGAACGTCTCCATTCCCCCCCGCATCGACCCCGGCAGCCACATGAAGACCGAGGCGGCACGCGCCATGCTCCAGCTGCAGCGCGCCGTCAACGCGAGCGGCCTCGAGCACGCGCTACTCGAACTGGTGAAGATTCGCGCCTCCCAGATCAACGGCTGCGCCTACTGCCTCGACATGCACACGAAGGACGCGCGCGCGGCCGGCGAGAGCGAGCAGCGCATCTACGCGCTGAGCGCCTGGCACGAGGCGCCGTTCTTCACGGCGCGTGAACGCGCGGCCCTGGAGTGGACCGAGGCGGTCACGCGCATCGCCGACACGCACGTGCCCGACGACGTGCACGACCGCGTGCGCGCGGAGTTCAGCGAACAGGAGCTGGTGTCGCTCACGTGGGCGCTCGTCGCCATCAACGGCTGGAACCGGCTGGCGGTGTCGTTCCGTGCGCCGGTCGGCGCCTACCAGCCGGGGCAGTTCAGCTAACGGCTCGCATCCGGAAGGCCCGCCAGCGCAGTTTCGAGGGCGCCCTCGTCGTACACCTGGTTGGTGAGCCTGCCGGCGAAGTAGTCGGTGTAGGCCTGCATGTCGAAGTGGCCGTGCCCCGACAGGTTGAACAGGATTGCCCGTGACGTGCCTTCTTCCCGGCACCGGAGGGCCTCGTCGACGGCCGCGCGCACCGCGTGCGTGGACTCGGGCGCCGGTACGATGCCCTCCGCGCGGGCAAACTGCACGCCGGCGTCGAAGCAGTCCTTCTGCAGCAGGGCCCGGGCCTCGATGAGGCCCAGCTCCTTCACGTGCGACACCAGCGGCGACATCCCGTGGTAGCGGAGGCCGCCGGCGTGGAAGCCGGGCGGCATGAACGTGGAGCCGAGCGTGTGCATCTTCATGAGGGGCGTGAGATGCGCGGTGTCGCCGAAGTCGTAGGCGTACGCGCCGCGCGTCAGGCTCGGGCACGCCGCGGGCTCGGCGGCGATCACCCGCACGGACTTGCCACCGCGCAGCGCCGCGCCGATGAACGGGAACGCGATGCCCGCGAAGTTCGACCCGCCGCCTGCGGCGCCGACCACGACATCGGGGTAGTCGCCGGCCATCTCGAGCTGCGTGATGGCCTCGAGGCCGATCACCGTCTGGTGCAGCAGCACGTGGTTGAGCACCGAACCGAGCGCGTAGTTCGTGTCGCTGCTGGTGGCGGCCACCTCCACGGCTTCCGAGATCGCCATCCCGAGGCTGCCGTTGCTGTCGGGATCGCGCGCCAGCACGTCCCTGCCGTACTGCGTCTCGGAGGATGGGCTCGCGACGCAGCGGGCGCCGTACGTCTCCATGAGCGCGCGCCGGTAGGGCTTCTGGTCGTACGACACGCGCACCATGAAGACCTGCACGTCGAGGCCGAACAGCGCGCCGGCAAAGGCCATCGACGAACCCCACTGCCCGGCGCCGGTCTCGGTCGAGATCTTCCGGATGCCTGCCTCGCGGTTGTAGAACGCCTGCGCGACGGCGGTGTTCGGCTTGTGGCTGCCTGCAGGGCTGACGCCCTCGTACTTGTAGTAGATGCGCGCCGGCGTCTGCAGCGCGGCTTCGAGACGTCGTGCGCGGAACAGCGGGGACGGCCGCCACTGACGGTACACGTCGCGTACCGGGCCGGGAATCTCGATCTCGCGCTCGGTCGACACCTCCTGCGCGATCAGGGCCATCGGGAACAGCGGCGCGAGATCGTCGGGGCCGAGCGGCTGGAGGGTGCCGGGATGCAGCGGCGGCGGGACCGGCGCAGGCAAATCCGCCGCGAGGTTGTACCAGGCGGTGGGCATCTGCGCTTCATCGAGCTGGAACTTCACGCTGTCACTCATGGCGCCCCTATCCTACCGCCTGCCGAGCTGGCGCGGCGCGCAGTGCGCCTCTGTATACTCCGGCCATGCAGCACGACGGCGACACGCGCCCGGCCGGGAGGACGGTCGCGGTCCGCGGCGACATCGTCGACGTGTGGTTCCCCGGGGCGATTCCGGCCGTCAGCTCGCGCCTCGAGACCGGCCCCGATGGCGCCACCGTGCTGGAAGTCGTGAGCCACGTGGACGCGCAGACGGTGCGGACGATCTCGCTCACGCCTACCAGAGGGCTGGCCCGCGGCGCTGCGGTCCGCGACACCGGCCGCACACTCGAAGTACCCGTGGGCCCGGCGCTCCTCGGGCGCATGCTCAACGTGTTCGGCAAGACAATCGACGGCGGCCCGCCGCTGCCGGAGGGGCGCCGCCGGGCCATCTACCAGCGGCCAGCACCGCTCATCGCGCAGGCCACGACCAACGAGACGCTCGTGACCGGCATCAAGGTCATCGACCTGCTGTCGCCCCTCGAACGCGGTGGCAAGGCGGGCCTCTTCGGCGGCGCCGGCGTCGGCAAGACCGTGCTCATTGCCGAGCTGATCAACAACATGGCGGGCCAGCATCGCGGCGTGGGGCTCTTCTGCGGCATCGGCGAGCGCTGTCGCGAGGCCGAGGAGCTCTATCGCGAGATGCAGGAAGCCGGCGTGCTGGCGAGCACCGTCATGGTCTTCAGCCAGATGAACGAGCCGTCGGGCTCCCGCTTCCGCGTGGGCCACGCGGCGCTGACGATCGCGGAGTACTTCCGGGACGTCGAGCAGCAGGACGTGCTGCTGCTCATCGACAACATCTTCCGGTTCATTCAGGCCGGCTCGGAGGTCTCGGGCCTGCTCGGCCGCATTCCGTCGCGGGTGGGCTACCAGCCGACGCTCGCCACCGAGCTTGCCGAACTGCAGGAGCGGATCAGCAACACGGCAAGTGGCGCCATCACCTCGGTGCAGGCCGTCTACGTGCCCGCCGACGACTTCACCGATCCGGCGGCCGTGCACACCTTCACCCACCTGTCGGCGTCGATTGTGCTGTCGCGCCGACGCGCGAGCGAGGGCCTGTACCCCGCGGTGAACCCGCTGCAGTCGTCGTCCAGGATGCTGACGCCGGCGGTGGTCGGCGCCCGTCACTACCGGGTGGCGCAGGCCGTGCGGCGAACGCTGGCGACCTACGAAGAGCTGAAGGACATCATCGCGATGCTGGGCCTCGAGGAGCTCTCGCGGGCGGATCGCCGCACCGTGCAGCAGGCACGACGACTGGAGCGCTTCCTCACGCAGCCCTTCCACACCACCGGACACTTCACCGGCGCCGAGGGACGCACGGTCAGCCTCGACGACACGCTGGACGGCTGCGAGCGGATCCTGAACGACGAGTTCTCCGATCGCCCGGAGCGCGCGCTGTACATGATCGGGGCGATCGACGAGGCGTCGGCGGCATGACCATGCACCTCCGCGTCCTGCTGCCTGCAGGCGTGCTGGTCGACGCCGCAGCGGATAAGATCTCGGCGGAAGGACAGCACGGGAACTTCACGCTGCTGCCGCGCCACGTGGACGTCGTCGTCGCGCTGGTGACCGGCATCGTGTCGTGGCAGGCAGACGGGCAGGAGACCTTCGCGGCCGTCGACGGCGGTCTCCTGATCAAGCGCGGCGCAGACGTGACGGTCGGCACCCACAGGGCCGTGGTCGGCCCCGAGCTCGGCTCGTTGAGCCGCACCATCGCGCACGAGTTCCGTGTGCGCGACGAGCAGGCGCGTGCCGCGGGCAATGTCATGGCTCGTCTGGAAGTGGACTTCATCCAGCGCTTCCTCGAGCTGGAGCAGCGCGGCCATGGATGATCGCGCGGACCCCGCACGGCACCTCAGCGTCCGGATCGGACGCAAGGAAGCGCGTCGGCTGCGTGCCCGTGCGCAGCGCGGCCGCGTGCCCTGGCTCGGCCTGTACGGCGTCGTCGGATGGTCAATCGTCCTGCCGACCCTCGCCGGGATTGCGCTGGGCGTGTGGATCGACGCGTCCTGGCCGAGTCGTTACTCGTGGACGCTGATGCTGATGGTGCTCGGCCTGATCGTGGGGTGCTGGAACGCCTGGCGCTGGGTGTCCCTCGAGCAGCGCGCGATAGACGAGGAGGAAGACGACACGACGGGAGGTGACGCGTGATGACCGGCTCCCATGTGGCCTGGGGCCTCGCCATGGCGGGCGGCGCCGCGGTCGGCGTCGTGTACTTCTCCGGTTTGTGGTGGACCGTGCGCCGCGCAACACGATCCTCGCGCCCGGCGGCGTTGATCGCGGGCAGCTTCCTTGTCAGGGGCATCGTCGCGGCGGCGCTGCTCGTCTGGCTGGCAGCTGGCGACCCGTGGCGGCTCCTCGGTGCCGTCGGTGCCTTCCTTGCCGTGCGCGCCGTGAGCGTACGCATCGCGCGCGCGACGATGCCGGCAGGCGTTCAGCCACGTCCGTCGCCGGAGGGTGGGTAGATGGAGATCACGCCTGACCAGGTCGTCTACTGGCAGCGGGGCGTCGTGGCGATCAACGCCACGCTGGTCTGGACGTGGGTCGTCATGGCGGTGCTCGTCGCAGGCTCCTGGTTGCTGACGCGGCGCCTCGACCCGCACGTCGAGCCATCGCGCGGGCAGCGCGCGCTCGAGGCCCTCGTGTCGCTCATCAGCGACCAGATACGGGACGTGAGCGGACAGCCGCCGCGGCCGTTCCTCGCCTTCGTCGGCACGCTGTTCCTCTTCATCTTCGTGTCCAATCTCGTCGGGATCGTGCCCGGCTCGTACACGCCGACCGGCTCGCTCTCGACGACGACCGCGCTGGCACTTGCGGTGTTCGTCGCCGTGCCCGCGCTCGGCATCCGGGCCCGGGGCCTCGCCGGTTACCTTCGACAGTTCGCGGAGCCGTCGATCTTCATGCTGCCCCTCAACCTCATAGGCGAGGTGTCGCGCACCGTGGCGCTGGCCCTGCGCCTGTTCGGCAACATGATGAGCGGCGGGGTGATGGTCGCCATAGCGATCAGCCTGGCGCCGCTGTTCTTTCCCGTGCTGCTGCAGGTGTTCGGCCTCGTCATCGGCACGATCCAGGCGTACATCTTCGCCGTCCTCGCGACGGTCTACATCGCGGCAGCGACCAGCGCACAGCACCACTCGCCGGCGACGGCGACCAACAGGGGGAGACATGACTGAGGTTGGCTGGATCGGCCTGGCGTCCATCGTGATGGCCGGCATGGCCGTGGCCATCGGTTCAATAGGGCCGGCACTTGCCGAGGGACGGTCGGTGGCCCAGGCGCTTGCCTCGATCGCGCAGCAGCCCGACGAGGCGAACGGCATCAGCAGGACGCTCTTCATCGGTCTGGCGATCATCGAGACCTCCGGTATCTACTGCTTCGTCGTGGCCATCATCCTGTTGTTCGCCAATCCGATCTGGAACGCCGTGCTGGCACGTGCCGGCGGGTGACGCATGCTCTTCGACCCGTTCACCGTCGGTGCGCAGCTGGTCAACTTCCTGATCCTCGTCTGGCTGCTGCGGCGCGTGCTGTACGGACCCATCACGCGTGCGATGGACGAGCGTGACGCCCGCATCCGCCGCGACGTCGACGATGCGCGCCGTCTCCAGGCGGAAGCGCAGGCGGCTCGGGCGGCGCTCGATCAGCAGGCGGCAGCCTTCGAAGCCGAACGTGAAGCGCGTCTCGCGGAGGCACGCGCCGAACTCGAGGCGTGGCGTCGGAGCCAGATGGAAGCGGCACGCGCCGAGATGGACGCGAGCCGCGCACGATGGGAGCAGGCTCTCGAGCAGGAGCAGCTCGCGATCGCCGCCGAACTGCGCCGGCGGATAGGCGTCGAGGTAATCGCCATTGCGCGCCGCGCGCTGCGCGATCTGGCCGATGTCGACCTCGAGGAGCGCGTCACCGCGCGCTTTCTCATGCAGCTGCGCGCGCTGGACCCGGGCGATCGTGAGCGGCTGCGCGAGGCGGCGGCGGCGGACGGCCACCGCGTGATCCTGCGAACGCCCACCGGCCTCGCCGGCTCCGACACACGACGCCTGCAGGCGGCCGTCGGTGACGCGTTGGGCGCCGACGTCCAGGTGGCAGTCGAGACCGGCGACGATGCGGTCACCGGCGTGGAGTTGCGCGCGGGCGGGCTGAAGGTTGCCTGGTCGCTGGACGAGTACCTGCAGTCGCTCGAGGAGCGTTTCGTGGCCACCCTCCGCGACGACGCGAGCCCGGACGATGCGCACGCCTGACCCTTCCATCACGTCGGCGCTGGATCAGGCCCTGGAGCGCCTGGCGCGGGTGTCGCGCGATCACGCCCCTGCCCTGTCGATCCGCGAGACGGGTACCGTGCTGTCGGTGGGTCATGGCGTCACCGTGGTGTCGGGACTTCCCGGCGTTCGCGCCGACGAGCTCGTCGAGCTTCCGGACGGCAGCCTCGGCATGGCCTTCAACCTCGAGGAGGACCAGGTCGGCGTGATCCTGCTCGGTGACAGCCGCGACCTGATGGCCGGCGCCGAGGTGCAGCGCACGGGACGCGTCATCGACGTGCCGGTCGGGCACGGCCTCCTGGGCCGCGTCATCGATCCCACGGGGCGTCCGCTCGACGACCGTGGCCCGTTGCAGATGTCCGACCGGTGGCCCATCGAGCGGGACGCACCAGCCATCCTCGATCGCGCGCCCGTGAGCACGCCCCTTCAGACCGGCATCAAGATCGTGGACGCGCTGGTGCCGATCGGGCGCGGACAGCGCGAGCTGATTCTCGGCGACAGGCAGACGGGCAAGACGACCGTCGCGGTGGACACGATCCTCCACCAGCACGACCAGGGCGTCATCTGTGTCTATTGCGCCATCGGCCAACGTGTCGCGTCGGTCGCCCACGTGTACGCCGAGCTGCAGCGGCGCGGCGCCCTCGCGTACACGGTCGTCGTCGTCGCCTCTGGCGAGGACGCGCCCGGGTTGCAGTTCACGGCACCGTACGCCGCGACGAGCATCGCCGAGTACTTCATGCAGGAAGGGCGGGACGTGCTGGTGGTGTACGACGACCTCACCCGGCACGCCCGGACGTATCGCGAGCTCTCGCTGCTCCTGCGGCGCCCGCCTGGGCGTGAGGCGTTCCCCGGCGACATCTTCTACATCCACTCGCGCCTGCTGGAGCGCGCGACGCAGCTGCGCCCGGAGCTCGGCGGCGGCTCGCTGACGGCGCTGCCCATCGTCGAGACGGAGGCGCAGAACCTCGCGGCGTACATCCCGACGAACCTGATCTCCATCACGGACGGCCAGATCTATCTCGCGCCCGACCTGTTCAGGAAGGGCGTGCTGCCGGCCGTTCACGCGGGGCTCTCGGTCTCGCGCGTGGGCGGGAGGACGCAGCTGCCGGCTTATCGCGCCATCGCGTCCGACCTCCGCCTGGCCTATGCGCAGTTCGAGGAACTCGAGTCATTCGCGCGGTTCGGGACCCGCCTCGACGAAGACACGCGCCGGACGCTCGCCCGGGGCCGGCGCATCCGCGAAGTCTTCAAGCAGCCTCCGCATGCGACGCTATCCGCGCCTGACCAGATCGTGATTCTCCTGGCGCTCGATGCCGGCGTCTTCGACGACGTGAGCCTCGACCATATGGCCGAGGCTGAGGCGACTGTCAGCGAGGCGGTGCGGGTAGGGCGGCCCGACATCGCGCAGGCCATCGCGCGCGGCGAGCGCCTGAGCGATGGCGCTCGTGACGCGCTCGTCGACCTGATGCGTACGCGTGTGGCGCCGCTGACCCGAAGGCCTGCCGATGCCGACGAGTGACGCCCTCGCACGCCGCATCGGCACTGCCGAGGACCTCCGCTCCATCGTCCGGACGATGAAGGCGCTCGCGGCAGCGAACATCCGTCAGTTCGAGGAGGCCGTGGCGTCACTGGCGGCGTACGCCGACGCCGTTGCGCTCGCCTTCCAGGCGCTCTTCCAGGTTCGACCCGACAGGCTCGGGCGGCCCTCCGTCGGGTCACGGCAGATGGGCCGGCGCGGCGCGATAGTGCTGGGAACCGATCACGGCCTGTGCGGTGCGTTCAACGAGCGCGTCGCCGACTTCTACGCAACGCAGCGGACAGCGGCGACAGGCGTGCAGCACGGCCCGCTGCTCGCGGTGGGCGCACGCGTCGTCGGCACGCTCGAGGACCGCGGGCTTCGCCCCGACGGGGTGTATGCGCAGCCGATGTCCGTCGACCGCATCGCGGAGCTCGTACTGGGCCTCCTGGGTCAGGTGGCTGCCTGGCGTGAAGCCGGCAGCGTGGACGAGGTGCGGCTCTACTTCAACGCCCCCCACAGCAGGTCCGGCTACGCTCCGCACGAGGATCTGCTGCTTCCCCTCGACGAGGATCGACTGCGGCGCCTGGCTTCCGCGCCATGGCGCCCGCGCGCGTCGCCCACGATCGCGGGCGACTGGGACGCGGTCTTCTCGGCGACGGTCCACCAGCACCTGTTCGTCACGCTGCACGCGGCCATCGCGCAGTCGCTTGCCGGCGAGAACGCGAGCCGCCTGACGGCGATGCACGCCGCCGAGCGGAACATCGAGGATCGCCTCCACGACCTGCGCGGCCAGTTTCATCGCGAGCGGCAGACGGCCATCACCACCGAACTCCTCGACATCGTGTCGGGCTACGAGGTGCTCACGGCATCGCCGAAGGGCGAGGCGCTCACGCGCCGCCGTTCTCGCGGTCGGCGGTGATGCGGCCGTCGACGATCTCGACGACACGGCGGCAGCGCGCGGCAATCCGCGGATCGTGGGTGACGACGACGAACGTCGTGCCGTACTCGCCGTTGAAGCGGCGCATCAGCTCGAAGACCTCGTCGGCCGACGCCGTGTCGAGGTTGCCCGTCGGCTCGTCGGCCAGCACCAGCGGAGGACGCCGTACCATCGCGCGCGCGATCGCCACGCGCTGCTGCTGGCCGCCCGAGAGGTCACGCGCCATGTAGGTCGCGCGGTCAGCGAGACCTACAGCGGCAAGCATCGCCTCGGCGCGGCGGCGCATGTCGTCGCTCGGCATCCCGGCAGATCCCCACTCCGGCAGCATCACGTTTTCGGTGGCCGTGAACGCCGGCAGCAGGTGATGGAACTGGAACACGAAGCCGAGCGTGCGTGCCCGCAGCAACGTCAGCGCGCCGTCGTCGAGGGTGGACGTGTCGGTGCCCCCCACCAGCACGCGTCCGGCTGTGGGCCGGTCGAGCAGGCCGATGATGTTGAGCAGCGTGCTCTTGCCGGAGCCGGATGGCCCGATCAGGGCCGTGAGCTCGCCGCGGTGCAGATCGAGGTCCACGCCCCGAAGCGCACGGGTGCGGACGCGCTCGCCGTAGTC
>JBIQIB010000050.1:23098-29196 GCA_044508265.1 Acidobacteriota bacterium
CGCACCCGATGATCGAGCCGATCATCCCGAGGACGCCGCCCTGGATGAGGAAGATCGCCAGCACCCGCCACGCGGGCGTGCCGACGGCGCGCAGGATGCCGATTTCGCGCGACTTCTGCACGACCGACACGATCAGGATGCTCGCGATGCCCAGGGCGACGGACACCACCACGAAGAACTGAATCATCGTCCTGGAGCTGCTCTGCGCCGAGAGCCCGGAGAGCAGCTCGGCGTTCAGCATCATCCAGCTCTCGACCGTCAGGCCGGTGCGGCCACGTATGTCGTCGGCGATCCTGTCGGCGGCGAAGACGTCGCGCACCTTCAGTTCTATCGTCGTCGCGCCACCCGGCAGCGCAAACAGCGACTGCGCGTGGGTGAGCGACGTCACGACCCACGTGCCGTCGACCGCCTCGTTGCCGAGGGTGAAGATGCCGGTGACCGTCACGACGTCCTCCGCGCCTTCGGTGGACGTCATCCGGATGCGATCGCCCACGCCGACGCCGAGGTCGTCGGCAAGGGTCGATCCGACGGCAATGCGTCCGCTCGTGATGTCGAAGGTGCCCCGCACGATGCGCGACCTGAGATCGATGATGGACGGGAACGAGTCGGCGTCGACGCCGCGGATCACGATGGGCACACGCGCGTCGGCCCGCGTGGCGGTGCCCGATCCGCTCACCGTCGGCGACGCAGCCGTGACGCCCTCGACGCGGGCGGCCGCCTGCATGACGGCTGGCCACTGGTCGAGCGATCGCAGGCGCTGGCTCGCGGGCTGTCGCAGCCGCGCTATGGCGAGGCCCTCGCGCGGTTCCACGAGAGGCCTGGGCTCCTCGCGCGGCACGCGCAGGATCACGTGGGGCTGCGAGCCGAGCGTCGACTCGATGAGCGACGACTGCAGGCCGTTGATGAGCGCCGACAGGAACACGATGACGCTGACCCCGACGGACACGGCGGCCAGCATCAGCGCAGACTGGCCGCGCGCGTCGAGCAGGTAGCGGATCGCGACGAACCACTGGAAGGGCATTCAGCGCGTCCTTTCCGTCCGTACTCTCAGGCCCGGCTGGAGGGCCGCCGGCGACAGCGCCACGAGCTCGCCTTCCGAAAGTCCGGCCTGCACCTCCGACTGACCGTCGCCGGTGATGCCGAGCGTCACGTCCCTGCGCTGAGCGACCCCGCCGTCGACGACGAGCACCCAGGGCGTTGCGCTGGCGGCGTCACGGATGGTGACGGTGGGCACGGTGAGGACGTCCTGCTTCGAGGCGACGGTGAGGTCGACGGAGACGGTCATGTCGGGCCGGAGCACGTCTGGCGGATTCGGGACGTCCAGCCGGACCTCGATGCTGCCGCGCTGACGGTCGACCGCCGGGGCGACGAACGTGATGTGCGCGTCGAACACGTCGTCGGGGTACGCGTCAGCAGAGGCCTTCGCCGGTTGACCCACGCGGAGCCAGGCCAGGTTGCGTTCGTCCGGTTCGATCACGATCTGCGTGTCGGCCTCGCCGGCCATCTCGATCAGGATGTCGCCGACGCGGACGATCGCGCCGGGATCCACGTGGCGGGTGAGCACGACGCCGTCCTGCGTGGCGATCACGCGCGTCTGGTCGAGGCGGACCTGCGCGGCCGCCAGGCGTGCTTCGCTTTCACGGAGCGCGCTCGCGGCGATCCGGGCGTCGGCGCCCTTCGGCGCCGCCGCGTCCTGCCGCGCACGTGCCGCGGCGCGGGCGGCCCGGGCTACCTCGAGCTGGCGTCGGGCCTCTTCGACATCGCGGGCAGCTGCGGCGCCTGCGCTGGCGAGCGCGGTGACACGGGCGTAGTCGGCCTCGGCGCGCACGGCGTTCGCCTCGGCTTCGCGCACCTGCTCGCTCGCGACGACGGCGTTGACCTCGCGCAGCTGCTCGATGCGGGCGCGCGCCTGGGCCACGGCCGCGCGGGCCTCGGCCACTGCCGCACGCGCCTCGCTGTCGTCGAGCTGCACGAGCAGGTCGCCGGGGCGCACGCGTGCGCCGTCCTCGACCGTCACCCGCATCACGCGGCCGGAGGTCTGCGCGATCAGGCCGACACGCGTCACGACGCGGACGCGGCCGATGGCGACGAGGTGCTGCTCGATGTCGGCGCGGGTGGCCGCGGTCACCTCGATGAGCGGCCCGCGGAAGTGCCGCACGGCCAGGATGCCGGCGACGAGCAGAACGGCAATCGCGATCCACACGCCCGGCCGGCGCACGATGGACGCCGTGACGCCGGCCAGCGGCCGGCGTGGCGGCTGGCGTGGCTCGCTGTCGGGCGCGTCGGTCATCCCGCTCATTATGGCGAAGCGCCGCAGCCCGCCGTCGCGCGGCCGGCGGCCGGCACCGGCCCGACGTGACCTACTCCGTCTTCGCGATGCAGCTGATCATCGTCGGCCCGAACGCAGGCGGCGTCGCTGCCGCGCCGCTCTTGGGGTCGACGTCCGGGTCCATGTTGCCGGGCGCACGCTTGTAGGCGATGGCGGCGTGCAGCTCCTCGAGAGCACTTGGCCCGTCCTGCATGCAGGGCCGGTCCTCCCAGGGGTCCATCAGGTGCTCGCGGCCCTCGACGTGCCAGAACCCGAGCACGTGGCCGACTTCGTGCGCCACCGTCGCCGGCCGGATGCGCGTGCCCGGACACCCGCCGCAGCGATTCAGGTTCAGCTCGATGCGCCCCGGGTCGGACCCGACCCAGGCCCGCCCGCACATGTTGCTCATCGGGTCTTCGATGAACTCCACGGTGATCCAGCCCGAGCGCCGCGGGTTCTCTGGCCCCGTCTCGACGGCGACGACCCGGAGGGTATTGCCCGACAGCGCCGGCACGGCCTTCTGCAGCGTCGAGGCGACGGCGGCGATTGTCGCCGGATCCACATCCCGGCCGTTCGCGTCGACCGTACGGATGTACACCGACGGCGAACGCGTCCAGCGGGTGAGCGTCCGCAGGGTCGCGGGGTCGTCGTACGCGTTGCGAACGAGCTGCCGGTAGAAGTCGAGCGAGAACGGCGGGGTGAGCGGCAGCAGGTCGATCTGGATGTCCTTCCGTTCGGTCGCCCAGTTCAGCCACATCACGCGGTCCACATGTCCGGGCGCCGACGCACTCACGCTGAACGGCGTGAACTCCGGGTTCGTCTCGCTCGCGAACTGGAACGAGCCGTCGGCCGCGCTCTCCACCGGTGCAAACGCGTCGAACGTCAGCGACGCCCCGGGCACCGGCACGCCGGCGGTGCTCGAGACCACCCGGCCCGACAGCGTGAACGCGTAGGTCGGCGGCACGGGCGTCGGTGTCGGTGCGGGAGGAGGCGTGGTGACAGGTGGCGTCGGTGCGACGGGCGTTGACCCTCCGCCTCCGCACGCCCCGAGCAGCAGCGCGGTGCTCAGCACGGGAGCGGCGACGGGCACGATGTGCCGGCTCATCAGCATGGTGCCGGGATTCTCCGCTACGGACGAGCTCGGGTCAACGTGCCGGGCGCAAGTGTGGAGCGCCTTCCACCGTGCCCGGCTCAGGCTTCTGGCGCCAGCTCTGTTTCGCGCGCAATTCCGGACGATCTGCGTGGACCCACGCTTGCACGCAGGTCATCGCCCATCACATTCCTAGGGGGACCCCGATGATCCTGCGAATCGATCGACTGCTCATTGAACTGCCCGCGCCGAAGAACCCGTCGCCCAACTCCGCGTCAGCCGTGCAGGAGCTGCTCGGCGGCAAGTTCGGCGAGATGTCGACCCTGATGAACTACACGTTCCAGTCGTTCAACTTCAGGGGGCGCGACAAGCTGAAGCCCTTCTACGATCTGATCGCGAACATCGCGGCGGAAGAGTACGGCCACATCGAGCTCGTCAGCCACACGATCAACATGCTGCTGACGGGTTCCACGACGAGGGGCAGCGACCCGTCGAAGACGCCGCTTGCCGATGCGACGGATGCACGCAATCACTACCACTTCATCGCCGGGGGCCAGACGTCGCTGCCGTTCGACTCGATGGGCAACCCGTGGAACGGCACGTACGTGTTCTCGAGCGGCAACCTGCGGCTCGACCTGCTGCACAACTTCTTCCTCGAGTGCGGCGCACGCGCCAACAAGATCCGCGTGTACGAGATGGTGGACGATCCCGTCGCACGCGAGATGGTCGGCTACCTGCTCGTGCGAGGCGGCATCCACATCGTGGCGTATGCCAAGGCCCTCGAGGCGCTGACCGGCGTGAACGTCGGCAAGCTGCTGCCTATGCCCGACATCAGCAACAAGCGCTTCCCCGAGGCCCGCAAGTTCGAGGAGAAGGGCCTGCACCAGGTGATGTACCGGATGAGCCCCGACGACTATCGCGACATCTCGAAGATCTGGAAGGGGCCGCACCCCGAGGACGGCTCCGAGCTCCGCGTCGTGGACGGTCCGCCGGAGGGCGGCCCGGTGCCCCTGTACCCGGAAGAGCCACAGCTCACCTCGCCCATCGGCCCCGACGGGATCGAGCAGGGCATGCTCGACGAGATCGCCACGCGCCTGTTCGGCAAGGACGCCGTGTAGGAGTGCACCGGCGCGCCCCGCGGTCACGCGCTCGACGGGATTGCCGTCTCGTCGAGCGCGCGCCTGGCCGCCGCGTACCGTTCCTCGATGCCGTGCCTGTCGAGCGCGCTGGGGACGCGGCGGCCGGCCTCGATGGTGGCCTCCGCCTGGCGCTCCAGTGCTGTGCGCTGTTCCGGCAGGCGCACGTGCTGAGCGATGCGCTGGATGGATTCGAGCAGGTGCATCGCGACGATGGGGACGTGCCCGCCATGCTGGCGGATCTGGTTGAAGGCCTCGCCGATCAATCCGGCATGTGTGGCTGCCGTGCAGAAGACGCGCGCCACACCCTGCTCGTCCGTCCAGACGCCGGGCGGCAGCGCCCGTGACATCAGCGTGCATAGCGAACCGGACAGGCGGTCGATCACCGACACGGCGGTGTAAGGGTCGTTGATGGCAGCAGATAGCGCACGGACCGCGATCTCGTCGAGATGGCGGATGGCGAAGTCGGGAGCCTGGGTCGGCGTGCGGTGGGCGCCGACGAGGACGTGGCCCTGAACCGTCGTCCTCAAGGCGTCGGTCACGTGGTCGGATGGATACACCCCGATCTCCGGCGCGCCGGGAACCACGTAGTGGCCGGCGCGGAAGTAGAGCACCACGATCACGCCTGCACGCGAGGCAGCCGCGACGAGTTGCCTGAACTCGATCAGCTGGACGTACCCGGCCGCCCGCGTCCCGAAATAGACGACTCGTTGCGCGTAGTCGTCGGGCAGCGCGCGCTCGGTCGGCGGCGCGGGTGGTGCCTCGACGTCGAGCGGCGGCAGGCCCCCCAGCCACTCGTCGAGCTCGTCGGCGACGCGGTCGATCACCGTCTCCGAGACAATCGACCGCGCGAGGCTGTGGAGGAACGACACGAGCAGGCCGAGGCTGACCATGGTCAGCGCCGCGGCAATGCTGACGCTGGCGTGGGGCACGCGCGCCGGTGAGTCGCGGACCTCCGTCGCGAGCAGCATCAGCAGGCAGTACACGGTGGTCATGACGAACGTGCCGAGCACCACCTGCGTCTGCGGCTGCGCCATGAAACTGCGCACCAGGCGCGGTCCGAACTGGCTCGCGGCGAGCGTCAGCACCACCATGGTGATCGAGAACACCAGGGCGGCCATCGTGATCATCGACGACAGCAGCGTCGCGAGCACGCTTCGCGCGTCTTCGGGATGACCCTCGTAGAGGAACCACGCCGGGTCGACGGTGGCGGCGCCAAGCGAGCGCTCGAGCATGACGGTGCCTGCCGCGAGTGTCACCGCACCGAGTCCCATGAGGCTCGGCACGAACCAGAAGCTCGTCCTCAGAAACTCCCACGACGTGCGGAGACGATCCATGGCCACAGGGACGGCTGCGCGTCAGGCCCTGCTGGCCTTGACTGCCCGTTTGTCCACGGAAGGCGGCACGTCCTGATCGGCGACGGGGTTCGGGCCGGCGACCTCCGTCGGCGTCGGCGTCTTCGGCGTCGCGCCGAGGCGGGGGTCAGGGTTCGGCAGTGTGCCCTGATCATCGGTGAGCGGCGCCGGCTCCTCGAGGTACGCGAACGTCCCCATGCCGTCCGGCG
>JBIQIB010000051.1:0-4708 GCA_044508265.1 Acidobacteriota bacterium
GAGCCGTCCTTGTTCCCCTCTCCGAGCCGTCCTCACGCCGCCCTCGGAGCGGTCCTGGCGGCTCGTCGCCGCGCGCGTCGCAGGCCCGCAACCCTTGTTGCCGCGGCGCGCGCATGCTATCCTCTCGCGGTTGTCTGGCGCTCCTCACGGCGTGCCGAGGTAGCTCAGTTGGTAGAGCATACGACTGAAAATCGTAGTGTCGGCGGTTCGATTCCGCCCCTCGGCACCACTCCACTCCTCTCAGCCTGAAGCCGTCCTCGTCACCCAACTCCACGCACCAGTGGGCGGCCGAGCCTCAGCGGCCTGCACGCTGCCGGCCGACGAGCGATCCCCGGCACCGCCGATCGCGAGCCGACGTGAACCGTCGGCTGCGATCGACTGCTGGAGGACCGGGATGACGGCTTGTTATGGGCGGCGGTGGCCGCTAGAGCGCCGGCGGTGGACGAGGCCCGATACGGCAGCGACGCCCAGCAGGGCCAGCGTTGCAGGCTCTGGAACCGACGGGGGTGGCTCCTGACCGTCATTGAGCGCGACGCTGACAGAGAGGTTCGTCAACGCCCACCCGTGACTCGACGACATGTCGGACGCGTAGAGCGTGTGAAACCCGGTCGGCGGCAGCGTGCCGAAGTGACTGAGCGCCACGGCGTCGCCGGGGTTCACTCCCGGGATCGACGAGGTGAGGTAGTACAGAGTCACGGTCATGGAGTTGATCGTCCACGTGATGAAGTCTCCTCCACTCGCACCGCCGAAGAACTGACCGACGTACGTGGGGACGAACGTTACCGGGAAGTCGCTGATGTAGGTGCCGTTGACCGACGCTTCAGATGCGCCGGTGATGGTCAGCGAGTGCGACAGTGACTGAACGGCCGGTTGGCTGAACAGTTCCGTGTATGTGGCGTCCGCGTCGAAGGTGGCGTGGAACGTGAACGATGCGCTGTTCAGGCCGAGCACGTCGCCACCAGAGATGTTGGCGAACTGGCCTGTGGCACGGTACTCGATGACGGCAGCGTGGGCCGACCCGGTCGTGAGAAACAGGCACGCGGTGCTGACGGCAAACCAGGTCAGGAAGCGCCTGACCACTCCGAAATCCTTCATCTGGATTGTGACCTTTCGATGTCTGTACAGGGTTGAACGCCTCGTACGGAGGGATTCGATGAGGCGCTCGAGTGATCCCGGGCACGCCCGCGGATCTGACGCGGCCGGCAGCTGTGCACTATCGATGCCATCACGTGGAAATCCGTATGTCGGGATGACTGGAGCACCGCCTCCGTAGTTGTTCAGATCGAGGCAGACTAAAGGCGCACGCCTTCCGTTATGATGAGCGCCATGCGCACCATCCTGGCCTCTCTCTCACTGGTCGCGTCGCTGCTCGTCGCGACCGCCGCCCACGCCCAACCGGCCTCCGCCGAGGGCTTCCTCGGCCGCTGGAATCTCACCGGCACCGGCGACGACAGCAACGCCGTCTTCTGGTTGGAAGTGAGCCGCGACGACGGCAAGCTGACCGGCCGCTTCCTCAATCGCGGCGGGAGTCCGGTGCCCCTTGCGTCGGTCGACGTCAAAGGCAACGAGCTCGTGTTCACCACGGCCGCGCCCGAGGGCCGCACCGGACAGACGCACCGCGCGACGCTGCAGAACGGCCGGCTGACCGGCTCGGTGCAGATGCGCGACAGGACGCTGAACTGGGTCGGCGTGCGGCCGCCCGTGTGGCCGGCGGCCAACGCGAACGGCGCGCACACCTACGGCACGCCCGTCGAACTCGTCACGGGGTCGCTCGATCCCTGGACGCTGCAGCGCCCCGACCGTCCCGCGGGCTGGACCTTCGAGGACGGCGTGATGACCAACGCGGCGAAGGCCAACAACCTCGTCTCGAAGCAGACGTTCAAGGACTTCCGCATCCAGGCGGAGTACAAGGTCGACAAGGGCAGCAACAGCGGCATCTACCTGCGCGGGCGGTACGAGCTGCAGGTGCTCGACGACTACGGGCGCGAGCCCGAGGAGCACCAGCACATGGCGGTGTATGCCTGGACGAAGCCGCTGGTCAACGCCAGCAAGCAGGCGGGCGAGTGGCAGACGATGGAGGCGGTGCTCGTCGGCAATCGCCTGACGGTCACACTCAACGGCACGAAGGTGCACGACAACGTCGAGATCCAGGCGATCACCGGCGGCGCGCTCGACGCGAACGAGACGGAGCCTGGCCCGATCATGCTGCAGGGCGACCACGGCAAGGTCTGGTTCCGGCGCGTCACGGTGACGCCGATCGTGAAGGCGGGAAGCTAGCGCATGACGCGCGCCGGCCCCGGCCGGCGCGCCTTCTCAGGCCAGGCGCTGCAGCTTGATGGGATAGCTGCGGTAGGAGTTCCACTGCGCCACGTACAGGTCGCCCCTGTCGTCCGCGTACACGTCGTGCGGGTGCTTGAACACCGCGTTGAACGGCACGAGCGGCTTCAGCGCGTCCCCTTCGTACACAGGCGCCTCCCCGCCAACCGCCGAGACGACGCGGTTGCGGGCGTCGAGGATCAGGATCATCCCGTTCAGGCTGGCGATGGCCAGGTGGCCGTCCGCCATCGGCACGACGTTGCTCGGCTGCGAGCCGGGCACCTCGACCACCCGCACGAGCTCGCCTGACGGCGTGAACCACTTCAGGCGCTGGTTCGCGCGGTCGCACACCAGCAGTTCCGGGCGCGCGCCGCGCGTGTCGAGATACACCGCGTGCGGCTGCCGGAGATGCTCCGGCCCCTCCCCTGCTCCGCCGAACGTCTTCACCAGCCGCCAGTCCGGATCGAAGTGGTGGATGTAGTGTGACCCGTACCCATCGCTGACGAAGAAGTCTCCGTCCGGCATCACGGCGACGTTCGTGGGGCTGTACTTGCTCAGGTCGGGATACTTCGAGGCGACGGCTTCCGGCGTGATGCGCCGCAGCTCGCGGCCCTCTCGCGTGCAGAGCGAGATGATGCCGCCGGTGTCGGTGATCCAGAGCAGCTCGTCACCCGACGGACCCGCCAGGAACTCGAGGGCATGTGCCTTCGGGAACCGGTCCTCACGCTTCGAGACGAACGCGCCCTCCTTCGTGTAGACGATCAGGTTGTTGCGCGTGTCGTTGGTGAGGAGCACGATCTGCCCCTCACGGTTCTCGGTAATCGCGTGACAGTCTTCGACCGGGACGGTTGCGCGATCCAGGTGGCCCCACGCCCGCAGCACGCGATAGCGGTACGCGCCCTGTCCGAGCGTCGGCTCTTCGCCCGACTGCCCTGCGCGCGCAGCCTGCGACGCCTCGCGACGCGCCGCGTGCGCCTCCGCACGTGACGACGCCGTCGTCATCAATGCGCCGGCTGTGGCGGCGGCAATGCTGGTGGTGTTCTTCAGGAACTCGCGCTTGTTCATCATGACGTGGGTCTCCGGCGCGCATCGTAGTCCGGAGTCGCGCTCGCTGTCACGCAAGGCGACGCGTGACGAGCGTCACGCCCGCCCGTCGCGCGACGCCACGTCATTGTTCGGGCGCCGTCGCGCCGTCGCCAGGCGCGGCATGCCCGAGGCCGACGAGCCGGACGAGCGCCAGCGCGTTGCGCGAACGCGCCGGTCCCTCGCGCAACTGATAGTCGAACGACAGCCGCGGCTCCCCCGCCGTCGTCGTCTCGACATGCTCGGTGAAGTGGACATGGTCGGCATGCGCGCGAAACTCCGGCGTCTGCACGAGGTGCAGGTCGTGCGTCGTGATCGCGCCGATGGCGGGCGTCTCGACGAGGTGCGCGACGAGATGCCGGATGGCCACCTGGCGTTCCTCGCTGTTGGTGCCCTGCAGGACCTCGTCGAGCAGGTAGAGCACGCGAGGAGACGACGCGTCCGCGTGAGGGACGTCCGCAGCCTCGACCACCTCCTTCAGACGCAGCAGGGCGGCCATGAAGTACGAGACGCCCTCGGCCAGCGAATCGGTCAGCCGGAGGCTCGTTTCCACGCGCACGCTGGGCAGGCGCAGGGACGCGGCGCAGACCGGTCCGCCCATCTGCGCCAGCACCGCGTTGATGCCGGCCGCACGCAGCAACGTGCTCTTGCCCGACATGTTGGAGCCCGTCACCACGAGCACACGCCCGGGCGGACCGATCGTGACGTCGTTGGCCACGCGTCCCGCGCCGCCATGATGCTCCACCCGCCCGCCGCCGACGACAACGGCGCTCGCTGGCTCGCCCGGCGCGAGCAGGGGGTGCGCCATGGCCGTGGCCTCCAGCGTCGTGCGGCCAGGCTCGACCTCGGGAAACGTCCATCCTTCCTCCATGTCGGCGAGGCCGGCCAGCGTGCCCGCCGCGTCGAGGTCGGCCATCACGTCGTGCCATGACGCGACCCGGCTGCCGTGACGCAAGCGCCACCGTTCGAGCGCCGCGGCCACGTGGAGGTCCCATCCCGTGACCGAGTGCACGAAGGCGTGCGGGAGGTGCGACCAGCGCAGGTCCGAGAGGTCGACGATGCGCGCGAGCGAGGCGAACGCGTCGGATGCCGCGACGCCGTCGAGGAGGCGGCGCTGCCTGTCGGTCAGCCAGGGCGCGTGCGAGGTTCGCCGCTCCCACAGGCGCAGCAGATCCCTGTAGCGCCGCGCCTCACCCGAGAGCGCGTCCGCGCCGGCAAGTGCGGGCGCGATGGTGCGGTTGAGCAGCCACCGCAACGTCCACGACGCGCTGACGAGCAGCACCCACCAGCCGGCGACGCGCATGCCGAG
>JBIQIB010000051.1:4808-21648 GCA_044508265.1 Acidobacteriota bacterium
GCGGAGGCTCGTCGTCGAGCGGCAGCGCGTCCCACTGACGTGCGCGTCGGGCCACGGCTTCCTTGTCGAGTTGAAGCCGCGCGAGGAGGCGCTGACGTCGCGCTTCGTGCCTGTCGTGCGCAACGACCAGTGCGATGAAGGCGACGACACCCGCACCGGCGAGCGTCAGGACGGCCGTCGCCGACAGCGCGCCGTGCCCGAGGCCCGCCACCAGGACGGCAAGGACGAAGGCCGCGGTGGCAATCCGCGCCGCCGAGAACCGCCGGGATTGCAGTTCTGCTCTCGTCGCGTCCGCGGGGTCAGGTCTCGAGATCGCGGCTTTCGAGGCGAGTTTGGGGTCAGGTCTCATCACTTGGGGATGGCAGAAATTGCGATCCTCGATCGCCCGGTTGGTGCAAGCCTACACAGTTCCCCGCGTTGGCGCGGTGACGTCAGACCTCGCTGCAGGCGCGTCACGTCCACGACGGGAGTACACTAGCGCCTCTCAGGGAGGGAATCGCATGACCGCACGAGCAGTGGTGGGCCCACTCGTGGCTCTGTCCTTACTGGCTCCCGGCGTCGTCCACATGCACGCCCAGCCGACGATGTCGTTCTTCATCACGAGCAAGGGACCCGGCGCGGGTGCCAACCTCGGCGGGCTCGCGGGGGCCGACAAGCACTGCCAGATGCTGGCGGAAGCGGCCGGCTCCAAGGGCAAGACGTGGCGCGCCTACCTCAGCGCCGCGCCGGCCGACGGCCAGGCAGCCGTCCACGCGCGCGATCGCATCGGCAGCGGCCCGTGGCACAACGCCAAGGGCGTCGAGGTGGCCGACTCGGTCGCGACGCTGCACAGCGAGAAGAACGCGCTGTCGAAGGAGAACTCGCTGACCGAGCGCGGCGAGGTGGTCAACGGGCGCGGCGACGATCCGAATCGTCACGACATCCTTACGGGATCGACGGCCAACGGACAGCTCGCCACGGGCGAGAAGAACCTCACGTGCGACAACTGGACGTCCACGAGTGCCGACGGCAGCGCGATGGTGGGCCATCACGATCGGACGGGCGGCGGTGCGGACCCGACGTCGTGGAACGCGGCGCACCCCTCGCGCGGGTGCAGCCAGGCCAATCTCCAGGCTACTGGTGGCGACGGCCTCTTCTACTGCTTCGCGGCAAACTGATCTCACCGCACGCTCCCGTGCTCGTATCCGCCTGGATGCGAGCGCGGGGACCCAACACATCAGTTGATGGCAGTCGGAGGCCGCGGGCGTTCTCGCGGTACACCGCCTGGGTCGCTGCGGCACGGGCCGTCGCCGCGAGCGAGACTGCGCGTGGGTGGCAGATTCTGCTACGTCCGAGCGTCGAGACCTGACCCCACGGTCGCCCCGGCAGGAGACCTGACCCCAGGCTCAGTCATTCCCGAGACCTGACCCCGACGCCGTCGACGATCTGATCGCCGGGGTGGACGATCACCACGTCCCCGGGTGACAGGCCTCCCGTGATCTCCACGTGCGTCGCCGTGCGGTGCGCCACCGTCACGACACGCTGCACCGCCCGCCCGTCCTGCACCACGAACACGGCCCAGTCGCCGCCTTCGCGGAACAGGCTCCCCACCGGCACCGCGAGCACCGAGTCCGCCTCCCACAGCACGGCGCGTGTCTCGACGCGATAGCCCGCCCCCAGCGCGGCCCACGCCTCGTCACGGCCTGCCGGCGCGACGATGACGTTGACGCGCTGCTCCTCGACGCCGAGCGCGGACACCTTGGTGAAGCCCGCCGGCTCTATCCGCCGGACGATTCCCGGCAGCGCGTCATCGCCTCCGCCCCAGCCGTCCACCAGCACCTCCATGCCCGGGCGCAGCTGCACCGCGTCGGTCGACAGGTAGTCGGCGACGACCTCGAGCGTCGCAGGGTCGCCGATCTCGACAAGCGGCTCACCCGCGCCGACGACGCCCGCGCTCACCCGGTGCCGCCGCCAGACGACGCCGTCGACAGGCGCACGCAGGCTCAGCACCGGCCCGCCGCCCGCGGCCCCACCACGCCCGCCGGCTCCGCCGCGTGACGCCGCTGACGCTGCCGACGACCCGGCCGCTTCGACACGCAGTGCCGCTTCAGCCGCCTCGAGCCGATGCGCTGCGACCCGCACGGCGAACGTCGCGGCGGTCCTGCGCTCCTCCGCCGTCCGCGCGACCAGCTCGAGCGCCTCCAGATCGGCTTCCGCCAGCGCCCCCACACCCGTAAGCGGACGCATACGCGCCAGGTCGGACGCCGCCTGCTTCGCCTGCGCCTCCGCGGATGCAGCCTCCGCACGCGCACCACCGAGCGCCGCCTGCGCAGCCGCGACCTGGGCGCGCAGTTCCTCCCGCGTGCGCGCGTCCAGCAGCGGCGGGCTCCCGGGACGCAGCGTCGTCACCACGTCGCCCGCGCGGACGGGGTCGCCCGGCTCAAGGACGATGCGCGCCACCGTACCGGCTACCGGCGCCGTCAGGACGAAGGTGTCGCGCCAGCGTGTCTGTCCTTCCTCGTCGAGCGTCACGCGCATCGGCTGCGCACGCGCCTCCACGGTCTCGACGTCGTGCACCGCCGGCCGCAGGGCCTGCACGAGGAGCACCAGCACCAGCAGCGCACCCGCCACCCACGGCCAGCTTCGCCTCAGACGACGTCCCCACTCCCCTGCCATCACTCTCCCGCCTTGAGCACCGCCACCATGTCGAGGTGGTCCACCCGACGGCGGACCACCAGGCCCGAGAAGGTGCTCGCCACGATCACCGTCAACGCCGACCATGCCGCCATGCGCGCGGACACGTCGATCGAGAACCGCATCACCTCGCTGCTGAACGCCGTCGAGATGACCCCGCTCAGCGCATGGCCAAGCAGGATGCCGGGAGGAATGGCGACAGTCGTCAGCACCGCAAGCTCCCCCAGAAGGATGGCCGAGACTTCCCGGCGCGTGAATCCGAGCACCCGCATGCTGGCCAGTTCGCGGCTCCGCTCCGCCAGCGAGATCCTCGCGGCGTTGTACACGACGCCGAACGCGATGATGCCCGCGAAGATGACGTTCATCGAGATCGTCAGCCAGAGGTTCTGCGCCATGATCTCGCGGAAGTTTCGCAGCGCGTCGCCGATGAACGCCACGTCGGCCACCGCGGGCGTCGCCTTCAGCGTGCGCGACAGGCTCGCCTCGGCCGCGGGATCGACCAGCAGGTACGCGCCGGACACGACGGGCGACTCCCGCAGCAGCCGGTGCATCGCGCGCCGCTCCATGTACGCCGACAAGCCCAGGGCATCATCCACTGTCGCTGCTACGGGCAGCAGGAACGAGTCACGACGTCCTTCGAGCACGTCCACCTGCACCGTCGCGCCAGGCCCGACGTCGAGGGCGCGCGCAAGCGCCGTCGAAAGGACGAGCCCGCCCGGCGGCAGCGACTGCGGACGCCGTTCCAGACTCACGATCCGGTTCAGTTGTGCATCGACATCGCGTCCCTGCCACGAGACCGTGCGCGCGCGATGGCCCGCGCGCACGCGGGCCCCGACCGCCCGATACGTCTCGACCTGCACAACGCCAGGCAGCCTGTCGATCGCGTGAACCGCATGCGCGGCGCGCGGCTCGACGAACGTCACCGCGACGTCGTGGCGCTGACCGTACGTGAAGATCGTGTCGATGAGACCCGTGATCGACTCGAGCATCGCGAAGCCGACCACGAGGATCGCGACGGCGCATGCCATGCCCACCACCGACGTCGCGGTGCGCATCGGCTGGCGTTCGAGGTTGCGCAGCACCATCCGCGCGGACGTGGACAGCGCCGGCTTGAGCAGACGGGCCTCGAACAGGCTGCGGCGGAACCGTGTGGGTACCTCGGGCCGCATCGCCTCGGCCGGTGGAATGCGTGCCGCCCGCCGCACCGCTGCCCACGCGCCGAGCGCGACCGCGACGAGGCTGCCGCCGCCGGCCAGCAACGCCACGCCGCCCGACAGTCCGAAGTCGAGCACCGGGAACCGGAAGTAGTCGTTGTAGACCTGCACGATCATGCCGCCCATCCACGCGCCTGCGGCCACGCCGAGCAGGATGCCGATCGACGCGATGACCACCGCCCACCCGAGATAGTGACGGGCGATCGCGCCGTTGCCGTAGCCGATGGCCTTGAGCGTGGCAATCTGCGCGCGCTGCATGGCCACGGCCCGCGTGAGCGCGACGTTCAGGACGAACGCCGCGACGGCGAGGAAGATGAGCGGCACCGCGACGCCGAAGCTGCGCAGCTGCTCGAACTCGCTCTGCAGCATCCAGTTCGACGCCTGGCGCTCGCGGGCGACGGCCCCGAGGCTTCCGTACGGCTCGAGCATGCGGTCCACGTCGGCGATCACGGCGTCCACTGACGCATCGCGCGCCAGATCGATCACGAGGTCGTTGAAGGCGCCGTCGAGATCGAACGCCGCGGCCAGCGCTTCACGGGCCATCCAGAAGACGCCGTAGCTGCGGTCGTCGGGAATCAGCGCGCCGGGCCGGATCGTGTAGACGAACTCGGGAGACAACGCGATGCCGACGATCGTCAGCACCCGGCGGCGGCCGTTCACGATGGCGCCGACGCTCGCGCCCGGCTGCAGCCCGTGGGCACGGCAGAAGGCTTCGCTGGCGATGACCTCGTCCGGACGTCCCGGCTCGATCCATCGGCCTGCACGCAGGAACAGGTCGTTCAGGCGCGGGCGGCGATCGGCGGGAATCGACACGAGCCGTCCCGCGGCGGGGGCGTCCATCCCCTCGACGTCGAGCGTCACGTCCACGACGACGCGCGGCTCCGCGATTGCCACGCCGGGCAGCGCGGCCACCTCGCTGACCACCGCGTTCGGCGCGCGGACGAGGCTGACGAACACGTCAGCGAACCGCTGCTGCGCGTAGTACCTGTCGGCCGTGCGCTGCAGCGAATCGAACGTCGACAGGTACATCACGCACATCGCGACGCCCGCCGCGATGACGAGCGCGATGGCCAGCGCCTGGCCGCGCATCGCGAGGACGTCGCGCACGAGCTTTCGATGGAGTGGGCGCATGTCGGTCGCTTCACCAGCGCAACTGGTCCGGACGCTGACGCGACGTGTTCACGTCGATGCGGCTGATCCGGCCATCCGACAGATGCACGACGCGGTGCGCCAGGCCGGCGATGGCCGCGTTGTGCGTGATGAGGACCGTTGCCGTGCCGAGATCCGCGTTCACGCGCGTGATGGCCTCGAGCACGATGATGCCGGTGTGCACGTCGAGCGCGCCCGTCGGCTCGTCGCAGAGCAGCACGCCGGGACGCTTGGCGATGGCTCGCGCGATGGCGACACGCTGCTGTTCGCCGCCCGACAACTGCGCCGGAAAGTGGTCGAGGCGATGCCCCAGCCCTACCAGGTTCAGCGCGTCTTCGGGTGGCAGCGGATCGTCGGCAATGTCGGTGACGAGCGCGACGTTCTCGCGTGCGGTCAGGCTGGGGATCAGGTTGTAGAACTGGAACACGAACCCGACGTCGCGCCGGCGGTACTCGGTGAGTTCCTCTTCGCTGGCGGTCGTCAGATCGCGCTCGCGGAAGCGCACCGATCCGCTCGTCGCGACGTCGAGGCCGCCGATGATGTTGAGCAGCGTCGACTTGCCACTGCCCGACGCGCCGAGCAGCACCAGCAGTTCGCCTTCGTGGACGTCGAGGTCCGCGCCGCGCAGCGCCTCGACCACGACGTCGCCGACGACGTAGCGCTTGGTCACGCCGCGCGCCGACAGCACGACCTCGCCTGCTGCCTGTGCCGTGGCCGTCGCGCCCATGCCGGACAGTCTAGCGGGTGGGGTCAGGTCTCGAGAACGCGCACGAAGGGGGTCAGGTCTCGAGAATGACGCCGGACGGGGTCAGGTCTCGCCGCGGCAGTGACGCAGAATCTGCAACCGTTAGCGGCGTCACCGCCGCCCTCAGACAACCGCGCCATGCCGTGCGCGCATGACCAGTTCACCCATCACCGCATCTCGCCCTGTGCCAGGACCCGTGCGAGCGCTCCCATGCCGCCTGCGCGCTGCAGTCCAGGCACGAACGCCGCCTTCGCCAGCGTGTCGTCGTCGCCGGCCAGGCCTTCGAGTCCCTGGATCAGGCGGACGCTCCCGGGAGGCACCAACACGCTTGCCAGCGCAGCCCAGTACCTCGCGTTGCCGACGGCCGTCACCTCGATCGGTGCCGCGCCGCGCCCGCGGCGCGCCGTCGCATCCGTCAGCCATCGAACCGCCGTCACGAGATCCTGTACGCGCGCCTGATCGTCGCTGAGGTTGAACGTCAGGAAGTGCTCGACCTCGCGATTCCGCGCGACACGAGAACTGCCCGTCTGGAACGCTTCGACCACGAGCACCGGCCGCCCCGCGCGCACCGCCGCCTCCACGTCGGGCAGCGCGCGTCCGGCGTCGAGGCCATCCTCGTGGACGGCCAGCAGCGGCACTCCCCTGCCCTGGCGGTACCAGACGCGCACGCGCTCGCCCGCCTCCTCCCGTCGAAGCACGCCAGCCGACTCGTCGTGGACCACGCGTTCCGGCCACACAGCTTCAGTGACGGACACGAGCCGCCGCCGCAGTTCCTCACTGTCGCTCGTCGCGTCGGTCTGCCGGCGCGCCGCCTCCCGCCAGGAGGCAAACAGCGCGTCGAGCCCGCGCGTGCCCTGCGGCCGCTCGATGCCGTGCCATGCCTGCACGTCGGCGAGCGCCTCTACGCGCAGGCCGCGTTCCTCGACCGGCACAGTCCGGCCGAATGCCTGCGTGTTCATGAACCGGTACACGGCCTCGCGACTGCCCTGGTGGTAGTTGTGCGGCGCGTCGAACTGCTGCTCCGTGAGCGCGTCGACCGCGTCGTACAGCGCGTAGATCCGCCGAATCGCGGGCACCTCCTCTGTGGGCGCGTGGCTCGTCCAATCGCCCGTCGCCGACACGATCAACATGGGGCGCGGCGCGATCGCCGCGGCGATGTCGAGGTTCGACATGCCGTAACGCAGGCCGGGTGCGTTCTCGCACAGCGATCCGCCCTGCATGTATGCCGACACCATGTTCACCGGCGCCGCGTACGCGATGCGCGGGTCGATGGCCGCCAGCAGGAACACCTGCGTCGCGCCGCCCGACGCACCTGTCGCGCCGATGCGCGCGGCGTCCACCTCCGGCAGCGCCTCGAGGAAGTCGACGACGCGCAACGAGTTCCAGAGCTGCAGTCCGAGCGGCCCGAAGCTCCAGAGCTGCTCGTGCGCACCGGTGAAGCCGTGCGGCACGTGCGTCGTGTCGCCATAGCCCACCATGTCGTAGGTGAAGACCACGTGGCCCTGCAGGGCGAGCTGCTGCGCACGTCCGGGCACCGACGCTATCGCGCTGTGCTCGAACCGCCCATACGTCCAGTGGCCGTGCGGCGACACCACAGCCGGATGCGGTCCGGCCGTCGTCGGGACGTACAGGTTGCCGGCGAGCAAGAAGCCCGGCCACGTCTCGAGAACGACGGTCTCGACCGTGTAGCCGTCCCGGACGAGTCTGCCGCGGCGTGTCACGTTCAGCGGCGTCCGTTCGGGCAGCGGGTCGAGCCCGGCGGCACGCAGGATGCGCGCGCGGACGCGGTCGCGATGCGCCTCCCACTCGGCGCGCGTCGCGAAGTGCCGCAACTCGACATGGGTGTCGGTGTCGGGCGTCAGCCGGTTGCGACGGTCGTCTGCGGCGGACGCCGGTGCGTCGTTCGCGGACGGTTGCGCGAGCGCGGATGATGGTGTCGCGACCAGGCCAGCGAGCAGGCCGGCAAGGATGAGGCTGTGCATGGCCGACACTCTACGACAGCTCGGTCCGCCGTTGTGGTACCGTCGTGTCGAACGCACAGCCGTTTCGCGCGCTCGGGGCTTCGAGCCTGCCTGACTCGATCGAGCCTCTCGTCAGTGGTGTCCGTCAGGCATGGAGTACACGCACGTGGCCAAGAGCCTCTTCGTCGGCAACCTTCCGTTCCAGACCAGCGAGCCCGAGCTCGAGGAGTTGTTCGGCCAGATCGGCACCGTCGACACCGTGACCGTCATGCGCGACCGCATGACCGGGCGTCCGCGCGGCTTCGCGTTCGTCTCGATGGCGAACGACGAGGAGGCCGCCAAGGCGATTCAGCAGCTTGACGGCACGGCGCTCGGCGGGCGGACCATCGCCGTGAACGAGGCGCGTCCGCGGCCCGAGCGCGGGCCGGACGACCGTCCCCGCTGGGGCGGCGGTGGTGGTGGCGAGTACGGCGGCGGCGGTGGCTTTGGCGGCGGCGGGCATCGTCCTGGTGGCAGCCGCAAGGGTGGTGGCGGACGCGGGGGCAATCGGCGGGAGCCGCGCTGGTAAGCGGGGTCAGGTCTCCGAAACGAGTGATTTCGGGGTCAGGTCTCGCCATCTGGAGGGTGCAGAATCTGCACCCTCCCCCACCATACGCCGCTACGGAATGGCGTTCTCGATCTCGGTCACGTCCTCTGACGAGAGTTCCAGTCCCGCTGCTCCCACCACGCCATCCACCTGCGCCGCCGACCGCCCACCCACGATGGCTGCGGTGACGGCCGGGTGGCGCAGCACCCACGCGATGGCGACCTCCCCCGGCGAGCGGCCGTGCCGCGCACCCACCGCACGCAACACCTCCACCAGCGCCAGGTTCTTCGTCAGCTGAGGCTCCTGGAACTCCTTGTTGTTGCGCCGCCAGTCGCCTTCCGGCAGCTGTGCGATGCGCTCCCGTGTCATCGCGCCCGTCAGCAGCCCCGACAGCATGGGCGAGTACACGAGCACGCCGATGTCGTGCTCCTGGCAATACGGCAGCAGCTCACGTTCGACGTCGCGTCGCAGCAGCGAGTACGGCGGCTGGAGGCTGGCGACCGGCGCGATCGAGCGCGCGATGTTCAGGTCGGCGACCGTGAAGTTCGACACCCCGATGTGCCGCAGCTTGCCGGCGCGCTGCAATTCGGCCAGCGTCGTCCACGCTTCCTCCACGCTGCCGGGCGCGGGCGTCGGCTGCGCCGCCCACCGCGGCCAGTGGATCTGATAGAGGTCGATGCGGTCGACGGCGAGCCGGCGGAGGCTGTCCTCCACTTCCTGGCGGATGGACGCCGCGGTCAGGTTGTGCGACACGGTGCGTGTGTCGTCCCACACGAGGCTGCATTTCGTGAAGACGAGCGGCCGCTGCGCCTGCGGGATCTCGCTGAGCGCGCGCGCGACGACTTCCTCCGAATGCCCGAGTCCGTACGCCGGAGCGGTATCGATCCAGTTGACGCCGTGGTCGATCGCCCGCCTGATGGCCGCAATCGACGCCGCATCGTCCTGCGGCCCCCAGCCGAAACGCCATTCGCCGCCGATAGCCCAGGCGCCGAAGCCAACGCGGGTGATGTGAAGGTCTGTGGTGCCAAGTTGCCGTGTCTGCATGCCCCTAGGCTACAGGGGACGCGGTCGGCTCGGTAGGACGGGGTCCGTCATGTGGACCGTCGTTGCAGAATCAGCCATTCCCTCGAGCCGAGACCTGACCCCATTCAGCTGCCTTCTGGAGACCTGACCCCACGCGAACGCATTCTCGAGACCTGACCCCACCGTTCCCCTCACCGCACGACGACTGTCGCGGGCAGCGCGAACGTCCCCGGAACCGGCGCGTTGAGGATGAACCGGCGCGAGTCGGGCAAGACGGCATAGTGATACCGCAGGTCGTACCCGCGGAACCGCAGCTCGAACAGCCGCCGCCGGCTCCGCACCACCGGCACGTCGCCGCTGACGTCGAGCGACGCGACCATGAGCTGACGGTCCTTGCCGTGGTAGAACAGCTGCGTCCCGTCCGCGCTCCACAGCGGCTCGCGGCCGTAATCGCCCGACACACGCGCACGCCAGTCGCTCCCGTCCCGCCGCATCACGTAGACCTGCCGCCCGTCCGCGTCGGGTGACGAGTACGCGATGAACCGTCCGTCGGGTGACGGCACGGCCTCGTGGTCGTTGTTGCCCGTCGCGAGGTACTGCTGCGGCGGCCCGCCGTCGAGCGGTCGCATCCACAGGTCCCAGCCGTTCTCCTGATCGAGCTGCTCGTAGAACAGCATGCCGTCGTCGCGCGACACGGCCGACGGACGCACGGGCACGTCGAACGACAGCACCGGCTCCTCGGGTGCACTGTGATCGACGATGCGCCGGAACAGCCGTGTCTGCTGGTCGCGCATCGAAAGGAAGTAGAGCGTGCGATCGTCCGGCGACCAGATGGGCGACGTCTCGTCGGCCGGGTGATGCGTCACCCGCAGGCGCACGCCGCTCGTGAGGTCGTGCACCCAGATGTCGCGCGTGCCCGCCTCCTGATCGATCTGCTCGTACGCGAGGCGCGCGCCGTCGTGCGACAGCGCGATGTCCCTGTACTCGCCCGGATCGCCAAGCTCCTGCAGCACGCGGCCGTCCGCGTCGACCAGCTGCAGCTGACGCGCCTGCTGTGCGCCCGACATGTACGCGAGCGCGCCGCCGGGCGACGCCGCGATGTCGGCAAAGCCGTTGTTGTACGGGTTGACGCGCACGTTGTCGGCCAGTACCTGCGCCGTCCCCTGCAGCGCCGCGGCGGCCTCGTCGTAGCGCTGGCGCAGCAACTGGCCCAGCCGCGTGAAGTACAGGTACTCACCCGCCACGAGGACGTTGCTCTCGACGTCGAGCAGCAGCCGATCGTCCTCGGCCGGTCGATCGAGGCGTCCAACATACACCGCACGCTTACCTGTCGTCGCGTCGACCGCGGAGTACACGAACCCCTGCCCCGACGGCAGGAACGACGGCCACCAGAGGCGGACGCGCCGTCCGGGCACGTCGCGCCGCACGATCGTCGGCGTGCCGCCGGCGGCAGGCACCGTGACGAGCTCGCGCCCGAGGTTCGTCGAGTACAGGAGCAGGCCGTTGGGTCCCCAGCTGCCCGTCGACGGCCGGCGCGCCGGCGCGATCTGCTCGGGTCCGCCGCCGCTCGCGCGCACGCGCCACAACGAGCGTCCGCGGAAGTACGCGACGTACTCGCCGTCCGGCGACCAGAACGGATCGTGCGCGCCCTGCGTGTCGGGGATCCGCCGCGGCTCCATCCTGTCGAAGCTGCGCAGCCACAGCTGGCCGGCCGACGTGAACGCCAGCATCCGCCCGCCGGGCGCCATCGCCATGCTCTCGATCTCGTCCGGCGGCAGCGGATAGATCGGGAAGCGGACCTCGACGTTCGCCGGCGCACTGCCAGGCGGGCGTGACCACGCGCCCAGCATCGAGGCGGCAAGCACGCCGATGGCGGCCACGGCCGCGAGCGACAGGATCGCCGCGGGCCACCAGCGTCGCGGCCCCGATGTGCGGGCCTCCGTCGCGACCGGCGCGAGAAACGCCGCGAGCGCCATCTCGAGAGCGCCGGCGCTGGCATATCGCCGCGACGGATCGGGATCCATCGCGCGCTCGACGATGTGGATGAATGCGAGCGGCAGATCGCTGCGCTCGTCCGACAGGCGGCGGATGGCGCCGTCGCGGTGCGCGCGCTTGAGATCGTCGATCGACCGCGCGTCCACGGGCAGTCCGCCCGTCACGAGCCGGTACAGCAGGACGCCGACTGCGTACACGTCGCTGCGCACCGATGCCTGGCCGCCCTGCCACAGCTCGGGCGCCATGTACATCGGCGTGCCGACGCCGTCGTGCACGAAGACGTCGCTGGGCGATTCGTCGGCGAGGCGGCTCGTGCCGAAGTCCATCAGGACAATGCGCCCGTGACGATCGCGCATGACGTTCTGCGCCTTCACGTCACGGTGCAGCACGCCCGCCTTGTGAACGGCGGCGAGGGCCGCGCAGACGTCCACGCCGACGAGAGCCGCCTCGCGCGCGCTGAAGCGGCCGTCCTCCCGGAGCATCCGCTCGAGCGTCCGCCCCTCGATGAGCTCCATCCAGAGGCCTGTCGTCCCGTCGATGCGATCGGCGCCGTAGATCGTGGCGACGTTCGGGTGCTGGACGCGGGCGAGCTGCCGGGCCTCGGCGATCACGTCGGATGCGAGATCGTCGGGCGCCTCGGCGATGACCTTGAGTGCGACCTCGCGCTCGAGTTGCGGATCCCACGCGCGGTAGACGAGGCCGCGGCCGCCACGGCCGATGATGCGCCGCAGGATGAGGCGTCCCCATGTGCCGCCGACCGCTTCGGCGAGCAGTTCGGGTGTGGTGATGTGGCCGTCGCTCGGCTCGGGAAGTGTCTCGCGGTGCAGTTGCGCGATGTCGGCGAGCACGCGCAGCTGCTCGACGAGCTCACGTGTCGAGGAATCGTTGACCTCGACGCCATTCCAATCGACAGGCCGGCCGTCGGAGATGGCCTCCGACAGGTCGTCGAGAAACTGTTTCGGATCGCGGATCATGACGCGGACCCGGACGATTGTCGCACGGTTCAGCCGGCGGCGGGGCGCGCCGTCGCACAGGATCAGGGCGGTGCGCGTCCGGCGCGGTTGCGACACGTCCGGCAACGCAACGCGCCGCAGCGCGGCATCGCGCGACGAGCTTACGGGATGTTGCCGATGACGAGCGGGCCGAGACGGTTGGCGACGGCGAGTGGCAGCCGCTTCCAGGTCTCGACGGCCAGGTGGAACTTCGCGTTGGTCGGGCCCTGGTCCGGGAGGTCGTCGCGCGTGAGCAGCGCATACTCCCAGTGCAGCGGGTGCGGCACGGCCTTCCACTGCTTCTTGAAATGGTAGGTGCCCTCGCCCGGCGTCGAGCGACCGAAGTCGAACACCGGCACGCCGCGAGCGACGCTGTCGCGCAGCATCTGCCAGTAGAGGAGCATGTTGGGGCACAGCGCACGGAAGGCGCGCAACGAGGCGGCCCACGGCACCTCGCAGCGGCCGGCGTGATCGATCGTGAGACCGGCGGCCAGCGGACGACCGTCCTGGCGCACCACGTGGAGGCGCGTCGCGTCGCCGCTCGCGCGCAGGACGGCGTCGAAGAAGCGTCGCGGATAGACAGGCGTGCCGAGGTCGCGCATCGTCTCGGCGAACACCGGGTAGAACTCGTCGAGCAGCTCGGCGCCGCCGGTGTGCGCCGACAGGCCGCTCTTCTCCGCCTTCCGCACCTGGTTGCGCACCTTGTTGTCGAGCGCCTTCCACTGCTGCGCCTCGTCGGCCTGCAGCGGCAGCCACATGGTCACCTTGTGCTGACGCGTCGGCGCGGACGGCAGGTGTCTGTCGATGTGCCGGAGCTCGACGTGCGCCGCGGCACGCTCGCGGGCGAGGTCGGTGGCGCGCGCCATCAGCGCTGTCGCCACGCTCATCGTCTCCGCCTGGGGAGGCGAGTCGCCGCCGGCGTCAGCCAGCAGCATCCCCCCGTAGTTCACGAACGGCAGCGAGCAGAGGAAGCGGCCGAAGAGCCGGCTGCGGAACGCCACGACGGGCAGCACGCCGGCGGTCCGTCCGTCGCGACGTGCGGCGAGGTAGAGCGGCTCGTGGCCGAAGACGCCGCCGAACACGTCGCGCCAGGCCCAGGAATGGTAGGCGGTCGCTGACGGATGCGCGCGGACGAAGGCGTCCCAGGCGGCGCCGTCCGTCTCGAGCGCGACGGTGAGAGTGCCGTCCGTCATGCCGCCGCGCGGGAGGGATCGCAGAAACGGCAACGCCGGAAAGCCGAGACCTGACCCCGACGACGTGGCTGTTTCGAGACCTGACCCCAGCTCATCAGGCGCGTACCACCCGGGTCGGGCCCTCGGGGCGCTCGTGGACGATGTTGCGCGTGTCGATGACGAGCGGCAGTCCGGCGTACAGCGACGGGTCCTTGAACGCCGCGTGCGCGGTGGACACGACGAGCGCGTCGTAGTCGCGGAACGCCTCGTTGGTGCAGGGCACCGACGCCAGGCCGAGGTCGTACTTCCGGCCCGGGCGCGCCTTCGGGAAGAACGGGTCGCAGTAGTCCACGTGCGCGCCCTGCTCCTCGAGCAGCTCCAGGAGCTCGTACGACGGCGACTCGCGGTCGTCGTCGATGTTCTCCTTGTAGCTCAGGCCGAGCACGAGCACGCGTGAGCCGTTCACGCTCTTCCCGGCCGCGTTGAGCGCCTCGCCGACCTTGCCCACCACGTACCGCGGCATGCCCGTGTTGATCTCGCCCGCCAGCTCGATGAAGCGCGTCCACATGCCGAACTCCGACGCCTTCCACGACAGGTAGAACGGGTCGAGCGGGATGCAGTGCCCGCCGAGGCCCGGACCCGGGTAGAAGGGCGTGAAGCCGAACGGCTTGGTCTTGGCCGCGTCGATCACCTCCCACACGTTGATGCCCATGCGGTCGAACGTCATCTTCAGCTCGTTGACGAGCGCGATGTTGATCGAGCGGTAGACGTTCTCGAGCAGCTTGCACGACTCGGCGACGCGCGCGGAGGAGACGGCGACGACCTGGTCCACGGCCGCGGCATACAGCGCGACGGCCGCTTCGGTCGAGGGGATGTTGACCCCACCCACCACCTTGGGAATGGTCTTGGTGTTGTACTTCGCGTTGCCGGGATCCTCGCGCTCGGGCGAGAACGCCAGCAGGAAGTCGTCCGGGCAGCGCAGACCGGACGCCTCGAGGCGCGGCAGCACCTCCTCGTCGGTCGTCCCGGGGTAGGTCGTCGACTCGAGCACCACCAGCTGACCGCGCCGGAGCCGCCTGGCGATCTCGTCGGACGTGCCGTGGACGTACGAGAGGTCGGGCTCGCGGTGCCGCCCGAGCGGCGTGGGCACGCAGATGAGGATCGCGTCGCACGACGCCAGTTCGTCGAAGTCGGTGGTCACCGAGAAGCGGCCACTCTTGATGGCCGAGGCGACCCGCTCGGAGCCGATGTGCTTGATGTAGGACTCACCGCGCGCGAGCCGCTCGACCTTGGCGGGATCGACGTCGAATCCGACGACGCGAAAGCCGGCCTCTTCGAACACGAGGGCCAGCGGCAGGCCGACGTAGCCCTGTCCGATGATGCCGACGACCGCCGTGCGGTCGGTGATGCGCTGCAAAATGTCACTCATCTGTCAGTGGTCTCCGCGATCGTCCAACGCGACAGGCTAGCAGAACGTCGCGCGTGATTCCTACCCCGGTCGCGCACGTCCTCTGCTGAATCGGCCCGTCGGCCGAACGCTTCAGGATTCATCCCATCTGCCGGCGGCGGTGATGGCGCTCGGCGGCAAGCCGGTGGTGGCACGTGGCCGGAACCAGCCTCGTGACGCCGCAGGAATCATCCAAACACCACCGGCAGCATCACGGCCCGCCGCAGCCGTTCGAGGTAGTCGCCGCGCGGGATCTCGATGGCCCCGAACGTCGCGAGATGCGGCGTCACCCACTGCGTGTCGAGCAGCGCGAACCCCTGGCGCCGCAGCCGCTCGACCAGATGCACCAGCGCGACCTTGGAGGCGTCGGTCATGGTGTGGAACATCGACTCGCCGAAGAACGCACCGCCCAGGGCCACGCCGTAGAGGCCTCCCACCAGCCGGTCCTCGTGCCACGCCTCGACCGAGTGCGCAAAGCCCATCTCGTGCAGGCGCAGGTAGCTGCGCAGGATGGGCGGCGTGATCCAGGTCTCGTCGCGCATCGCGCACGCCCGCATCACGTCCTCGAAGGCCGTGTCGACCCTGACGTCGAACACGCCCTGGCGCACCGTGCGGCGCAGCCGTGACGACACGCGGAACGTCTCGAGCGGCAGGATGCCGCGGGGATCCGGCGAGAACCACTCGATGCGGGTGCGGCGCCCCGTGCCCATCGGGAACCAGCCCGAGGCGTAGGCGCGCAGCAGCAGCTCGGGCTCAATCACGCTTCGACGCACCCCACGACTGACATCCTACCGTCACCGAACCACGTCCTCTGCGTCGATGGCCGCCCGCTGCCGCGGACGTGGCCGGCATCGCTGCCCGAAGGCACGTCATCGCATGACGTCGCTCATCGGGCCGCCGGCATAGCCGGTCAGCTCGACGTATCCGCGGCCGCTGATGGCCGCCTCCCCTGCCCGGCCCTCCACGGTCACGGCGCCTTCCCAGTACGTGACGTTGGTCGAACGCCTCGTCACGAGTTCCTGTGCGTCCACGCGCGCCGTCACGCGCAGGTGGACGTCGTTGCCAGGAAGGTTGAGGTCCCATTCCACCGGATACGTCGCACCGCTGACGGGCGACGTCCAGTGACGCCGCGGCGAGATCGCGAAATCGCCGGCCGCGAGCGCCCGCGTCGCGCCGTCGGCAGCCACCCACGTCCCTGCCGAGTACGGGTCGCGCCCGCCGTCCCGGCGCCGCAGCTGGAACATCATCAGTTCCCGGCCGTCGTCGAGCTGGAGGGCAAACCAGTCCCAGCCCTGCGTACCCGGCTCGAGCGCGCTCGTGCCGAACTCGTGGTCCATCCAGCTGCTGCCCCGCACACTGACGGTGCGGTCGCCGACACGCAGCCGCCCCGTCGTCGGCATCCGCGTGAGCGAGTAGTAGTAGGAGGCGTTGCCGGGGTCGCTGCCCTTCCGGCTGTAGCCTGCCAGGCCCTGAAGCGCCGCCGGCTTGCCCTCGGCGAGTTCCAGGTCCAGCGCGAAGGCGTCGGTCGCCACGTGGACGTGATGCATGCCCGTCCCGTCGCGGAACGCCCGCCAGTTCTCGTTCCACACGTCGTACCGGTCCGTGCGCGCGCCCGCCCAGTGGAGCCCGGCCCGGTTCAGGCGATCGTCGTAGAGGTGCCGGCCGCTCGACGGGTCGGTCACGGCGACGTGCGTCATGTAGAGGTCGCGCACGGCCCAGACGGACGGGTTGGCCGGCTCGCGCGCCACGCCGTAACGGAAGAACGTCACCTGGTAGCCGTACGGCCGTCCGTCGTCGCCCTCGACGTTGCCGGTGTAGTACCACCACTCGAGACGGTAGTCGGGATGGGCGGCATGGTCGTCCGGCAGGACGATCGCCCTGCC
>JBIQIB010000051.1:21748-25019 GCA_044508265.1 Acidobacteriota bacterium
TCCTCCGGTGCGGCGGTGGCCCCGGCCATCGCGCGCCGTGCCGGGTAGACGCCGGCCAGCAGGGTCGTGATGACCACGAGGACCGACATCTGGAGGAGCGACGTCCACGGCACGTGGAGGTGGATGGTCCAGCCGAAGCTCTGGAGGTTCACGACGTAGATCAGGATCAACGCCAGCAGCAGGCCCACCGCAAGGCCCATCCCCTGGCTGAGCGCGCCCAGCATGGCGGCCTCGCCCACGATCATCGTGCGCAGCTGCCCGCGCGACGTGCCCAGCGCCCGGAGGATGCCGAGTTCCTGCCGCCGCTCGATGACGAGCGTCATCAGGGTGCCGACGATGCCGAGCAGCGCGACAAGGATGGCGATCGCCTGAAGTGCGTAAGTGACGGCGAACGTGTTGTCGAAGATGCGCAGCACCTCGGCGCGCAGCGATCCGTTCGTGTGGATGAACACGCCCTGCCTGCCGTCGAGACGCGCGAGCAACTCGTCGCGCACCGCGGCGGCATCGGCGCCTTCGCGCAGGTACACCGTGAGGCCCGTGGGCGGTTGCAGGCCGAAGTGCCGCGCGAGCGTCGCGTTGTCCATCATCACCACGCCGCGGTCACTCGAGTAGTCATAGTAGATGGCGGCGACACGGAACGGCCGCGGCCCGTCGCGCGTCTGCAGGTCCACGGATTCGCCGACCGTCACGCCGTAGCGGTTCGCGAACGGCTCGGAGACGACCACCGCATCGGCGCCAGTGGCCGACGCGAGCGCCGACGCGCCGTCGGATGGAGCCTTGAAGCGCAGGCTGCCGTGCCGCTGCTGCACCGTGAAGTCACCCGAGCCGAGCGAGATCCGGCTGTCGGCGTACGGCACCGTGGCGTTGCGGAACGCATCCACGGCGATCACGTCCGGGTGGGCGCGCACGAGCGCCTCGACCTCCGGCGACACCGTGCTGGCTCTCGCGCCGCGCGACCGCGAGGCGGGGCCGACGAACAGGTCGGCCTGCAACGTCTGTCCCACCCAGTCGATGACGGTCTGCCGGAAACTGCCGACCATCACCGTGATGGCCACCATCATGGCCAGGCTCATCGACAACGCAGCGACGCTCACGGCGACCCGCGGGATGTGGCCGCCAAGGTTCGCGTGCGCGAGCCAGCCGCCGGGACCGAGCACCCGGAACCAGAGGCTCCGTCCTGTTCGCGCCGCGACCTGCAGCGCGAGAGGCATCAGGAGTGACGCGCCGAAGACGAGGGCGCATGCGGCGGCATAGCCGCCAAGCGGGAGTCCGGCCACGGGGGGCGCCGACGCGAGGGCCGCGGCCAGCACCAGCAGCGCGAGGCCGACCCGCCATGACCAGCCGCCCGTCCGCAGGCGGGCCGTTGCGCGATCGGCGCCGCGCAGCACGGCGGTCGGCGGGACACCCGCTGCCTCGCGCGCGGGCAGCCATGCCGCCACGAGCGAGAGCGGCACGCCGACGAGCACGGCGCGCACGACGTCACCCCACGCCAGATCGGGTGGCGCAGGCGCCGCCTGCACGTACAACGCGTTCACGGTACTCGTCGTCAGGGCGACGGTCGCGTCGGCGAGGAGCCGCGCCAGCGGCAGGCCGAGTGCCACGCCGAGAACGCCAAACAGCGCGGCCTCACCCAGGAACAGCGCATGCACCTGGCCTCGCGACACCCCGAGCGCGCGCAGCGTGCCGATCTCCTGACGGCGCGCGAGCACCGACACCGACACGGCGTTGAACACGAGGAACAGGCCGACGACGAGGGCGATCGAGGAGAGCGCCGTCAGGTTCAGGTGGAACGCCGCCAGCATCCGCTCCACCTGCGCGCCGCGCCGCTCCGGACGCTGAACGCTCAAGCCGGCCGGCAGCCGCGCACGGACGGCGGCTTCCGCTTCGGCGACGTCCACGCCGTCGTGCAGGCGCAGGTCGATGCGGTCGATGCTCCCGAAGCGATCGAAGGCCTGCTGCGCGCCGGCCAGGTCCATCAGGATGAAGTGCCCGTCCGCGAGCCTGGCCGGGCCTTCGGGCTCGAGCAGCCCCCGGATCGTGAAGGTCACGGTGCGGTCGTCGATCAGGCCATGGACGACGTCGCCCACCTCGAGGCCCCGCCTGCGGGCAAACGCACGCGTCGTGACGATCGCATCCGGCTCGACGAGCAACGCCAGGATGTCGGCGGCCGACCCTCGTTCGCCGCGTGGTTCCGGGCCCTCTCGTACGTCGTAGTCGCGCAGCGGGATGTCGCGCAGGATGTCCACGCCCAGCACGCGCATCAGCACCGTGCGGGGGGGCGACGAGCCGTCGGGCTCGCCGTCGATGACGAGCACGTCGCCGTCGACGACGGGGCTCGCCTGCCCGAACTCCCGCAGCCAGTCGAGTTCGGCGACGTAGCGCTCGTCCATGCCGAACGGGCTGCCGAGGATCTCGAGGCCTGTCCGCCCGGACGTCAGGTCCAGTGCCGTTTCGAAACCGCGGATCGAGCTCGCGTTCGTCAGCCGGATCGCGAGGACCACGGCAATGCCCGCGGCGACGCCGACCACGGTGATCGCGCTGCGCAGCAGCTCGCGCCGCAGGTGCCGCAGGATGACCTGCCGGAACAGGAGAATCATGACGGCAGGGCCGCGTCCACGCCGTCCACGCCGTCCACGATGCGGCCGTCGCGGAGGTGGACGACGCGTCTGGCGCCCGCGGCGATCTCGGACGCGTGGGTGGCCATCACCACTGTCAGACCCAGGTCACTGTTGAGCGTCTGCAGGAGGTGGAGCACGGTCAGGCCGTTGGCCGAGTCGAGATTGCCGGTGGGCTCGTCGGCGATGAGGACGCGCGGCCGGTGGACGATCGCCCGGGCGATGGCGGCCCGCTGCATCTCGCCGCCCGACACGTGGGCGGGATAGGCATCGAGGCGGGGCGTGATGCCCATGCGATCGGCCGCCTCGCGGGCCGCCGTTCGGGCGTCGCCCGGCGACCGGCCGGCCAGGACGAGCGGCAGCGCGATGTTCTCGGCGAGCGTCAGTGTCGGCAGCAGGTTGAAGAACTGGAAGACGAACCCCACACGGTGCCGTCGTGTCAGGGTCAATGCCGCGTCGTCGAGGCGCGAGAGGTCGTCGCCGTCGAGGGCGACGCGTCCGGCGGTCGGGCGGTCCATCGCCCCGCACAGGTGCAGGAGCGTCGACTTGCCGCACCCGGATGGCCCCATCAACGCCACCATCTCGCCGGGGGCGACGTGCAGCGAGATGCCGGCGACCGCGTCCCGGTGCTGTCCGTCGTAGCGTTTGCGTACGCC
>JBIQIB010000051.1:25119-28737 GCA_044508265.1 Acidobacteriota bacterium
GCGAGATGCCGGCGACCGCGTCCCGGTGCTGTCCGTCGTAGCGTTTGCGTACGCCCTCGAGCAGGAGCATGCCCTTCAGGATAGGGCCATCCGCGTGGTGCCGGTGTGCGGTGCCGGGCACCGGCACCCTGTGTTATCCTTGAGAGCTTGTGGCGCTGGCCAGAAAAGGGAGACTATCCTGCAAACTGCTGGAACACAATGGTTTAGGGATTCAGCAATGGATGAGCTAGTCTACCTGAGGAGTGACCTTAGTTCGTCGGCCGTGCGGTTTACGCGTGACATACGTTACTTCTGCCGTCGCCCTTTAGTCGGCCTCTGCGTTGCAGAAGTGGCGCCTGCAGGCCGATTGTCAGCCGGGGACCACCAGTAATCCATGAACATGTTGAAGAACGCCGAGCCGGCTCAGCTCATCGGATCGAGCGCACAGATGCTCGAGCTCAAGCAGGAGATCGAGCGGATTGCCCGCACCGACGCCAAGGTGCTCATCACGGGCGAGAGCGGGGTCGGCAAGGAACTCGTCGCACGCGCCATCCACACCCACAGCCTGCGGGCCGACAAGCCCTTCATCGCGATGAACTGCGCGGGGCTGCCCGAGACGCTGCTCGAATCCGAGCTGTTCGGCCACGTCAAGGGCAGTTTCACCGGCGCGTACCGCGACAAGCCCGGCAAGCTGGAAGCGGCGCACGAGGGCACGATTTTCCTCGACGAAGTCGGCGAGATGACGCTGCGGATGCAGGGCCTGTTGCTCCGCTTCCTCGAGACCGGCGAACTGCAGAAGGTCGGTGCCGACCGTGGCGGGCGCATCGTCAACGTCCGCCTGGTGGCGGCGACCAACCGCAACCTGCAGGACCTCATCGCCCGGGAGCAGTTCCGCGAAGACCTCTACTACCGCCTGAACGTCATTCACTTCCAGGTGCCGCCGCTGCGGGAGCGCAAGGAGGACATCCCGCAGATGATCGAGCACTTCCTGCGGCGGTACGTCTCGTGGGGCGGACACGCCGTCAAGGGGTTCGAGCCGGACGCGTTCCGGATGATGGTCGACTACGCCTGGCCGGGCAACGTGCGCGAGCTCGAGAACGTGGTCGAGCGGCTGGTCGTCACGGGGCGGCACGAGCTGATTCGCGTGGACGACCTGCCGTTGGAGGTGAAGGCGCAGCGGGGCGTGGGCATCCGGCCGCGCCGCGAGCGCCGTCGCACCGTGGCCGACGACCTGTACCGGCGCATGATCGACAACAAGGAGTCGTTCTGGCAGGTCGTCTATCCGCTCTACATGGAGCGCGAGATCACCAAGCAGAACATGCGCGACCTCATTCGCAAGGGGCTCGAGGAATCGCGTGGCAACTACAAGATCGTCTGCCGGCTCTTCAACATGGAGCAGGCCGACTACAAGCGGTTCCTGAACTTCCTGCGGAAGCACGACTGCCAGCTGCCGTTCAAGGAGTTCCGGTGAGCCGCTTCGAGGAGTCTGCAATGCTCAGTGTCATCCGCTTCACCCTCGGCGTCGTCGTGGCCTCGGCCAGCATCGCCTGCGCGTCGTCGTCCTCCGCGCAGACCGCGCCGGCGCAGGCGCCGACGCAGCAGCCGCAGCCGGTGGCGACGCAGCCCCAGCCGGGCACCGCGCCCGCGCAGCCGGGTACGCCGGCGCAGGCGACCGAGGGCGTGCAGCCGCCACCTGGCTACGTCATCGGCCCCGACGACGTGCTCGGCATCGTCTTCTGGGAGCTCCCCAACCACGGCGGCGAGGTGATCGTGCGGCCGGACGGCATGATCACGCTGCCGCTGCTCAACGACATCCAGGCCTCGGGTCGCACCCCGGATCAGCTGCGCGAGGCCATCGTCGCGGCAAGCGCGCAGTTCGTCCGTGATCCCACGGTGTCTGTCGTCGTCAAGCAGATCAACAGCCGGCGGGTGTACGTCACCGGTCGTGTCCAGCGCCCCGGGACGTACTCGCTGACGACGCCCGTCACGGTGCTGCAGATGCTCGCGCTCGCCGGCGGCGTCACGGAGTTCGCCAAGAAGGACCGGATCGTGGTGATGCGCACGGAGAACGGGCGCACCACGAGCTACAAGTTCAACTACAACGACGTCATCCAGGGGAAGAAGCTCGAACAGAACATCGAGCTCAAGCCGGGGGATACGGTCATCATTCCATGACGACCACGGTCGGGCGGCTCGGCCGTCCCTCGCACCGCGCGGCCCTCGGCGCCGTCGTCCTGGCGTGGCTGGTGGCCGTGCCCGCACCGGCTGCCGGACAGTCGAGTGAGCGCCCGTTTCGCGGCTTGTTCGGCCGGTTGCCTGGCTCGTCGGAGACGCGCCCGCAGAACCTCGATTTCACGGCGTCGTTGTATGGAGGGTATGACGACGACATCTTCGCGCGCGGGACCGGCCCTCGCCAGCCTGGCACCCGGCTGGGCGGGACCTACGTCGGCGGGCAGGGCGCCCTCACCTACGAGCGGAGGTCGGAAGTCGCGCGCTTCGGGGCGTCTCTGGGATCCTCGTTCAGGTGGGTGACCGAGACCGAGGAGTTGGTGCCGACTCATCACGCGCTGCGCCTCAGCTACGGCCGGTCGCTCTCGCCGCGCACGTCGCTGGCCTTTACACAGCAGGCCGCGTACCGTCCGTACTTCTCTGTCGTCCCGTTCGCGGCGCCGTCGACCCTCGATCCGACGCTGCAGGACGAGGAGACCGATCCTGGTCTCGGGATGCCGGGCACCGATCCCGGCACCGGCGGCCCTGAAGACATCACTGTGGGCGCCAGGCGCCGCGGCATCCTGTACACGGGCAACGCCACGCTGCGCCGCGTGCTGACTCCGCGCTCGTCCCTCCAGTTCCTCGCCGGCTACAGCGTCGCCGACTTCGGGTCGTCGTTCGACGACGTGAATACCCAGAGGTACCGCGGCGCCTTTCGCTACTCGTACAACCTGACGCGGTACGCCTCGCTCCGTCTCGGGTACGGATATCGGACGATGCGGAGCCGGGCTGGAAGCCGCAACGACAACCACGACATCGACGTGGGCGTGCAGTACGGACGCCCCTTCACGTTCGGCCGGGGCCGCACGACGTTCTCACTGACGACAGGCTCGGCGATGCTCGTCCGCGACCGCGTGAACGCAGAGGAGGGCAGCGGCGATCGCTTCCTCTTCAGGGCGCTGGGGACCGCGACGCTGCGGCACGACTTCGCCGGTCCGTGGCAGGCGCAGGCCGTGTACGTGCGATCCGTCTCGTTCCTCGACGGGCTGTCGGAGCCGTTCTCGGGCGACAGGGTCACCGCGTCGCTGGGCGGGTGGCTCGGCCGGCGAACGGACGTCCTGATGTCTGCCGGCTACCTCAACGGATCGGTGGGGCTATCACGGCGCAATTTCGATACGCTGCTGGGGAGCCTGCGCATCCGCACCGCGCTGACACCGCAGGTCGCCCTGTTCGCCCAGTACTTCTATTACCAGTACGACTTCGCGCCGTCGCTCGCCGATCAGCTCATCATCGCGCCTGAGCTCGAACGGCAGGGAGTGCGGGCCGGGCTCACGTTCTGGTTGCCTCTTGCACGTTAGGTTAAGGAGTCGTCCCCATGCTGCCCACACAGCAAATCAATCCGGAGTGGCTGCTGGCCGTCGCTCGCCG
>JBIQIB010000200.1:0-4250 GCA_044508265.1 Acidobacteriota bacterium
CCAGCCCCAGCATCCTCATCAATGCACTCATGATCGCCCTGCCTCCATTCATGGCCAGTCGTCTGCTGCCGACGGTAACTTTACTACACAAAGCTCTTTTTGACCAATGGCGTCCGAAGCCCGGTCAGCACGGGGGGCGAGGTCGGTGCGGACGAACCCACCTGCTCGCCGACGCACCCGATACGGCGGCCCTCAGAACGTGCTGGAGCGCCGCCCGAATGCAACGGCCCCGGCTATTGCTGTCGGAGCGCGCGGACAGGATCAACAGTGGCGGCGCGCCATGCGGGAAGCAGACACGCTGTCAGTGTCGCAGCGAACAGCACAACAGCCGCGACGCCATATGTGCCAGCGTCCGTCGTCTCGACGCCAAAGACGAGACTGGTCATCGTGCGGTTGACGGCCACGGCGCAGGCGAGACCCGCCGCCGCGCCGATGACGACGATGCCGGCACCGTGCGCGACGACGGCCCCGAGAATGCGCGCAGGCGTCGCGCCGAGCGCCATGCGGATACCGAACTCTGGCAAACGCTGCGACACAGACTCAGACACCAGTCCGTACACACCCAGAGCCGCGAGTCCGAGCGCGATCAGCGAGAACATCCCAATCAACTGGAGCGTGAACTGTCTCGGCGCTCGTGCGCCGGCGAGCGCCTGCTCCATCGTCTGGATGCGCGTGAGCGCCTGCGTGGGGTCGATGTCGCGCATGATGGCACGGACGGCCGGCAGGATCTCCGCGGGATCGCCGTGCGTCCGAACGATGAGGTTGTTGGTCCACAGGCTGGGTGTTCGGCTGCTCACCAGGTAGATCGTCGGTTCCGGAGCCGGCTCCAGGCCGTCGCGTCGCACATCGTGCACGACACCCACTACTCGTAGTGACTGGCCGTCGACGTCGACGACGCGCCCGACCGCTGTGCGATCTGGCCAGCCCAGCCGCGCGGCGGCCTGATTCACGAGCATCACGCCAGCCCCATCATCAGCGTCCTGTTGCCTGAAGAACCGTCCCTCGACGAGTTGCGCGCCGAGGGCTTCGAGATAGCCCGGACTCACGGAATCTGCAGCGCAGCACTGGCGTTCTTCGTTGTCCACTCCCGGCAGCTCGACCCCCATTCCCAACCCGGCACCGCCCAGCGGTCTCGACCCGATACCCGCGGCCACGACCTGCGGCAGCGCGCGGATCCGTTCCAGGAGCGTTGACTCGAACGCAGACATGCCGCCGCGGGCTCGCCACTGCGAGATGTCCGGGGTCAACCCGATCGAAATGAGGTGATCGGCAACGAAGCCCAACTCGAGCGCACCAACCGCGCGGACAGTCCTGACCATCAGCCCCGCAGCCACCACGAGCATCAACGCCACTGCTACTTCCGCGATAGCGAGCCCGTAGCGAACGCGTCGGCCTCGAGCCCGCGCATCGGCACCCGTCAGGCGCAACACGTTGGCCGTCGCGCGATGAGCAGTCATGAGGACCGGTGCAATCCCACAGAGCACTCCGACGAGCGTGGTTAGGACGAGCGAAAATGCGAGCACTCGTACATCCACGACAATCTCATCCAGCCGAGGAATCTCCACTGGTGCAAGCGCGACGATCATGCGTACGAGGCCGAATGCCAGGAGCATCCCGGCTGCCCCTCCGAGGGCCGAGAGGGAGAGACTATGGGTAACCGCCTGCCGGACGAGCCGCGCGCGCGAGGCGCCGAGGGCGATGCGCGTCGCCAGTTCGTACCGCTGCCCCCGCTCAAAAGCCAGCAGCAGCCCTGCGACATTCGCGCCTGCGACCAGCAGCGCGCAGAGCGCCGCGCCGAACAGGAACCACATCTGGCTACGGACGCTCTCGACCACCACTTCGTGCAGCGGGACGATGCCGATCTCACGGCCCGCGTTCACGTCAGGATGCGCGAGGGCCAGTTTCGCAGCCACGAGGTCCATCTCGGCTTGTGCGGCCGCCACTGCCGCGCCGGGGGCCAGACGCCCGATCGCAGTCAAGTACCTGGCTCGTCTCTGGTTCGGATTGGGAGAAGTCGCCAACCACGCATCGGCTCGCGCCCGTCCAGGCACCTCGCGAAAGTGGAAGTCCGGCGGGAGAACACCGACCACCTCCGCCGCGCTTCCGAACGCGGTACGCACCGTCTGGCCGACGACGTCCGGACGGCCGTTGAACCGGCGCTGCCACAAATCATGACTGAGGATCACCGCAGCGGGTGGGCCGGCCTTCGCAACGTCATGGTCCGCTGGCGTAAAGAGACGCCCGACCACGGGCCTGGACGGGAACATACGGAAGAAGCCCTCGGATACGACCATCGCCTCCACCCGTTCCGGATCGCCGGCGCCAGCTACGGTCAGGTCCATCGAGCTCACGGCCACCATGACGTCGATCGTCGACGCCTCGGCGGCCCAGTCGACGAAATTGCCTGGCGAGACCGATTGACGCTCGCGTTCGGGCTCTGGCGACAGGTCGTATAGCTGCACGAGTCGCTGCTCGCCGTCATAGGGCAAGGACCGCAGTAGAACGCCATCCGCAACGCTGAAGACTGCCGTGTTCAGACCGATGGCCACGGCGAGTGTGGCGACGATGGTGAGCGCCAGCGCGGGGTGACGCCGTGACGACCTGGCGGTGAACGCCAGATCGCGACGAAGCGTGTCGAGGTGCTCGAGCATCGCTCGACCGGCGAGGTCTCGGCTTGTGCGGAACCAGAGTCGCTTCAACCCTCTCGTCCGGCGCGCGTCGTCATACTGGTCCTGGAAGTCGTCGGCCATCTCCGCCCCGAAGCGCTCGCGAAACTCAGAAGGAAACAGTCGGAGGAACGCGCGAAACAGCCGATTGTGCCAACGGCGCCAGGACATGGTCAGTCTCCAGCGGGCTCGGGAACGAGCTTCTTCGATCGGGCGACCCGCAGGAGACGCTCGAGGCGGGCCGACTCGGCGAGAGCGACCCTTCGCCCCAGTGCCGTGAGCCGATACGCCTGCCGGCGGTCGTTGCTACCGGCCACGGATTCCCGAATGAGACCCTCGGCCAAGGACCGCTTGATGATGCCGTAGAGCGTGCCCGTACTCAGCGCGACGCTCCCGTCCGTGCGCGCTTCCACCTCCTTGAGAATGGCGTAGCCATGCTTCTCTCCGTCGGACAGAGCCAACAAGACGTGAAAGAGCGCCGGCGTCAGAGGCAGGAAGTCATCAGGGATGGGCACGTCACCGGACATATGGTGTCACACACTACGTTGCGTCACGACGTAGTGTCAAGGGGGACGTTCTCGATTCGCTGCCGGTCCACGGCTTGTCAGGCTGCCTCGGCCTTCCGAATCCGCTTCGCAATATCGCGGGGCGTTGCGCCGATGCTGAGTAGCGACCGCATCATCAGGTCGAGGCTGACCGAGGCCTCAGCCGCCTGCTGGATCCGTCGCAGCAGAAATCCTGCCTCGACTCGCGCCACGGCGAGTGTAGTCTTTGGCGAGAGATCGGGGACACCTGCAGGGTCGCAGGCGCCAGAGAACGCCGAGACGTCGGTCCCTCCTGGATCTGATCTAGCGATGAGCGAGCCACTGTTGATGCGGATCATCATGAGCTGCGGCAAGGTGCTGACAATGCGGTGGAAGCTCCAGGGGGGCGCCCTGATCCAGAATCTCGAGTTTCTCCGCTTCGCCGGCCACTGGAGCTTCACGCCGCGCGCGTGTCGCCCCTACCGCGCCCAGACCAAAGGCAAGGTGGAGCGTCCCGTGCGCTACCTCCGCGGCAATTTCGTCTACGGGCGGACGTTTGCCAATGACGGGGACCTCGATCAGCAGTGTCGGCAGTGGCTCGATGACGTCGCCAATGTGCGGCGGCACGCCACGACGCGTGAGCGGCCACGCGATCGCTTCGATCGAGACGAGCGTCTGTGCCTGCAGCCGCTGGCGTCCCGGCCGTATGCGTCGGTCCTCCTGCCAGACCCGCCGCGCCGCCCCGCGCCATGGGCGACGCCGCGGCCGCTGGTCACGGTCGAGAAGCGGCCGCTGGCCGTGTACGCCCGCCTCACGGGAGGGCTCGCATGAAGAGCGCCGCCCCCTCCCGTCGCGATCGTCTGCGCCACATGCTCGCCGATTTGCACATGCCCGGAGCACTCGAGGCCCTCGACGCGATTCTCCACGGCGTTGATGGCGCGACGCTGACCGCGGCCGAAGCGATCGAGCAGCTGCTCGGCGCGCAGATTCAGCTGCGCAACAACCGACGCTTGCAGGCCGCGATGCGCTCCAGTCGGCTGCCCGCGGTCAAGCGGCTCAC
>JBIQIB010000052.1:0-17544 GCA_044508265.1 Acidobacteriota bacterium
GCCGAGCACGAGCCAGTGCGTCGATGACGATGGGCCGATCTCGACGTGACGCACGAACGCTGCCGTGCCGTCCTCCGTGGGCACTGTCGTCATCCACTCGCGGACGGCGACACCTGCGACGTCCAGTTCGATGACGGCACCGGAGGCGGTGAGTTGCACGGCCTCGAAGCGTCCAGCGGAGGCGTCGACGGGACCGCGGCCGACCTCCTCGGTGGACGGCGCGGGCGCACGCGGGTCGGTGAACAGCGGACGGTCACCCGTCTGCCATCCCGGATGGATGCCGGTGGCGAGCACCACCCGGCCATCCGGCACCGGCAGCGCGTTCTGGCCGCCGGGCGTCTTCCTGTCGGGCACGTGATAGGAGCCGGGCGCCAGGGCGGTCGGCGTCACCGCGTCGCCCTGCCACACCGCGACGACCCGCAGCAGGTCCGGATCGAACGCCGCCCACCATCCCTGCCCCGCGCGCAGCACGAGGGAGCGGGGCGCGAGGTTGTCGGCAGGCAGCCCGTCACCGGCAGCCCTGGCGTCCACGATTGAGGAGAAAAACGGCGCGTCGGGCTCGAGCCACGGGCCCCATGGCGACTCGGCGCCTGGCGCGGCAATTGACGCCGCGACGGGATCTTCCGCGGACGCGCCCGCGGGGCCTTGCCCTCGCGGCGACAAGGGCCCGGCGGTCAGCACGAGTACGGCACCGGGGACGAGCAGCGCGGCGATGGTGGCAGCCAACCGCGAACGTCGCATCGGGCGGCATCTTACCGCGGCCCGTCCGGTTGACACCCGACGAGTGTATCGGTCAGGCTGGCAACGCCTGCCGCCGAGGTTCGCCATGCGTCAACCGCTGATTGGCCTGACGGCCATCACGCTCGTGGCTCTGCCGCCCACGCTCGTCGCAGGCCCGCAGATGCCGCTCTTCCCGGGCGGCGCCCGCATGCCCGTCTACAGCGTCGAGTCTCGCGACAACGTGCCGCCGTGGATGGAACTGCCGCGCACGGCGCGCATCAGCACGGGCGACGGCCTGCGGTTCACGCCGGTGCACAACTCCGCCGTCTCGTTCGAGAACCTCAAGATCGGCGTGCTCGTCGGCGCCATGCGCAACGACGGCGACTGCGCCACGGCCGTCAACGTCCGTCTCCACTACGTCAACGCCGAATGGGAGCCGATCGGCGACGGCATTCCCAACGAAGCGCGCGTCAGCCAGGTGCCGCCGGGCGGCCTGCTGCCGTTCCGCTTCAGGCTTCGCAACGTGGACGCGAAGACGCCAGCACCGTCCGCGTACGTGATCGTCGTCGAAGAGGATCATGCCCCGCTCGCGAATCCGTTCACCTGGGACCGCTGGGTGTCGAGCAAGCCCGCCACGACGCCGCCGAAGGCCTGCGAGCCGTCAGCGACGCGCGTCGAGGCCGACGTGACGCGCCGCAGCCGCTTCCGCGACGGGTATCGGATCGGGGGCACGATCGCGCTCGTCCAGGGCGACGCCGTGCGTGCCGACGGCGTGGTGATCACGGCGGTGCTGCGGGACGAGTACGGCCACGTGCTCGAGGTGCTCGTCGGTACGCCGTCGCCAGCGAGAGGCACCCTCAGCGACGGCAGGCTCGTGCCGGAGACGCCGGTGCCGTTCCAGCTCCGCACCGACATTCCCGTGGGTGAAGACGTGGCCGACGTGGACGTGATGGTCGAGTTGCTGCCTGACGCGATCGTCTCGCAATGAAGCCCTGGGAAACGCTGGGCACGGCCACCGCACCCGACGGGACGACGATCACCCTGGCCCGCCGCGACACCGAGTACGTGCTCCTCGCGAATGGTCACCTCCTGATGACCAATCGCATGCATGCGTCGGAACTCCAGCTTGCCGGGATCGCGTGCGACGCGATCGCCGGCCGTCCGGCGCCGGTCGTGCTCGTCGGCGGGCTCGGCATGGGCTACACGGTGCGCGGGGCCCTCGACCAGCTGCCCGCGGATGCGACGGTCGTCGTCGCGGAGCTCGTGCCGAGCGTGGTGGCCTGGAACGAGGGTGTGCTCGGGCCGCTCGCCGGGCACCCGCTGCGCGATCCACGCGTCACGGTGGACGCCCGCGACATCACCGACGTGCTCCGCGAGTCGCGCGGGAGGTTCGACGCCATCCTGCTCGACGTGGACAACGGCGCGGAGGCCTTCGCGTCGGCGACCAACAGGCGGCTGTACGGGCCGGCAGGCCTGGCCGCCCTGCTGGCGGCGCTGCGGCCCGGCGGCGTGCTGACGGTCTGGTCGGCTGGCCACGACAAACGCTTCGCGCGACACCTGCGCCTGGCCGGTTTCGAGGTCACGACGCGCCAGGTGCGCGCCCGGCCCGGGGGCCGCGGCCCCCGCCACGTGGTGTTCGTCGCCAGGACCCCGCAATAGGCCGTCAGCAGTGAACCGTCAGCGGTCATCGGTCAGCGACTGCCGTCCCCGATCTTGATCGCCTTGAATTTCTTCGTCTGATCCTCGATGGCCACCTCGGTCGCGAGCCGTTCGATGCTCGACGCGCCGAAGAACCCCGAGACGCCCGTCGTGCGGTCGAGGACGTACTGCGCATCCTCGGGATAGGCGATCGGACCTCCGTGGCACAGCACGATGACGTCCGGGTTGACCGCCTTCGCGGCGTCGTGCATCGCCTGGATGCGCTCGACCGCCTCGTCGAGCGACATCACGGCACGCTGGACCCCAATCGAGCCGGCCACCGTCGTGTTCGCGTGCGCGACGACGACGTCGGCGCCGGCCTCGGTGAAGCGCCGGGCGGTGTCTTCGTCGAAGACGTACGGGCACGTCAGCATGCCGAGCTCGTGGGCCTGCGCGATCATCTCGACCTCGAGCTGGATGCTCATGCCCGTCTCCTCGAGGATCTGGCGGAACTGCCCGTCGATGAGGCCGACGGTCGGGAAGTTCTGCACGCCGTCGAAGCCGAGACGCTTCAGCTCGGGCAGGAACACGCGCATCATGCGGAACGGGTCGGTGCCGCAGACGCCGGCGAGCACCGGCGTGTCCTTCACGACGGGCAGCACCTCGCGCGACATGTCCACGACGATGGCGTTGGCGTCGCCGTACGGCATCAGGCCGGAGTTGCTGCCGCGGCCCGCCATCCGGAACCGGCCCGAGTTGTAGATGATGATGAGGTCGACGCCGCCGCGCTCGGCGAACTTGGCCGAGATGCCGGTGCCGGCGCCGGCGCCGATGATCGGGCGGCCCGCCGCGATCTGCCCCCGCAGTCGCCGCAGGCACTCTTCGTACGGAATGAATGGCACGTCAGCGGTCTCCCCTGGCGTCGACGTTCGATGCGTTCGTCGCCGCTGACGCGTCGACGAGCGCCAGCAGCTCCGTGGTGAGGGCCTTCGCGAAGGCTGGATCGTTGATGTGGGCATCCACCTCGACGATCCGCACCGGCGGGCCGAGGCCGGCGCGCAGGCTCTCGAAGAGCGCCCTGTCGGCCTCCGGGTCGTGAAACGGCTGCCCGGGCGCGTCGATGGCGCTGACGCCGCGCAGGGGCAGCACCAGCACCGTCGGCCCGGTGGCGGCCATCAGCTGTGCGGCGATCCGCCCGCCGATGACGCGGCACTCGTCCGGCGTGGTCCGCATCAGCGTGACGGTCGCGTTGTGGCGATAGAGCGTCCGGCCGCGGAACGTCTCGGGCACCGATGCCTCGGGGCCGAAGTTCACCATGTCGAGCGCCCCGACGGAGACCACCTGTGGCACGCCGGCGCGGCCGGCAGCCGAGAGGCGCGTCGGCCCGGCCGACAGGACGCCTCCCACGACCTCGTCGCACCACTCGGTCGTCGTCGCGTCGAGCACCGCCGTGAAGTAGCCGTCGGCGATGAGCCCCTCCATCGCCCGTCCGCCCGTTCCCGTGGCGTGAAAGACCACGACGTCGTAGCCTGCCGCTTCCAGTCGCTCACGCGCGGCGGTGACGCACGGCGTCGTGACGCCGAACATCGTCGCGGCAATCAGCGGACGCGCGGGCCGCGGCGGCTCGGGCACCTCGACGCGCACCATGCCGGCGATCGCGCCGGCGGCATTGGCCAGGATGCGGCGCGACAGCGGGTTCAGCCCGGCGATGTCGACCACCGGGTACATCAGCGTGAGGTCCTTCACGTCAACGTACGGCGCCGTGTTGCCGGACGCCAGCGTCGAGACCATCAGCTTCGGGACGCCCACGGGCAGCGTGCGCATCGCAGCGGCAACCATCGTCGTGCCGCCGCCCCCGCCGAGGCCGAGCACGCCATGGATGCGGCCCGCGCCGTACAGCGCCGGCACCAGGGCGCAGGCGCCCTGCTCCATCGCCGCGACCGCTGCGCCCCGGTCGCCAGCGGCGCGCAACGCGTCCAGCGTCGTCTCCGCGGCGGCGGCGACCTCGTCGGCGCTGATGTCCGGCGTGAAGGGCGGCTCACCGAGCACGCCGAGGTCCATCACGAGGGTGTCGACGTCGAGTGCGTGCAGGCGCTCGCGGACGAACGCGTACTCCTCGCCCTTCGTGTCGAGCGTGCCGGCAAGCAGCACCGTGGGCTTCACCGCGGTCCTCCTGGCAGCGCACGCAGCGAGGCCCATGGCTCCTCCTGCGACACGTCCACGACAGCCGGCCCCTCCGAGGCCGCGGGCGACAGGATGGCGAGGAAGACGAGCGTCGTGTCGCCGGCGTTGTACGTCGCATGGACCTCGCCGGCGGGGATGTGCGCGATGTCGCCGGGCCCGAGGGCCCGCGACTGACGGCCGACCCATTGCTCGGCCCTGCCCTCGACGACGTAGATCACTTCTTCGAGCGAGGGATGCCGGTGGAACGCATGGCCGGTTCCGGCCGGCATGCGTACGCGCACCAGCTGCAGGTGGCGCGCGTCGGTGAGCCCCGGCCGGCACAGCCATTCGTGCGGCCCCCACGGCAGTTCCTCCACCTGCATCTCCCCTGACGTCACGAACCGGTGTCCCGCGCGGGCGTCCTCTGCCATGCAACCTCTCGCGGCGCCGCGTGCGCGCCGGTATACTTCCACCTCACGTCAAACGAACGACTTCCGGGAGCCGTACGAGTATGCCCCAGCTGTACGCCTGGCCGCCGGCCGGCCGTTCCGCTCGTCGAGCCTGGCTGCGCACCGCGCTCGCGATCACCACGCTGCTGTGCTGCGCGGCGGAGGTCCGCGCGCAGGCCCCGCCAGCCGATCGCCTGCAGGTCCTGTTCCTGGGCGACGATGGCCACCACGAGCCGCACGCCCGCGCGAAGTCGATACTGCCGGCGTTCAGCGGCGCCGGCATCGACCTGTTCTACACGGACGATCCCGCGGACCTGCGCCCCGATGTCCTGGCGCCGTACCACGCGATTGTCCTCTACAACAACCACCTCACCGTGACGCCCGAGCAGCTGGCCGCCCTGCTGTCGTTCGTCGAACGCGGTGGCGGTCTGGTCGCGGTGCACTGCGCCTCCGCCTCGTTCCAGAATGCCGAGGCGTTCGTGCAGGTGATCGGCGGCGCGTTCAAGAGCCACGGCACGGGCACGGTCCGCGTGGAGCGCCTCGCGCCCGATCATCCGGCGATCGCCGGCGTGCCCACGTGGGAGAGTTGGGACGAAACATACGTGCACACGCGGCACAACCCGGTGAACCGTACCGTCCTGGAAGTGCGGCGGGAAGGCAGCCACGAGGAGCCGTGGACGTGGGTCCGCCCATACGGCAAGGGGCGCGTCTTCTATACCGCGTGGGGACACGACGAGCGGACCTGGGAAACCGACGGGTTCCGTCAGCTGCTGATGCGCGGCGTGCGGTGGGCGGCCGGCGACTGGGGCCTCGAGGCGTCGCCCTCCGAACCCACGCCGACGTTCGTCGACCTCGAGGTGCCGCTGCCCGTGTACGTGCCGGGTGCCCCCTGGAACACGCAGGCGGAGCCCGAGCGCCGCGGACAGGCCCCGATGTCGGTGGACGAGTCGCTGGCGCTCACGACGCTGCGCCCCGGCTTCACGATCGACGTGTTCGCCACCGACCCGATGATCCGTCGCGTCGTGGACTTCACGTGGGACACGCGCGGGCGGATGTGGCTGGTCGAGACGAACGACTACCCCAATCGCGTGCTGCCGCCCGGCGAGCCCGGAGGCGACCGCGTCCTCATCCTCGACGACACCGACAACGACGGGCGTGCAGACGACGTGACAGTGTTTGCTGACGGGTTGAACCTGGCGACCAGCCTGGTCCTCGCGCGCGGCGGCGTCATCGTCGCGCAGGCGCCGCAGATTCTGTTTCTGGCCGACACCGACGGCGACGGCAAGGCCGACTCGCGCGCGGTGCTGTCGGACGGCTGGCCGCGTACCGACACACACGGCACGCCCAGCAACCTGCGCTACGGCCTCGACAACCAGATCCTCGGGTCGGTGGGCTACAACGGGTTCCGCGGCACGGTCGGCGATCGCACGTGGGACCGCGGCGAGTTCGGGCCGGGCTACTACCGCTTCCCTGCCGACGGGTCGTCGCTCGAGTATCTGGCGCGCACGAGCAACAACACGTGGGGCGTGGCGCTGAGCGAGGACGGCTACATCTTCGGCTCCACCGCCAACGACCGCCCCAGCAACTTCGTGCACATCCCGGCGCGCTACTACCACACGCTCGCGATGCGCGAGCCGATCCTGCCGGGCATCGAGCGACGCTCCGACATCTACCCGCTCACCGACATCAAGCAGGTGGATCAGTTCGGCAGGTACACCGCCGCCGCGGGGCACGAGATCTACACCGCACGTGCGTTCCCCCGCGAGTACTGGAATCGCGCCGCGTTCGTCGCGGAGCCGACCGGCCACCTCGTCGGACAGTTCGACCTGCAGCGCCGCGGGACGGCGTACGACGCCCGCAACCGCTGGAGCTTCATCGCCAGCCGTGATCAGTGGTTCTCGCCCGTGCAGATCAAGGTCGGCCCGGACGGCGCGCTGTGGATCTCCGACTTCTACTCGCTCGTCGTCCAGCACAACCCGACGCCGGAGGGGATGGAGACGGGCGAGGGCCGCGCGTACGAGACGCCCAACCGCGGTGCCGAGCGCGGCCGCATCTATCGCGTCCAGTGGCGCGATGCGCCGGCGGCCACGCGGCTGGCGCTGGACGACGCCTCGCCGTCGCAGCTGGTGGAGACGCTGCGGCACGACAACATGCTCTGGCGCCTGCTGGCACAGCAGCGGCTGGTCGAGCGCGGCGAGCGCGACGTGGTGCCGGCGCTCGTGGATATGCTGCGCGACCACACGATGGACGCCGAAGGCCTCGCGCCGGGGCCGCTGCACGCGCTGTGGACGCTCCACGGCCTTGGCGCGCTGTCTGCGGCAGGCGACGCGCTCGACGCCGCGCGCGCCGCGCTGCACCATCCGGCCGCGAGCGTACGGCGTGCCGCCCTGCAGACGTTGCCACGCGATGCCGCGCTCGCCAGGGCCATCGTCGGCGGCGGCATGCTGCCCAGTCGCGCCGCACCGGGCGCGATGGACTACACCGTCGGCAACGCCCTGCTCCAGGATGCCGATCCCGGCGTCCGCCTCGAGGCGGTGCTGGTGCTCTCGGAGCTGCCGCCGTCGGCCGAGTCACGGGCCGTGCTGCTCGACACCCTGTTCGCGCCGGTGAACGCCGCCGATCCGTGGATGCCCGACGCCGTCGCCATCGCCGCGGGGCCGCATGGCGTCGACCTGGCGCTCGAGATCCTCACGCGCGAGGTACCGGACGCGCATGACGACGTGCGGAAGGGGGTCGCGACGACGGTGCAGCTGCTGTCGCGGTACCACGCGCGCGAGGCCGACGCCGGTGTGGCCGCGCGCCTGTTCGACGCCATCGGCACAACGGATCCGGCACGAGCGGTCGCGGCCCTCACAGGACTCGCCGACGGCTGGCCCGACGAGCAGCCGCCCGCCTTCACGTCCACGCAGCAGGAACGGCTCAAGGCCGTGGCGGCGTCGCTGTCGGGTGACGCCAGGGCGCTGCTGCCGAAGGTGGCGGAGCGCTGGGGCACCGACGGCATCTTCGGGGTGACGCCATGACGCGCGGGGCGCTGGCCGAGGGCGGGCGCGCGGCGGCACTGGCCATCTTCGTCTGCATCGCGGCGCCCGGCGAGACAGCGTCGGGCGCCCATGACGCCCGCGACGTCGCGGCAGGACACGGCGTGGCGCACGACGCGCGCGCCGTGCGGTCCATCGAGCGCTGGCTGGCGCTCGGCAGCCCTGCGGGGCGTGCGTCGTCGATGGACGAGGACGTGGACAGGGTCGTGACGCTGCGGACGACAGGCAGCGAGCTGGCGTTCGAGCCCGCGCGGTTGTCGCTCGAGACGGGCACGCGGGTGCGACTGGAGTACGTCAACGAGGGCGTCCTGCCGCACAACTTCGTCCTGCTGAAGAGCGAGGACGACCTCGACGCTCTCGGCGCGGCGGCGTACGAGGCCGAGGCCACGGGCTACGTGCCTGTGGATCGCGCCGACGCGCTGATCGCCTACACCGCACTCGCGCCGCCGGGCGAAACCGTCTCGGTGACGTTCGAGGTGCCCGCGCCCGGCTCGTACACGTTCGTCTGCCTGTTCCCGGGCCACTACAATGTCATGTTGGGAACGCTGCGGGCGCTCAATCCGGCGCGCCGCTGACCCAGGGAGTGCGCCTTGTCATCATCCGACGTCCATTCAACCCCCGCCCGGCGTGTCGCTCGTACGGCGTCGGCCGCCGCGACCGTGTCCATCGCGGCGCTGGGCATCGCCGCCGTGTCGCCGGTCGGTGTCGCGCGGACCGAACCGCCGCCGTCCGGCGCCACCTCGAGCCAGGCGGCCGCGGCATCACCCGACACCGTCGCCCCGCGCTTCGGCGCCTGGGGCATCGACCTGGCCGGCATGGACACCAGCGTCCGGCCTGGCGACGACTTCTTCCGGTACGTCAACGGCAAGTGGGCCGACTCGACGACCATTCCGGCCGACCGCACGACGTACGGCGTCTCGGCGCAGCTGCGTGACCTCTCCGAGCGGCAGGTGCGCGCCATCATCGACGACTGGGCCGCGGGCCGTGGCGTGAAGCCGGGGTCCGACGAGGCCCGGGCCGCGTCCCTCTATCAGAGCTTCATGGACGAGGCGACGGTCGAGCGGCTCGGGGCGACGCCGCTGCGTCCGCACCTGGACCGCATCAAGGCGGCGACCACGCGCGAGGACATTGCGCGCCAGATGGGGCTGACGATGGGCCTGGCCGGCGGCTCGTTTTTCGGGGCCGCGGTGTTCGACGACCTGCGCGAGCCCGAGCGCTATGCGCTCTACCTGTTCCAGAGCGGTCTGGGCCTGCCCGACCGCGAGTTCTATCTGCGCGACAACTTCGCGCCTCAGAAAGAGGCCTACCAGGCGTACGTCACGCGCATGCTCGGCCTGATCGGCTGGGACGCGCCCGAGCGGCACGCCGCCGAGGTCGTCGCACTCGAGACGCAGCTGGCCGAGGCGCACTGGACGCGCGCCGAGAGCCGCGACCGCGACAAGACCTACAACCCCTCGACGTTCGAGGCACTCGAGCGGGAGGCGCCGGGCTTCCCGTGGCGGGCGTGGGCCGAGGCCGCGCAGGTCGCCGGCGCGGACAAGGCCGTGGTGACGCAGAACACCGCGTTCCCGAAGCTGGCGGCGGCGTTTGCCCAGGCGTCCGTCGAGACGTTGCAGGCCTGGCAGGCATTCCACACCGCCGACCAGGCCGCGCCGTATCTCTCGAGCGACTTCGTCACGGCACACTGGGAGTTCCGGTCGAAGACGCTCCAGGGTGCGCAGGAACAGCGCGAGCGCTGGAAGCGCGGCGTGGCGTTCGTCGAGCAGTCCATGGGCGAGACCATCGGGCGGACGTACGTCGCACGGCACTTCCCGCCGACGTCGAAGGCCAAGATGGAGGCGCTGGTCGCCGATCTGCGTACGGCCATGCGCGGGCGGATAGAAAAGCTCGACTGGATGGCGCCCGAGACGAAGGCTGCGGCACTCGACAAGCTGTCGAAGTTCACCGTCCGCATCGGCTATCCGGACACGTGGCGTGACTACTCCGGCCTCGAGGCAGTGGCCGGCGACCTGTTCGGCAACCGGGAGCGGGCCGGGCAGTTCGAGTGGGCGCGCGACGTCTCGCGCATCGGCCAGCCGGTGGACGAGGGCGAGTGGGGCATGACGCCGCAGACGGTGAACGCCTACTACTCGCCCGCGAAGAACGAGATCGTCTTCCCGGCGGCGATCCTGCAGCCGCCGTACTTCGATCCGGAAGCCGACCCGGCGGTCAACTACGGCGCCATCGGCGGCGTGATCGGCCACGAGATCACGCACGGCTTCGACGATCAGGGCCGCAAGTCTGACGGCGACGGCGTGCTGCGCGACTGGTGGACCGAGGAGGACGCGAAGAAGTTCGAGGCGCAGGCCGCGCGGCTCGGCGCGCAGTACGAGGCGATCGAGTTCCCGCAGCTGCCTGGCCTGTCGTTGACCGGGCGTCTCGGGATGGGCGAGAACATCGCCGATCTCGGCGGCGTGCTGCTCGGGCTGGACGCCTACCGGGTGTCGTTGAAGGGCGCCGAGGCGCCGGTGCTCGACGGCTACACGGGCACGCAGCGCGTGCTCATGGGATGGGCGCAGGCGTGGCGGATCCTGTACCGTGACGAGGCGCTGCGGCAGCAGATCGTCAACGGTCCGCATTCGCCGGGCTTCGTGCGGGCGTACGCGCCGCTGCGCAACGTGGACGCGTGGTACGACGCGTTCGACGTGAAGGCGGCCGACGCGCTGTACATCGCGCCGGCCGACCGCGTCCGCATCTGGTAAGACCAGGGGTCAGGTCTCGATTTGGTGCGTTTCGGGGTCAGGTCTCGCGTGCGGCGCCGCGCCGCGCACGCGAGACCTGACCCCGTTCCGTGTCAAATCGAGACCTGACCCCACCGAATGCCCGAATCGAGACCTGACCCCGTGGAGCACATCGTGATCATCCGCCGCACCGCCGCTGCCGGCGCGCTGGGCCTTGCCCTCTGGGCCGGCGCCGGCGCCCTCTCCGGCCAGGCCGGGCCCGCAGGCCCTCCCTACACCCCGGAACAGTCGCTCGACATGCTGCGCGTCGAGCCCGGCTTCCGCGTCGAACTCGTCGCCGCCGAACCCGACGTCCAGAGCCCCGTCGCCATGGACATCGACGAGGACGGCCGCATCTTCGTCGTCGAGATGCCCGGCTATCCGCTCGACGTCAGCCCGTCCGGACGCGTCAGGCTGCTCGAAGACACCGACGGCGACGGCCGCGTCGACCGGAGCGCCGTCTTCGCCGACGGGCTCGTCCTGCCGAGCGGCGTGATGCGCTGGAAGGACGGCATCCTCGTCACGAGCCCGCCCGACCTGCTGTTCCTCGCCGACCGCGACGGCGACGGGCGCGCCGAACATCGCGAAGTGGTGATCACCGGCTTCGCGAAGACCAACCCGCAGCACGCGGTGAACCACCCCGTCTACGGCCTCGACAACTGGGTGTACCTCGCGCACTCCGGCGGATCGCAGCCCGTCATCTACGCGGATCTCTTCGGCGACCAGGGCTCCCCGCTCACCTTCCCCGCCCGCCCCGACGTCCCCGCCGTGGACCCGCGTGGCCGCGGCGTCCGCCTCAAGCCCGACGCGTTCGAGCTGGAAGGCCTCTCCAGCCGGACGCAGTACGGCAACGCGTTCGACGTCTACGGCCGCTACTTCGCGCACAACAACTCCGTCCACGCCCGTCACGAGGTGATCGCCGCCCGATATCTCGAGCGCAACCCGCAGCTGCTGCTCTCGAGCGCGATGGCCGACATCTCCGACCACGGCAACGCCAACATCATCCCCATCACCCATGCGGCGCGCTTCGACCTGCTGACCGAGGCCGGACAGTTCACCTCGGCATGCGGGCTCACGCTCTACAACGGCGGCGCCTTCCCGGCCGCCTTCGACCAGAACGCGTTCGTCGCCGAACCCGTGCACAACCTGGTGCACCGCGACGTGTACGCCCCCGACGGCGCCACCTTCGTCGCGAGCCGCGGCCGCGACGACATGGAGTTCCTCGCGTCGACCGACAGCTGGTTCCGGCCCGTCAACTTCTACGTCGGTCCGGACGGCGCCTTGTACGTGATCGACTACTACCGGCTGTTCATCGAGCATCCCGAATGGGCCTCGAGCGACCTGCAGGAGAACCCTGCGGTGATGTCGACGGGCAGCGATCGGGGACGCATCTACCGGATCGTCGCGGAGACGCCCGACGCGCAGGCGGCCCTGGCCCGCCGGCCCGCGCTCGGCCGCGCCTCCGACGCCGATCTCGTGGCGGCCCTTGCCGACGCGAACGGCTGGTGGCGGCGCACCGCGCAGCGCCTTCTCGTGAGCCGCGCGCGCACCGGCGCCGTTCCCGCGCTCGAGGCGATGATCGAGGCACGCCCGACGCCGCTCGCACGCCTGCACGCGCTCTGGACGCTCGAAGGACTTGGCCGCCTCGAGGCGCGACACGTGGTGCCGGTTCTCGCGGATCCCGATCCAGGCATACGGGAGAACGCCATCACCCTTGCGGAGCGCTGGCTCTCCGACTCGACGATCGTGGATGCGCTGCTCGCCATGGCAGACGATGCCGATCCCCGCGTGCGGTTCCAACTGCTTGCCACCCTCGGGTCGGTCGACACGCCGGCGTCGCACGCCGTACAGGAGCGCCTGCTCTTTGACGGCATCGAGGATCAGTGGATGCAAGTGGCCGCGCTCAGCGCCGGATCCGATCGCGCCGCCTCGTATCTCGCGCGCGCCCTCGCGCCAGGCAGCACGCTGACGCGCACGGAGTCGCCCGGCCGCGCGGCCTTCTTCGACCGCCTGGGCGGCGTCATCGCCGCCCGCGAGCGGCCGGAGGAGCTGTCACGCGTGATGGCCGCCTTCTCCGCCCCCGCCGGTGCGGCCGATGCGGCCGGCGCGAGCGCTCGGGCGGCCTCACCGGATGACGAGTGGTGGCAGGCCGCGCTGCTCGAAGGCGTGGCACGCGGGACGACCGACGCTGACAAGGGACGACAGTTCTTCCAGCCGCACCAGGACGCGCTGCTGGCGCTGGCCACCGGTGCCCAGCCTCGCCTGCGGCGCGCGGCGGTGACGCTGCTCGGCGTGAGCGGCATCGACGCGACGGCGTCGGCCCGCCAGATGCTCGCGCAGGCGGCACGCACGGCGACGGATGCCTCGGCGGACGTCGACGCACGCGCCGACGCCGTGAAGCTGCTCGCCATCGCCGACGCGCCGGCTCATCGCGCGACCTTCGAAGGCCTGATCGAGACGTCGGTGCCCGACCCCGTGCAGGTCGCGGCGGTGCAGGCCCTGGGCCGCAATGCCGACGCCGATGACGACGCACTGGCGACGTTGCTGCTCGCGCGATGGCCGACGCTCACCTCCGCCGTCCGTACGGCGGCAGCCACGGTGATCCTGTCGCGCCCTGCCGGGTCGCGCGCGATGATCGCCGCGCTCGAGGACGGCCGCGTCGAGAAATGGATGCTGAACTTCTGGCACAAGCGGAGCCTCATCATGCACCGCGACGCCGGCATCCGCGCCGCAGGCCGCGCGCTGCTCGAGGAGTCGCCGGAGGCACGCGCGCAGGTGGTGGCGCGCTATGAGGCGGCGCTGAGCGGTCGTGGCGACGCCGCGAGCGGGGCACGCGTCTTCGAGCGCGAGTGCTCGATGTGCCACCAGATCGACGGCCAGGGCGGCCTCGCCATGGGGCCCGACCTCTCGACGATCCGCCACCGGCCGATGCCGGTCCTGCTGGCCGACATCCTCGAGCCCAGCCGGTCGATTGCGCAGCATTACGAGACGTACCAGGTGGAGCGCGCGTCTGGCGACACGCTGATGGGCGTGATCGGCGAGCAGTCGCCGACGAGCATCACGTTCCGGCAGGGCCCCGGGCAGGAGGTGACGGTCAACCGCAGCGACATCCGCCAGATGACCGTGGTGCCGCAGTCGACGATGCCCGAGGGGCTCGACGCGCAGATCACGCCGGAGGAAATGGCGGACCTGCTCGCCTTCCTGACGCGCTCGGGCCAGTAGCCCGACGCGTCAGGATTCGACAACGCGTCAGGACCCGACGATCAGCGCGCCCCGCGGCGCGAGCGCGTCGCGGAGGGGATCGGCGTCCGGTTCGCAGTAGCCGGCATGCAGGCGGCGCCGCCACCCCTCCGCGTACGTGAAGCGGCCGCTCATCTCGCCGACCTCCCGCCCCAGTTGCTCGAGCGTGTCGACGTACGACGACATCGCCTGCGACGCATCGAGCCACCGCTGCTGGCTGGCGTGCGCCTGCAGGGCGGCACGCTTGCGTTCGAGCATCGGCGTGACGTCCACGAAATGCGTCGGCACGACCGGCTGCCCCAGCGGATCGCGATTGAGATGCGGCTGCGCGTGGTACACGGTGACGTCGCCGCCTATGGCGGCGTGCTCCGGCTGCGACGCGAAGTTCGCCATGCCGCGCGCGAACGCCGCGGTGACGGCCAGCCGCGCCGTGGCCATGTGGTCTTCCATGTAGTCGACTGGCGAATGCGTCAGCACGATGTCGGGTGACACGTCGCGGACGACGGCCGTCAGCCGGCGCACGAGCGGCACGCTGTAGACCACCTCGAGGTCGTCGCACAGGCCCGGGTGCCACGTGGCGCCGAGCAGTGCCGCCGCGCGCTGCGACTCCGCCCTGCGCACAGTGCGGGCCTCGTCCGGGCTCATGTCGACGGCCCCGAGGTTGCCGGAGGCGACGTTCATGTAGTGCAGGTCCCAGCCGGCAGCGCGCAGTTGCAGCAGGGTCCCGGCGGCGACGAACTCGATGTCGTCGGGGTGGCAGAAGATGGCAAGTACGGTCGGCATCACAGATGGCGGCGGAGGAACTCGACGACGGCCGCGCGCCCTTCGGCGGTCTCCTGATGCTCCACGTCGTAGCGCAGCAGGGACCAGCGGTCGGGATGGCCGGCGCGGGCGTAGGCCTCAGTGAGCGCCTCGTCGATCCTGTCGAGGCCCTCGACGGGCGTCAGCGCGTCGCGCGTCCCCGCCAGGGCGAGATGGGCCCGCGGGACGATCAGCGCGTTGATGTCGGCGGTCGTGAAGTGCGTGAGCAGGTCGGGCACGTAGTAGTAGAGGCCGTGGCGGGCGAGCGCCTTGCGCGCCAGCAGCGCCTGGAAGTCCGTCAGGCAGTTGATGTCGACGGTCACCTTCACGCGCGTGTCGAGCGCGGCGAGCCACCAGGCCATCGTGCTGCCCATCGACATCCCCAGCGTGCCGACGCGCGCCGGGTCGACGTCGTCGCGTGCCGCGAGGACGTCGAGCGCCCTGAGGCTGTCGTAGACCATCATCCCCCAGAGCACCTGGCCCTGCCACAGCATCGCCTTGAACATGTCGTTCTCGGTCGTGTGGCTGCGCTCGCCGAACACCCAGTGGTCGATGGCGAGCACCACGTAGCCGAGGTCGGTGAGCGTCTTCGCGTAGGGCTCCGGCTGCAGATAGCTGCGCCCCTCGACGAGCTCACGCTTGCCGATGTCGTAGCCGCCGCCGTGCGAGTGGTTGAACAGGATGGCCGGGACTCGCCCGCGACGCGATGCCGGACGGGCGACGAAGGCAGGGACGGGCTCGACGCCGTTGAGATCGAGCTGCCACGACTCGAGCACGTAGCCGTCGCGACGTGTCTCGCCCGTCTGCTCTGCCGCGATCGGCCGATCCCGTGCAGGCAGGCGGCCGAGCAGGCCCAGCAGCTGCTGCCGGCGCGAGTCGGCGTCGGCCGTTGCGCCGGCGGCGGCCGGCGCCTGCGACATCGACGCGCGCACGCCCGAGCCCGTCCCGGCGTGGGCCGCCGCGAGCCCGCCGAGCGCGAGCAGGTGTCGTCGACTGAGGAGCGCGTGGTGCATGACGCGAAGCATAGTAACGTCATCACGCATGAGCCCTGAGCCCTACCCCGCGGCACAGGCCGCGGCGCCGCGCGTCCACGGATATCTGACCGCGCTGTTTGCCGACGGAAACGCGCACCAGAACAAGGTGCCGCTGCCCGACGAGGCGTTCATCCTGCGCGTGCTCGACGTGGCCTTCTGGGCCAGCCTGCGGCGCGAGGAAGGCGTGGCCCCCACCATCTCGCTCGCGCTCGTGCCCGGCCATCTGGCCGACGTGTCGCTCCAGTTCGCGCGGCCGCTGCCGCTGGCCGCCCCGCCGCTCGCCCGTCTGGCGCCCGCGGTCGAGCGCCCCGGCGTGCACCTCGGCGTGTGGCAGGGGCCCGATGGCGACGTGGTCTGGGGATCCACGATGACCGTGCCGGCATTCGTCGCCGTCGTCGAGGTCGTCGCGCCTGGCCTGATCGTCGTCAAGGTGCGGCGCGACCCCGATGCCGCCAAGTACACGAACATCCTCGTCCTGGAGGGCGACGACGCGCAGATCCTCGACACACGCGTGCCGCTGCAGCCCGACTGCCCCACCATCGTCAGCTCGCTGTTCGGGTTCGAGTCGCCCGCCTCCTGGGTCGCGTCGGCCGATCTGCTCGTGCAGCTGGCCACGTCGATGCGCGCGCACGGCCGCGGCGGCGCGCTCATCGTCCTGCCCGCCGGCGACGAGGCCTGGCGCGCCTCGGTGGCCACGCCGCTGACCTACGAGCTCTCGCCGCCCTGGACCGTGCTGCGCGACCTCGATGCCGCGACCCGCCCGTCCCCCGACAGACGCTGGGCCCTCGTGAGCCGCCCGGTCGCGGCGGTCGCGGGCCTGACGGCGGTTGATGGAGCGACCCTCCTCAGCCACGATCACGACGTGCTCGCCTTCGGGGCGAAGCTGGTGCGCCGCAAGGGCTGGCCGGCGATCGAGCGCATCATCATCAGCGAGCCCATCGAAGGACGCGGCACGCGGGAGGTCCATCCGGTTCAGGTGGGCGGGACACGCCACCTGTCGGCGGCGCAGTTCGTCCACGATCAGCGTGACGCCTCCGCGCTCGTGGCGTCGCAGGACGGGCGCTTCACGATCTTCAACTGGTCGCCCGAGCTCAACGCGGTGACGGCGCACCGCGTCGAGGCGCTGCTCCTCTGATTCGCGTCAGGAAGCACTTACGGGCTCGGACGGCTCGGCGGGCCGTCCCTTCCGAGGACTCGTGGGCATGCCGATCGTCATTCACACCAGCGCCGCCAGCGTGGAGGCGGATCCCGAGGTCGCAAGGCTCGTGACCGGCCTTCGCGAGGCCTCGGACGCCTGCCTCTTCGTCAGTGGGGGTGCCGGCCACATGGAGCCGCATCATCGTGCCCGCGTGCGTGATGTGCTCGATGCCGTGCCGCTGCTGCAGCGGTCGGGACCGCGCCTGGTCGTCGGCGATGGCGGGACCAGGGCCGGCGTGATGGAGCTGCTCGGCGACGTGCGGGCGCGCGCGAGCGGCACCTTTCCGCTCGTCGGGGTCGTCCCGGCGAAGGCCGTGCCGCCGTACGGCAACACGCCCGTCGACCCGAATCACTCGCACATCGTCGCCGTGGACGATCCGGGGTGGCCTGCCGGCCAGGACGTCTGGGGTTCGGAGACGCCGGCCATGTTCACGGTCTTCGGGCAACTGGCCGCCGGCCGTGCGGCCGTCGCGCTCGTGGCCAACGGCGGGCGCCTCGCGCTCGA
>JBIQIB010000052.1:17644-28601 GCA_044508265.1 Acidobacteriota bacterium
GACCCGGCCGAGGCGGCGCTCGGTCAGGAGCTGGAGCGCCGGCAGATTCTCGAGTCGCCGGAGCGGTTCACTGTCGTGCAGGTTGCGGAGGGCCCCGGCGTGCTGGCGGATGCCCTGCTGCGCGCGCTCGGCGAGGCCGGGGCGATCGGAGGCTGACAGACGCGTCGCCGCACGCGGACCGGCCGTCAGCTCCGCGGGGGCGACGCCACGGTACGAAAGCCGACGTGATTCGCGCCGCTGTCGGGCGCGCCCTTGCCGCGCGCCCCGGGACGGTAGCGGCCGCAGTACTCGTCCGTGCAGAGGAACGACCCGCCCTTCTGCACGCGCTTCGGGACGCCAGGCTCTTCCGGGTCGTAGCTCGTGGACGGACCGCCGGGGTTGCGGACAGGCGCGCCGTCACGGCCGGCCATGCGCACGGCGTACGTGTCGGGCCGGTACCAGTCGGACGTCCACTCCCACACGTTGCCCGACATCCCGTACAGGCCGAAGTCGTTGGCCGGGTATGCCCGCACCGGCGCGGCCAGTGCGTAACCGTCGGCTTCCGTGTTGCGGTCGGGAAACCGTCCGTCGAAGAGGTTCGCGTGAGCGTCGTCGTGGTGCGACGGCGGCTCGGAGCCCCACACGAACTCGGCGCCGATCAGCCGGCCGCGCGCGGCCCGCTCCCACTCCGCCTCCGTCGGCAGGCGGGTGCCCGCCCACGCGGCATAGGCCAGCGCGTCCTCGTAGGCCACGTGCACCACGGGATGATCCTCGCGTCCCTCGATCGAACTGCCTTGCCCCTGGGGGGCACGCCAGCTCGCGCCCGGCACGAACTGCCACCAGCGCAGCGGGTTGTCGAGCGGGACCGGTCCTGCGGGCGGCGCGAACACAATGGAACCTGGAACGAGCAGCTCGGGCGGCACGCCAGGGTTGTCTGCCGGCAGCGGCGTCCGCTCGGCGAGCGTGCGATAGCCCGTCGCCTCGACGAAGCGCGCAAACTCCGCGTTGGTCACTTCCGTCGCGTCCATCCAGAAGCCGTCCACCTCGACGTCGTGGATGGGCCGCGCGTCGGCGAACATCGGCACCTCGCTGCCCATGCGGAAGGTGCCGCCCGGGACCCACACCATCTGCGGCCGGGGTGGCGGACCAGGCGCGGGCTGTTCCGCCGCCGCTCCTGACGCGTCAGCTGATGCTTTCGGTTCGACCGACGGCGCGACGCTCGCCGATGGCTCTGATGCGGCCGGCGCCGATGGCCGAGGCGGCGAATCGGGACCGCTGCTGCACGCCACGGCCCCGAGCGCGATGCACAGGATGAGGCCGGCGAGAGATCGTCCTGTGAAGCGGTACCTCATGGGTGGAACTGCCGTGGTGTCCGCGGCATCGTACCACGTGCTAGGATGCGGACTTCCCCTGCACACAAGGAGGTCATCGCATGTCAGTGGCGCGTGTCACCGAGATCACCTCGGCATCCACGAAGAGCTTCGAAGACGCCATCGTCACCGGCATTGCGCGCGTCAACGAGACGCTGCGCAACGTCACCGGCGCGTGGGTACAGGAGCAGAAGATCGTCGTCGAGGGAGGCGCGATCTCCGAGTATCGCGTCAACATGAAGGTGACCTTCGTGCTCGACGAGGGCGCGCCGGCCGACTGAGCGGCCGACACGTTCGACGGGCGCGCTCAGCCGACCAGCTGATAGGCACCGACAGCGGTGATGAGCAGCGCCGAGACCCAGAGCGCCGCCGTCCAGGCGGATGACGGCGCAAGTCCGCGCGGCAGGCGGCGGTGGCGGAAGTACACCGCCGCCCCCGCAAGCAACGGCAGCATCATCGCCTGGCCGACGGCACCCACCAGCACGAGCGTCACGGGACGCGGCCACAGCAGGTACACGAGTCCCGAGGCGAACGGCAGCAGCACGCAGGCCACCTGCGTCGCCCGCCGCCGGACGGCGTCGTCGTCCAGGCGCACGAGCCCGAACAGGCCCGACGCATCGACGAGCAGCCGCGCATTCGACGCCGTCGCGACAAAGAACGTCGAGTACAGGACGATGAACGCGCCGATGAGGAAGATGCCCGTGCTCCACGGTCCGAGCGACTGCTCGTACATGCCCGCGAGCGCCGGGATCAGGTCGTCGTTGCTGACGTCGCGCGTCTGCGTGTGCAGCACCGCGGCGCCCAGCACGTAGAACGCCAGTGTGGCGATGGTGTAGATCGCCAGCGACACCAGGGCGTCGAGGCGCATGACGTCCATCCAGCCACGCGCACGCGCGAGCCATCCGCTCATCGCCGCGTCGGGCGTCTGCGACGCCGCCGACAACGGCGCGGGCCCCACGTGCCGGCCGTACCCCTTCTCGAGACACCAGTAGGGGTAGTAGATCAGCTCGGACGCGCCGACCCCGGTGACGCCGAACGCGGCAAAGGCCAGCGTGAACGACGCCGTTCCCGCGGGAAAGAACCCGTCGAACAGCTGCGCAGGGCTGATCCGGTACGGCGTCCACTGCAGCGCGACCACCGCGACGACCGTGCAGAGCGTGAAGATGGCGACCATCACCGTCGCGACACGCTCGACCGTGCCGTAGCGTCCCGAGAGCAGCAGGACGGCACCGGAGATGGTGACGATCGCCAGCCACACCGTCTCGGGCCACGTCGTCCCCAGTGTCCGGACGATGGTGGTGATGCCGCCGATGATGCCGCCCACCTGCAGCACCGTCCCGACGTACATCAGTGCCCACGCCCACACGACCCACGACACGCGCAGGCGCGGGCCGGGCAGACCGTTCAACGCGACGAGCGTCGTCTCCTGGTGGGCGATGGCGTGACGTGCCAGCTCCACCTGGACGAACACCTTCAGCACGCAGCCCAGCACGAGGAACCACAGCAGGGAGAACCCTGCTGCGGCCCCGAGCTTGGGCACGACGATGAGCTCACCCGACCCGACGATGGCGGCGCTGATGATGAGCCCGGGCCCGAGTTGACGGAGGCGCCCGCCGAACGTCGTGGGCGCGTTCTCGCGCGCCGTCACGCCTCGGTGCCTTCGCGCTCGCCTTCGAGGACGACCTCGTTCGTCAGGGTGCCGATCCGCTCGATCTCGATGCTGACTTCGTCGCCGGGCTCCAGGAACCGCGGCGGCGTGCGTGCCATCCCGACGCCCTCGGGCGTCCCCGTGAGGATGACCGTGCCCGGCAGCAGCGTCGTGCTGCCGCTGAGGAAGGCGATGAGCTGCGGCACGTCGAAGATCATGTCGGACGTGTTGCTGTCCTGCACCACCTCGCCGTTGAGGCGCGTCGAGATGCGCAGCGCGTTGGGATTGGGGATCTCGTCAGCCGTGACGAGCACCGGGCCGAGCGGCGCGAAGGTGTCGAACGTCTTGCCGCGCGACCACTGGCTGCCGCCCTTCTTCACCTGCCAGTCGCGGGCACTGACGTCGTTGGCACAGGTGTAGCCGAGCACGTAGTCGAGCGCGCGCTCCGGCGTCACGTTCTTGCACCGCTTGCCGATGACCACGGCCAGCTCGCACTCGTAGTCCACCTGCTCGCTGGCGAGCACCTGCGGAATCTCGATCGGCGCACCCGCGGCGAGCGCGGCATTGGGGCCCTTGGCAAAGACGACGGGATACTCGGGCAGCCTGGCGCCCGTTTCCTCCGCATGCCGGCGGTAGTTCAGGCCGATGCACCAGATCATCGTCGGGTCGATCGGCGTGAGCCGTTGCGCGACGTGAATGGGCGTGTCGGTGGTTTCGAGCTTGCCGTACAGGTTTCCCCGGAGGAGCAGCGTGCGGCCGTCGGGTTGCTCCGCGGCGAACGTCACCTGGCCGTCGTCAGTGAGGCAGCGAATGATGCGCATGGCTGCACATTCTAAGACCGAAGACGGCCTGACCGGTGCGGTGTCCGCCGGGAGCGCGCGACGGCCGGCTCAGCGCACGGCGATGCCGCCGCTGGCCGTCGACAGGGAGAGCGTCGGCCCGCCGCCCCGGACGATGCCCTGCACCCGCCGGCGATCGGTCCGGCCGTCCGTGACCGGCACGGCCACGTCGAACGATCCGGAGGACGTGCGCGCGTCGAGGGTGAAGCCCGTGCCTTCCGGCACGCGGACGCTGACGCTGCCCGACGCGGTCGAGATCTTCCACGGCCCCGTGGGCGTACCGCTCACGTCGACGTCGCCGCTGCCGGTGGACGCCGACAGCCCGCCCGAGACACCCGCCAGGCGGATGCCCCCGGAGCCCGTCGACGCCTCGACGTCGCCGGCCCCGGAGAGCTCGGCCTGAATCTCGCCGCTCCCGGTGCTGGCCCGCAGTCCCCGTCCGATGCCCGTGGCGCGGAGGCCGCCGCTGCCGGTGCCTGCATTGACGCGTCCCGCGACGTCGGCGACCTCGATGTTGCCGGAGCCCGTGGCGAGGTCGGCGTCGCCTCCCAGGCTGCGAGCCGAGATGTTGCCCGACCCGGTCCGCGCCTGCACGGCAAGCTGCGGGCCCTCGATGGCGACGTTGCCCGACCCTGCGCGTGCCGAGACGGCGGTGCGCGCCGGGACGGCGATGTCATAGGAGACCGTGACCGCCCGGCGGACGTCCTCGTCGGTGATGCGGCCGACACGGATCGTGTTGCCCTCCTGCGTGATGGGCGGGTTGCTGGCGACGCGGCGGGCCAGCTCGGCGGCGTTGGACGGCACGTTGCGTCCGCGGCGCACCTCCACGCGCCCGTTCACCTCCACCGTGGAGCCCGAGGCGGTGCGGACCGCGATGTTGCCCGCGTCGGACGTGGCCTCGAGCGTGGCGTCGCCCGAGACGTTGAACGATCGCTGGAAGCTCTGCTCCTGCGCCTGCGCCGGGCGTGGCGCCGTGACGAGGACGGCAAACAGGGCGGTGAGGACGACGGGAACGGTGGCATGACGGCGGAGCATCAGCGGGACTCCTTTCGAGCAGTCGGATGCGGCATTGGACGGCAGGAACGCCGGTGGAGTTCATCCGATGCAGCACGATGGCAGGGACGAAGCGCGGGCGTGCCTGCGGATCGCGGGACGTCCGGCGCGGCGATGCCGTATCATGCTCGGGCCCGCCTGCCGGTCCGTGGTCCTGCTGCCTTGCTCATGAGCTCGAGTGTGTCCGTTCCAATGTCTGCGCGCGCCGCGCGCTTCCTGTTCGTCGTCGCCGTGTCCGTGGCGCTCGCCGCCAGCGCGGCGTGCGGGGGCGGCAGCGATTCGCTGCCGACGTCGCCGACGAATCCGCCCCTCAACATCCCGTACAGCCAGACGGACATCCTCGTCGGCACGGGACCGTCTGCGCAGGCGGGTCACAAGCTGACCGTGCACTACGCCGGCTGGTTCTACGACGTCAACGCGCCGCAGAACAAGGGCGCGCTGCTGGACACGTCGCTCGGCCGCGGCGCGTACCCGTTCACGCTCGGCGCCGGCCAGGTCATTCGCGGATGGGATCAGGGCGTACCGGGGATGCAGGTGGGCGGCGTGCGCCGCTTGGTGCTGCCGCCTGAGCTGGCGTACGGCACGTCGGGCAGCGGGGTCGTGCCGCCGAACACGACGCTGGTGTTCGAGATCGAGCTTCTGTCGATCGAGTAGGGGCGGGGTCAGGTCTCGCGGCGGGGGGTGGATGGGGTCAGGTCTCGAAACAGGGCCTCCTGGGGGTCAGGTCTCACGGGCGGCGCACGTCGCTGCCCGTGAGACCTGACCCCAACGAGGCGTCGTTTCGAGACCTGACCCCATCCCCGGCGCGCCGCGAGACCTGACCCCGTATCATTGCAGCGTGACGTTGCGTCCATCCCTGCTCGCCCCGCTCCTGTCCGCCGGCCTCGCCCTCGCCGCGACCGCGGCCACGACAGCGCAGGCTCCCCAGCCGGCGCCGTCGCGCCCGGCGGCCTGGACGATCATCGCCTCCGACGGTCCGCAGCCCCTGCCCGTCACGCAGCTGCCGCGCGGCACCTTCGTGTCGAGCGGCGACCTGACCCGGCTGTTCGGCGTGACCCTGCGCGAAGACCGCGCCGGCGGCCTCGTCGCCACCTACAACGGCCAGACCATCGTGCTGTCGGTCGACCAGGGGCTCGCCTCCATCGGCACGCGCCTCGTGAACCTGCCCTCGGCCCCCGTGCGCCAGGGCACCGGCTGGCTGCTCCCCGTCGAGATCATCGACCGCGTCCTCGCGGCCGCCGCCGGCGACGGCCCGCGCATCGACGTCCGCCGCCGCTCCTCCCTCGTCGTCGTCGGCGACGTCACCGTCCCGCGGGTGGACGTCCAGGCGACGTCACAGCCGCCCGGCACGCAGGTGACGGTGAACGTCGTGCCCGCCGTGCCGCACACGGTCACCCGGCAGGACGGCCAGTTGCTCGTGCGCTTCGCCGCCGACGCGCTCGACGCGGACATCTCGGGTGTCTCCGCGACAGCCCTCCTCTCGGGCGCACGCATCGTCCAGCCGTCCACGCTCGTCCTGGACGTCACGCCGGCATTCGGCAGTCATCGGGTGGCCGACGTTGCCGGCGGCGACGGGACACGCCTGACGATCGAGCTGCTGCCCGCCGACGTGCCGGATGCTCCAGAGCCGACGGCGTCCGTCGAGGATCCGGCTTCCGTGGCACCGCCCCTCGTGCTCGAGCAGACGGGGCTGCGCACGATCGTCCTCGACCCGGGCCACGGCGGCACGGAGCTCGGTGCGCGCGGCCCCGGCGGGACGCTTGAAAAGGACGTCGTCCTCTCCATCGCGCGCCGCCTCAAGGCGGCTATCGAGAGCCGCCTCGGCCTGCGGGTACTCATGACCCGCAGCGGCGACGAGACCGTCCCCCTCGACGCGCGCGCGGCGCTGGCCAACAACAACAAGGCCGACCTGTTCGTGAGCCTGCACGCCAACGCGTCCGTGCGCTCGTCGGTCAGCGGCGCCGAGGTCTTCTACGTGAACGTCGGCGACTACGACGTCGCGGGGGCAGAGGCCGCAGAGCCCGGCGCGACCCTGCCCGCCCTCGGCGGCGGCCAGCGCTCGGTGGACCTCATCCTCTGGGAGATGGCCCAGGCCCGACATCTCGACGAGTCGGCGCGCTTCGCCGCGATCGTGGAGGAGGAGCTCCGGCGGCGGGTGCCGATGTCGCCACGCGCCATCCAGCAGGCGCCCTTCCGCGTGCTCGTCGGCGCCAACATGCCGGCCGTGCTCGTCGAGATGGGGTTCATCTCGAATCCGGACGAGGAACAGCGGCTGGCCTCCGGTGAATACCAGGCACAGCTCACCGCGGCGCTGCTCGACGCCATCGTCCGCTACAAGGCTTCGGTGGACAGGGTGGGCTCGCCTGCGCTGACGCAGGCGGGGCACTGATGGTCCGCTGGTTCCTGGTCGCCCTCGGCCTCTGCCTGGTCGCCGCGCTGGCCATGGTCGCCGTCGTCTATGTCCCCGCGTGGTTCGCCCCGGCGACGACGACCGTGCCGGCCGACGGCACCGCAGGCCCGGACGCGGGGCGGCACATCCGCGCGACGCTGTTCCACGTCTCGGAGGACGGCCTGTCGCTCCGGGCGGTGGACGCCGAGGTGCCCTACGGCTCGACGGCCGTCGAGCAGGCCCGCCACCTGCTGGCCGCCCAGCTGCGGCCCGCGCCGGCGCCCTACGCGCAGCCGCTTGCCGAGGGAACCCAGATTCGTCACATCTTTCTTACCGAACAGGGCACCGCCTTCGTGGACCTCTCGAAGGAGGCCGTGGACAACCACCGCGGCGGCAGTCTCGACGAGCTCTTCGCGGTCTATGCGCTCGTCAACACGCTCACCGTCAACCTTCCTGCCATCCGGCAGGTGCAGATCCTCGTCGAAGGACAGGAGGTCGACACGCTCGCCGGGCACGTCGACCTGCGCCATCCGCTGACGCGCGATCTCCAGTGGGTGCAATCTCCCGCTCCCGGCGGCAACGACACGACGCCGCCGACCACGCCGACCGAACCTGCAACGCCGCCGGGTACGTAGCCTCGCAGGCCGTGGGCTACACTTGTCGGGCCATGCCGCGTGCCGACAACAGACCGAACGACGCCCTCCGCCCCTGCCTGATGACCCCTCAGGTGTCGCTGCACGCCGAAGGCTCGTGCCTCATCGAAACCGGGCGCACGCGCGTCATCTGCACCGCGAGCGTCGAGGAGCGCGTGCCGCCGTTCCTGCGCAACCAGGGCAAGGGCTGGATCACGGCTGAATACGGCATGCTGCCGCGCGCGACGACGACGCGCGTCCAGCGCGAGTCGACGGCCGGCAAGGTGGGCGGGCGCACCCAGGAGATTCAGCGCCTCATCGGGCGATCGCTCCGGGCCGTCGTCGACATGAACAGGCTCGGCGAGCGCACCATCTGGGTCGACTGCGACGTGATCCAGGCCGACGGCGGCACCCGCACCGCCGCCATCACGGGCGCCTTCGTCGCGATGGTGCTCGCGATGCAGTACATGCTGGATCAGCGGATGATTCAGGCCATCCCGGTGCGCGACTACCTCGCCGCGACGAGCGTCGGCGTCGTCGGTGGCGTGCCGATGCTCGACCTGGCCTACGAGGAAGACTCGCAGGCCGAGGTCGACATGAACGTCGTCCGGACGGGCGACGGGCGCTTCATCGAGGTGCAGGGCACCGCGGAAAGGGATCCGTTCCCACGCGCGACGCTCGACCGGCTGCTCGATCTCGCCAGCATCGGCATCGACGATTTGATCGCCCGCCAGCGCGCGATCGTCGGCGAGCTGCTGCTGAAAGCCGTCCCGGCTGGACGATGACGCCAGCCGCCTCGACGGGCACGCTGCTCGTCGCCACCGGCAACCGCGGCAAGCTTCGCGAGCTGTCGGCGCTGTTCGAAGGCCTGCCCCTCGAGCTCGTGTCGCTGGCCGACCTCGACATGGCGATCCCGGCGCCTGAGGAAACCGGCGCCACCTTTGCCGACAACGCAAGACTGAAGGCTATCGCTTACGCAACGGCATCGGCGCTGCCCTGCCTGGCCGAAGACTCCGGGTTCGTCGTCGCCGCGCTCGACGGCCGTCCAGGCGTCCTGTCGGCACGGGTGCCGGGCGACGACGACGCAGCACGGGTGCAGTGGGTGTACCGGGAGCTCGACGCGCGCGGCGGCCGGACGTCCGCAGCGGCGTTCGTCTGCGCGATGGCGCTCGCGGCGCCCGACGGCTCGATCCTCCACGAGACGGAGGGTCGCGTGGACGGCGAGATCGCCGAGACCCCGCGCGGGGAGGGCGGCTTCGGCTACGACCCGATCTTCCTCTACCCGCCGGCGGGACGCACCTTCGCGGAGATGTCTCGCGACGAGAAGGCGGCGGTCAGTCACCGCGGTAACGCGGCGCGGGCGATGCGGGCGTGGTTGGCGGCGTCGCCGCGCTTCGCAGGTCCGTCCGACACGCCACCTCGTTAGCACCGGTCGGCAGGCGTCGTCAGCCGCCGTCGAGAGGCGTCCAGGCGTCGGCGGCCGTCGAGAGGCATCACTGACGGTCCGGCGGTCGCTGCTCCGGCGGCGCCGGACTGCGCAGGCCGACCAGCAGCGCCAGCACGGCCCCGCCGATGAGCACGTACTGGACGATCCGCAGGCCGAACATGCCTGCGTAGATCGAGCCGAACGCGCACACCATCGCCGCACCGAACAGGAGCCGTCGCTGCACGGCGTCAGCCTATCACCGTCAGATGCGTCGCAGCTGGACCTGCTGCACCGCGTGATCGTGGGCCTTGCGGAGGACGAGTTGCGCACGCGCCCGCGTCGGCAGGATGTTCTCGCGCAGGTTGAGGCCGTTGATGGCCGCCCAGATGGCGTGGGCCACGTCGCGCGCCTGCTGCTCGTCGAGCGTCGCGTAGCGGTGGAAGTACGACGCCGGACTCTGGAACACCGTCTCGCGCAGGCGCAGGAAGCGTTCGACGTACCAGTGGCGGATGTCGTCCTCCTCGGCGTCCACGTAGATCGTGAAGTCGAAGAAGTCGGAGGCGAACAGCTGCGACGTCGCGCGCTCGGCGGGCGGCGCCTGCAGGACGTTCAACCCCTCGACGATGACGATGTCCGGCGCGCGGACGACCTGCGTGTCGCCGGCGACGATGTCGTACGCCTGGTGCGAGTAGACGGGGACGTGTACTTCGGGCACGCCGGCCTTGACGTCGGCGAGGAAGCGCACGAGGCGTCCCCTGTCGTAGCTCTCGGGGAAGCCCTTGCGCTGCATCAGCCCGCGCGCCTCGAGGACGGCGTTGGGCAGCAGGAAGCCGTCGGTGGCGACGAGATCGACGCGCGGATGGCTCGGCCATCGTGACAGCAGCGCCTGCAGGATGCGCGCGGCCGTGCTCTTGCCGACGGCGACGCTGCCGGCCAGGCCGATGATGAACGGGACCTTCCCCTCGCGGTTGCCGAGGAACGTCTGCGTCGCGCGATAGAGGCCCTGCGTCGCCTCGACGTACAGGCTGAGCAGACGCGAGAGGGGCAGGTAGATGCGGACGACCTCGTCCATGGAGAGCTGGTCGTTGAAGCTGCGCAGCGTCTCGACGTCCTGCTCGGTGAGCGTGAGCGGCGTGCTGTCGCGGAGGCGCGCCCACTCGTCGCGGGTGAAGGTAAGGAACCGGGAGAGGGGCGGAGCGGCCAGGTCGGTCATGGGAGGCGGTGGCGCGGTTGCCAGCATGGCTGCGACGGCGCAGAAAAGTCAAAGCGGGGAGAGCTGGGGGGTCAGGTCTCGGAAATGGGGGTTCCGGGGTCAGGTCTCGAGAAATGGGGCCGACGGGGTCAGGTCTCGTGGTCAGGGTGCAGCAGGATCTGCCACTCGTCACAAAGCCCGTCCATACGTCCGCGCAATCGCCGGCACCGCTATCGTCAGCCACCCTCCTGACACGACAGGTTTCCCTGCTCGAGCCGCGAGAAACGTCGATGTGCGGTCGTGACTCAGCGGCCGGCGGGGCCACGTCGCGGCATGCTACGATGCGACGCTGGACGGGGCGTAGCTCAGCCTGGTAGAGCGCTCGCTTTGGGAGCGAGAAGTCGCAGGTTCGAATCCTGTCGCCCCGAC
>JBIQIB010000053.1:0-11529 GCA_044508265.1 Acidobacteriota bacterium
GCCATGAACCCGTTGAGGAGCGTGCCGAGCGCCCACACCAGCGGCACCGACACGACAGCGCCCACCATGATGAGGGCCACGAAGATCGCCCTGAACGCGACGATCCGGCGCGAGCCGAACAGGTACTCGAAGCACTTCTCGCCGTAGTAGCACCAGCCGATCAGCGTCGAGAACCCGAAGAGGAACGACGACAGCGCGACGATCAGCGAGGCGAAGGGGATGCTGGTGCCCATCGCGGCCGCGGTGAGGTCGCCGCTCGACTGCTGATAGGCCGCGTCGGTCCAGAGGCCGGACGAGATGATCACGAACGCCGTCATGGAGCAGACGACGATGGTGTCGATGAAGACCTCGACGATGCCGACGACGCCCTGCTCGACAGGGTGGCGGACGTCCGCAATGCCGTGCGCGATGGGCGCGCTGCCGAGCCCGGCCTCGTTCGAGAGCACCCCGCGGCTGACGCCGGCCGCGATGGCCTGGGCCACAGAGGCGCCGGCGAACCCGCCGACGGCGGCGGTCGGCGTGAACGCCTCTGACACGATCAGGGCGAACACCTGCGGCAGGGCGCCGGCATTCATGGCGATGAAGGCGAGCGCGGCGCCGACGTAGAGGACGAGCATCGCCGGCACGAGCTTCTCGGCGACCAGGGCGATGCGCTTGATCCCGCCGAGCAGCACCGCGCCGACCGACACGGTGATCAGGAGACCAGGGACCCACATCGGGATGCTGACGCCGACGATCGACTGCGTGGCTTCGACGAACGTCCTGGCGACCGTGTTGGACTGCGCCATGTTGCCGGTGCCGAAGAGCGCCGTGCACATGCCGAAGAAGGCGAACGCGCCGGCGAGGACCCGGCCGAACGTTCCCGAGGGGACGCCCCGCTGGATGTAGTACATCGGCCCGCTGGCGAGTTCGCCGCTCTCGCGCGTGACGCGATAGTGCACGCCGAGCACGGCTTCGGCGTACTTGGTGGCCATCCCCACGACGGCGCAGACCCACATCCAGAACACGGCGCCGGGCCCCCCGATCAGGATGGCCGTCGCCACGCCCCCGATGTTGCCGTTGCCCACGGTGGAGGCCAGCGCCGTCGACAGCGCCTGGAACGGCGTGATGGTCGTGCCGTCACCCGACCCGCCGGTCATCCCGCGGAGTGTCGTCCGCACCGCGGTGGGAAAGCGGCGCACCTGCACGACGCCGCTGACTGCGGTCAGGACCAGCCCCACGATCACCAGGACGAGCGGCATGGCAAACGGTTGCCAGACGAGTGCGTCGATCGTCTGGAGAGCAGCGGTGATGCGGTCACTCATCATGGAACGAAGCGATCAGATACCGAGGATGGTGGCGACGATGATGCCGAAGATGGCGACGGGACAGATCCACCGGACGAGGAAGCCCCAGAGACTGGCACCCGGGAACCAGGCGTGTTCGGCGAGCAGTTCCTCGAGGGCCTGGTCCACCCGCCAGACGTGCCCCACGAAGATCGACGTGAGCAGCCCGCCGATCGGCAGCGAGTAGTTGTTCCAGATCGTCGCCATGAGCGACAGGAAGTCGGTGTGGAGGCCCGGCAGCGCCGACAGGACGGGCACGGCGCCATTGGCCAGGACGCTCGGGATTGCCAGCACGAAGGTGACGCACGTCACGACGGCCACGGCCGGCGGACGCTTCCACCCGCGCGCGTCGATGAGGTGCGCCACCGGCACTTCGAGCAGCGAGATCGTCGACGTCAGGGCCGCAAGGGCCAGCAGGAGGAAGAACAGCGCGCCGAAGAGGTGCCCACCCGGCATCGAGTCGAACAGCCGTGGCAGCACCTGGAAGATGAGGCCGGGCCCACTCGTGCTGGGGTCGAAGCCCGCGATGGAGAATCCGGCCGGGAAGATGACGAACCCGGCAAGCAGCGCGACGCTCGTGTCGAGCAGCGCCACCCACAGCGCCGACTGGGGGATGCCCTCGGTACGCGGCAGGTAGCTGCCGTAGGTGATCATCGCGCCCATGCCGAGCGAGAGCGAGAAGAACGCCTGCCCCAGGGCCGCGTTGACGACGCGCACGTCGAAGAGCCGGCTGATGTCGGGCTGCAGGTAGTAGGCGAGCCCGTCAGCCGCGCCCGGCAGGAACAGCCCGCGGACGGCGAGCGCCGTGAGCAGCAGCAGCAGCGCCGGCATCATCACCTTCGTGGTGCGCTCGATACCGCCTCGCACCCCGCCGAGGATGACGACAGCGGTCGCCACCAGGACGCAGAACGTGAGCGCCAGGTTGGCCGGCGCGTTGCTGACGAAGCGGCCGAAGAACTCGCCGATCGCCTGCGGACTTCCACTGACCGCCCCGGTGCCCGTGAACCAGATGTACGCAAGCGTCCAGCCTGCGATCACCGAGTAGAACGACAGGATGCCGACGCCGGTGAGCACGCCCAGCGCCCCCACCAGGTACCAGGCGCTGCCCGGACGGATCACCTCGTACGCGCTGACGGGGTCCTTCTGTGCGCGGCGCCCGAGCGCGATCTCGGCGATCACGATCGGGAAGCAGATCAGGAGGATGCACGCCAGGTACAGCAGGACGAAGATCGCCCCGCCACCGCGGCCCACCTGCGTCGGGAAGCCCCAGATGTTGCCGAGGCCCACTGCCGATCCCGCCGCCGCCAGGATGAACCCGAGCCGCGATCCCCAGTGGCCGCGTTCAGTCGTGGGTGCCATGGAACTCGCTTCGAGGCGGGGCCGGCCGGAGATGGCCGCTGATCACGCCGATGGACGGAGAGGTCATGCGGGTCACAAGCCGCCGATTCTATCCGATTCCGTCCCACCTGCCGCCCCGCGCACGGGACCACTGGATGACGAGGCCGCCCTCGCGATAGCCTGATGGCCGTGTCAGCCCGCCTGCTCGATGGAACCCGCCTGTCACAGACCCTGCGCGACGAGCTCCGGCCGCAGGTCGCGACCGCCACGACCCGCCTGGGGCGGCCGCCCGGCCTCGCGCTGGTGCTGATCGGCGACGACCCCGCTTCGCACGTCTACGTCGGGAGCAAGCACCGGCAGGGGGCCGACATGGGCTTCCGCGTGGACCTGCACCAGCGTCCGGCCACGGCGACACTCGACGAGGTGCTGTCGATCGTCCACGGTCTCAACGCCGACCCCGCGATAGACGGCATCCTGGTGCAGGCGCCGCTGCCGGCCTCCCTCGGTGAGGACGCGACGCGCCGCGTGTTCGACGCCATCGACCCGGCCAAGGACGTCGACGGCTTCACCGCAGCCAACGTGGGCCGGCTGGTGCAGAACCGCCCCACGCTCGTCGCCTGCACGCCGGCGGGCATCATCGAGCTGCTCGAACGCCACGAGATTCCCCTCGCCGGCCAGCACGCCGTCGTCATCGGCCGCAGCGACATCGTCGGCAAGCCGATGGCCCTGCTGCTGCTGCACCGGCACGCGACGGTGACCATCGCGCACTCGCGCACGCGCGACCTTCCCGAGGTGGCGCGTACGGCCGACATCCTGGTGGCGGCCATCGGCAGGCCGGGGTTCGTCACGCCCGACTTCGTGAAGCCGGGCGCCTGCGTGATCGACGTCGGCATCAACAGGCTCGTGGACGAAGCCGATGTCGTGCGCTACTTCGGGAAGGATTCGCCGCGTGTCACGACGTTCCGGACGCGAGGCTCGACGCTCATCGGCGACGTGCACCCCGCTGTCGCCGACGTCGCGGGCGCGCTGACGCCGGTGCCCGGAGGCGTGGGCCCGCTGACCATCGCGATGCTGATGCGCAATACGCTGCGCGCGGCCGAGGCGCGTCAGCCGGCCTGACGCCGCAGCTGCACCGCCAGCTCGCGCACCTGCGCGTCGGTGTCGTCGAAGCTGCGGTCGGTGTGGATGACGATGTCGGCGTGCAGGGCCTTGGCCTCGGTCGGCCACTGCGCGGCGATTCGCTGTGCGGCCGCGTCGGCGTCGAGCCCGTCGCGGGCCTGCACGCGCGCCAGCTGCACGTCGGGCGCGCAGGTGGCCACGACGACGACGTCGAAGTCCTCGTGCCGGCCGGTCTCGAACAGGAGCGGGATGTCGGCGACGGCCGGTCCCTTGTAGCCGTTGCGCGCGAGTTGCGTGTACCACGCCTCGATGCGCTCGTAGACGATCGGGTGGACGATCGCCTCGAGGTCGGCCCGCGCCTGCGGGTCGGCAAACACCGTCGCGCCCAGGCGCGCGCGATCCACGGCTCCGGCGTCGGTGAGCACTGCTGCGCCGAATCGTTCGACCACCGCCTGATGCCCGGGCCCGCCCGGCGCGAGCGCCTCGCGCGCCAGCACGTCGGCGTCGATGGTGGGGATGTCCGCCTCCTGGAGGCGCTGGCGCACGTAGCTCTTGCCGGTGGCGATGCCGCCGGTGAGGGCGACGCGCAGCACGTCGGCGCCAGACGGCTCGGCGTCAGCCATCGTTGTCGTCCACGCTCGCGCGAGCGGGCGCCAGCCGCTCCTCGACGAACGAGTCCCACTCGTGGCACTGCGGGCAGCGCCAGAGCAGTTCCTTGCTCCTGTAGCGGCACCGCAGGCAGACGTGCGGGTCGCGGTAGAAGACGGCGTCGCGGCTCTGGTCCACGTAGCGCTGCACGGCGTCGCGCTCGAGGTCGAGCGCCAGCAGCGTGTCCCAGGCGAGCTGGTGCACGAGCAGTGCATGCGGGTTGATCGCCAGCGCGCCGAGAATCAGCTGCAGGCCTTCCTGGTGCCGCCGTGCCTTGTGCAGGTGGCGCGCCAGGGCGATGCGCGCGCGCCAGTCCTGCGGGTGGTCGATCGTCAGGCGGCGGAAGAGGTGCTCGAACGCGTCAGGGCGTCCGCCGTCGATGTAGGCGTCGCTCAGGCGATCGGCGACGAGGTGCGCCCGGAGCGGGTGCGTCGCCACGAGGCGCTCCCAGATCAGCACGGCCGCCGGCAGGTCGCCCTTCGCCTGGAGGACGTCGCCGAGGTTCACGAACGCGGGCACGCAGTACTCGCTCAGGTCGAGCGACGCCTCGAACCGGCGCGCCGCGTCGTCGAGGTCGCCGCGCCCCTGGGCCTCCATGCCGAGCTCGTTCTCGAGAAAGGCCTGGATGAGATCGTGCCGGTCGCGCGCGCTGTCGGCGTCGGTGTCGCGGACGAGCTCCTGCCGCACGCGGTACGCGTCCGCCCATTGATGCTGGTCCTCGTAGAGCTTCTGCAGCTGCAGCAGCGCGTGCTCGTTGCTCGGATCGAGCCGCAGGACCTCGCCGAACGCCTCGTGCGAGCGGTCCACGAATCCGCCCCGCTTGAAGTCGAGCCCGAGGCAGAGCAGCGCGTAGGTGTGCTCGAGGCGGCTGAGCCGCGGACGCTGCAGGATCTGCTGGTGGATCTGGATCGCGCGTCCGACCTGGCCCTTCTCGCGATAGAGGTTGCCGAGGATCATGTGGATCTCGACGGCGTCCTCGTCCACGCGTGCGGCCTGACTCAGCTCCTCGATGGCGTGATCCAGCTGGTTGGCCACGAGGAAGTTGAGGCCCTGGATGTAATGGGGCGACTGGCGCGCCTTGCGGCGGTCGATCCAGCGCCCTTCGTGCAGCTTGTAGCGTTCCCAGGCCTTGCCCGCCGCCAGACCGACGAGCAGGGCGACGAGCGCAGCGAGCAGCGGCAGGTAGTCGGCGATCACGATGCGGAAGTGGTGGAAGTAGGCGATGCCGCGGCCGGATGCCGGGCGGCGAGCACGAGGTCGACGAGCGATCGCACGGCGCCCCGGCCTCCGGCGCAGGGGCTGACCCAGTGCACCTCGGCCTGGACCGCGGCGACGGCATCGGCCGGACAACAGGCCAGGCCGACCTGCGCCAGCACCGGCAGGTCGAGCACATCATCGCCCATGTAGGCGATGGATTCGAGCGCCCAGCCCTGCTCCGCGACGAGCGTCCTGAACGCGGCGCCCTTGTCGGCGACGCCGAGCACCACGGGATGCATCCCGAGTTGCGCCGCGCGGATGCTCGTCGCTGGCGAGTGGCGGGAGGAGAGGACCGCCGTGACCAGGCCGCGTGCGCGGGCCTGGACGAGGCCCGCCCCGTCCTTGATGTCGAAGCGCTTCCATTCGGCGCCGTCCGGCCCGATGTAGAGGCCGCCGTCGGTGAGGACGCCGTCCACGTCCAGCAGCAGCACGCGGACGCGCGCGGCGCGCTCGGCGAGTGCCTGGCCCTGAAGACGGCGCGTCACGATCGATCCACCGGCCAGAGGTCGTGGATGTGCAGCACGCCCGCCACGCGCCGGCCGTCGTCGACGACAGGAACGGACGTGATGCGGTGTGCCTCCATGAGGCGGCGTGCATCGGCGAGCCGCACGTCCGCGGCGATGGTCACGGGCGTGCGGGTCATCACGTCGCGCGCGGACCGGCCCGCCACCGTGGCGTCGCGCATCATGGCGCGCCTGAGATCGCCGTCCGTGATGATGCCCGCCAGGGTGCCGTCCACCGCGACGACACAGGTCATGCCGAGGCCCTTGCGCGACATCTCGTAGATGACGTCGGGCAGCGGGAGGTCCTCGGTGACGGCAGGGCAGGCGTCGCCGGCGTGCATGGCCTGGCCGGCCCGCATCAGGAGCCGCCCGAGCGTGCCCCCGGGATGGCGGGCCGCGAAGTCGTCCTCGCCGAAGCCGCGCCGCTCGAGCACGCCCATCGCCAGCGCGTCGCCGAGCGCGAGCGCCGCTGTCGTGCTGGCGGTCGGCGCCAGGTTCATCGGGCACGCCTCGGCGTCGACGCTGCAGTCGAGCACGACGGTGGCGTCGCGGCCGAGCGTGGACGAAGGCTGGCCGGTGAGCGCGACCAGCGGCACGTCCAGGCGGCGCCGTACCTCGAGCAGTTCCAGCAGCTCGCGCGTCTCGCCGCCGTACGACACGGCCAGCAGCACATCATCGGTGGTCATCGCGCCGACGTCACCGTGGACTGCCTCGGCGGGATGCAGGAAGAAGGCCGGCGTCCCGGTGCTGGCCAGCGTCGCCGCGATCTTGCGGGCGACATGTCCCGACTTGCCGAGTCCTGTCGCGACTACCCGGCCGCGGCACGCGGTCACCAGGTCGACGGCCTCGACGAAGCGATTGTCGAGCCGCGCGGCCATCGCCTCGAGCGCCGACGCCTCGACGCGGAGCACCCTGGCGGCGGTGGCCAGCAGGTCGGGTTTCGTGTGCGGGGGCATGCCACTCATGACGAGGCGGTCACCGGGGTGGCGGCGGCCGGCCCGACGGCGTTCCTGATCGCTACGAGGCGGCGCAGGAGCGGCTCGAGCCGGTCGAGCGCCAGCGCGTTGTCGCCGTCGCTCGGCGCCCGCGGCGGGTCGTCGTGCACCTCGAGGAACACGCCGTCCACGCCGGCGGCGACGCCTGCCGACGCCAGCGGCTCGATGAACTCGGCCTGCCCGGAGGTGCGTCCGTCGCCGGCGCCCGGCAGCTGCAGGCTGTGGGTGACGTCGTAGATCACCGGCCACCCGAGCTCTCGCAGCTGCGGGAAGCTGCGCATGTCCACGACCAGGTTGTGGTAGCCGAACGAGGTGCCGCGCTCGGTGAGGATCACGCGCTCGGCGCCCGCGGCCGTCAGCTTGGCGGCGACGTGTCGCATGTCGCCCGGCGCGAGGAACTGGCCCTTCTTGACGTTGACGGCGGCGCCCGTCCGGGCGGCGGCGACGAGCAGGTCCGTCTGGCGGCAGAGGAATGCCGGGATCTGGAGGACGTCGGCCACGGCGGCCACAGGCGCGGCCTGCGACGGCTCGTGGATGTCGGTCAGCACCGGGACGCCGATTTCCGCCCTGACCGCGGCCAGCACGGCCAGGCCAGCGTCGAGGCCCGGGCCGCGGAAGCTGTCGATGGACGTGCGGTTCGCCTTGTCGAACGACGCCTTGAAGATCAGCGGCACGCCGACCCGGCGTGCCACGTCGGCAATCGCGCGTGCCAGCTGCAGCGTGTGTGCTTCGCTCTCGATGACGCAGGGACCCGCGATCAGGGCGAGCGGCGCGGCCCCGAGCGCGACCGGTCCCACCCGGACGACGGCCATCGGCCCATTATGCCGCACGGCCGGAGCCGCCGCGCCGGTGTCAGGCGAGCGAGTCGGCGGTTTCGGCGGCCGGCGCGGGCGCCGTGGCCTGCTGCCGCGCGTACGCGGCCTCGACGAAGCCCTTGAACAGCGGGTGCGGGTGCAGCGGCTTCGACTTGAACTCGGGGTGGAACTGCACGGCGATGAACCACGGGTGCTCGGGCACCTCCACGATCTCGACGAACTTGCCGTCGAGCGAGCGTCCGACGACGCGCATGCCGTGCTCGGCGAGCAGCGGCTCGTAGAGCGAGTTGAACTCGTAGCGATGCCGATGGCGCTCGTGGATGACGTCGGCGCCATAGAGCTGGTGCACGCGTGAGCCCGGCTTCAGCTGGCAGGCGTACGACCCGAGGCGCATGGTGCCGCCGAAGTCGTCCACGCCGAGCAGGTCGCGCAGCTTGAAGATGACCTTGTTGCCCGTCTCGGGCGACACCTCGGTGCTGTCGGCATCGGCCAGGTGGCAGACGTTCCTGGCAAACTCCACGGTCGCCCACTGGAAGCCGTAGCAGATGCCGAAGAACGGGATGCCGCGCGTGCGCGCCACTTCGGCCGCCTTCATCATGCCGCGCGTGCCGCGATCGCCGAAGCCGCCAGGCACCAGGATGCCCACGGAGCCGTCGAGCGCCCGGGCGCCCTCGTCTTCCTCGAGCGCCTCGGCTTCCACCCACTCGATGTCCACCTTCAGGCCATGCGCGATGCCGCCGTGGAAGAGCGCCTCGGTCAGGCTCTTGTACGAGTCTTCGAGCCCGACGTACTTGCCGACCACGTGGATCTTCACGCGGTCGCGAGGCTCACGAATGCGGCCGACGAGGTCCTCCCAGTGCGACAGGTCGCGGTTGGTGTCGGGCAGGCGCAGCTGGTCGAGGACGATGTGATCGAGGCCTTCCTCCGAGAAGGCGAGCGGCACCTCGTAGACGCTCTGCACGTCGCGCGCGGTGATCACCGCCTCTTCGCGGACGTCGCAGAAGAGCGCGATCTTCCGCTTGATGTCGCGCGGCAGCTGCCTGTCGGTGCGGCACAGCAGGATGTCGGGCTGGATGCCGATCGACCGCAGGTCGCGCACGCTGTGCTGTGTGGGCTTGGTCTTGAGCTCGCCGGCCGTGCTGACGTGCGGCACGAGCGTCAGGTGGATGTAGAGCGTGTTCTCGCGGCCCACGTCCTGGCGGAACTGACGGATGGCCTCGAGGAAGGGCAGGCCCTCGATGTCGCCGACGGTGCCGCCGATCTCGACCAGCACCACGTCCACGCCTTCCGACACCGCGAGGATGCTCTCCTTGATCGCGTTGGTGATGTGGGGAATCACCTGCACGGTGGCGCCGAGATAGTCGCCGCGGCGCTCGCGCTGAATCACCGAGAGGTAGATCTTGCCCGTCGTCCAGTTGGAGTTCTTCGACGTGACCGTGTTGGTGAACCGCTCGTAGTGGCCCAGATCGAGGTCGGTCTCCGCGCCGTCGTCGGTGACGTACACCTCGCCGTGCTGGTAGGGGCTCATCGTGCCCGGGTCGACGTTGATGTAAGGGTCGAACTTCTGGAGCGTCACGCGGAAGCCGTGGCCCTCGAGCAGCGCCCCGATGGACGCGGCGGCCAGGCCCTTGCCGAGCGACGAGACGACGCCCCCGGTAACGAAGATGTACTTGACGGGGCGCGACGGGGAGGACGGCGTGTTGGGCATCAGTCGTCAGAAGTGGCCGCGACGAGGCGGCGGATTCGTGCCAGGTCACCTGGCGTGTCGACGCCCAGCGCCTCGTCGGCCGTCTCCACCGTGATGATGGCGTGGCCGTGCTCGAGGACGCGGAGCTGTTCGAGCGACTCGGCCTGTTCGAGCGGCGTCGGCGGGAGCGCTGCCACGTGCAGCAGGAACTCGCGCCGGTAGACGTACAGGCCGATGTGCTTGTACCAGGCCGCCTGCCGGCCCGGATCGCGGACGAAGGGCACGCGGGCCCTCGTGAAGTAGAGCGCTCGGCCCGCAAGGTCGGTCACGACCTTCACGACGGCCGGGTTGTCGAGGTCCTCGGGATCGGTGATCCGCTTGCGGACGGTGCTGAGGACGACGTCGGGGGCGGCGGCGCAGGCGGCCACGGCCTGGTCGATCATCACGGGCGAGAGCAGCGGCTCGTCGCCCTGGACGTTGACGACGAGCTCGTCCCGGAGGCCGGCGGCGACCTCGGCCACCCGTTCGCTGCCCGTCCGGTGGTGCACGCTGGTCATCACCGCCTCACCGCCGAACGCGCGGACGGTCTCGAAGACCCGGAGGTCATCGGTGGCGACGATCACGCGCGACAGGGAACGGGCTTCGAGGGCACGCCTGTAGACGTGCTCGATCATCGGGCGACCGTTGATGTCGACGAGGGGTTTGCCCGGGAGACGGGTCGACTGGAACCGCGCGGGGATGACAGCGACGGCCGTCGCTGGAGTCCGACTGTCGGATCCGGCAGGGGGCACGCGAAATCATAGCACGGTGGGTGAAGAGACGATGAGGAGCGGAGGAAAGGAGGAGGGAAGGAACGGAGGAGGAGCGGAGGAAAGGAGGAGCGAAGGAATGGAGGAGGAGCGGAGGAAAGGAGGAGCGAAGGAATGGAGGAAGAGGAGCGGAGGAACGGGAGGAGGAGGAGCGGAGGAAGGGAGGAGCGAAGGAACGGAGGAAGAGGAGCGAAGGAACGGAGGAGGAGAGGCACGCGGGGACACGGAGGGCGCGGAGGGCATGGAGGGTTCGAAGTATCGACGGAGCTGACGGTCGAGCGAGCAGGCTCGAGCGTCGATCCGGCAGTGTCAGCGCTGGACGAGCCGACCAGCTGTCGCGCCGTTGGCAACTCGACAACCGAACAAGCCGGCAAGCCGACTTGCCGATGTGCTGACCTGCCGACCTGCCGACCTGCCGACGAGCTGACCCGCTGGCAAGCTGACCTGCCGACCTGCCGACCTGCTGACCCGCCGGCAAGCCGACCAGCCGGCAAGCCGACCTGCTGACCCGCTGACCCGCCGATTTGCTACGATTCGCGCCGTGACCGTCAGGAGCGCCATCGCCGCGGTGTTGCTCGTGGGCATGGCGGGTGCGTGGTGGTGGGTGTTGTCCGGACCGGCGTTCCGGCCGTCGGCGGGAGGGCCGGCGGCGTTGCCGCCTGCGGCGCGCGGGGGGCTCGATGCGCCGCGTGTGCATTGGGAACAGCTCGACGTGCGCGCCGTGCCGGTGCGCGTGGTCCGGCGGAATCCCTTCAGCGGCCGGCACGCGCCGCGGGCGGTTGCCGTGCGCGCGGCCGTCCTGCCGGAGGAGGTCGTCACGCCGGCAACGGCGTCCGACTGGCCGCGGGTGTCGCTCATCGGCATCAGCTCGCGTACGACACCTGGGGGTGTCGAGCGCATCGCCGTCTTTGCCGGCGAGCGCGACGTGCTGCACGCGGGCGTCGCCGACGTGGTTGCCGGCGTCTACCGCGTCGAGCGAATCACCGACGACGAGGTGGACCTGGTCCGCCTGTCGGATAACGGGCCGCTCACC
>JBIQIB010000053.1:11629-28489 GCA_044508265.1 Acidobacteriota bacterium
CTAGAGAATCCTCCCCACCGTCACCGATCGGACGTGCGGCGCGCTGCGGATGTCGTCGAGCACCGCATCCGACACCGCGGCGCCGCCGTTCTCGTCCACGCTCACGACCCCGACCGCGCCCGTCGCGGAGCGGCCCAGCGCGAACGTTCCGATGTTGACGCCGTGCCGGCCGAGCCGCGTTCCCACCTCGCCGATGACGCCGGGCTGGTCGTCGTTGCGGATGATGAGCAGCGTGCCTTCGAGCGCGGCTTCGACGCTCACGCCGTCCACCGACACCACCCGGGGGCTGTCGGCGCCGAAGATCGTGCCCTCGACCCAGAACTCGCCGGTGCTGGTGTGCGCCTTCACCGAGATCAGGTTGGCGAACGTCCGCGGACGCGAGCTGCGCGTCTCGGTGACCTCCACGCCGCGGTCGCCGGCAAGCGCCCGCGCGTTGATCAGCGTCACGCCGGAAGAGAGCACCTGCTTGAACAGCCCGACGAGCACCGACCCGGTCGTGAGCTCCGACGGCCCGTTGGCCAGCCCGCCGTAGTAGCGGATGCCGACGGTGTGGATGGCGCCGTCGGCCAGTTGCGCGGCCAGCTGGCCCAGGCGCTCGGCGAGCACCATGTACGGCTGGAGGCGGCTGAACTCCTCGGCCGGCACCGACGGGAAGTTCACCGCGTTGCGGACGACGCCGTGGAGCAGGTACTCGCGCACGCCGACGGCGACGTCGATGCCGACGAGCTCCTGGGCTTCCGACGTCGAGCCCGCGATGTGCGGCGTGGCCACCACCTTCGGGTGCTGTGCGAGGCTCCAGTCGGTGGGCGGCTCCTCGATGAAGACGTCGAGGCCGGCGCCGCCGATCGTGCCGGCGTCGAGCGCGGCCTTCAAGGCGTCGCCGTCGATCAGCTCGCCGCGCGCCGTGTTGACGATGAGGCAGTGCGGCTGGCAGAGCGCGAGGCGGTCCGCGTTGAAGAGATCGCGCGTCTGCGGCGTCACGGGCAGGTGCAGCGTGATCATGTCCGCCCGCCGGCACAGCGTGTCGAGGTCCACGAGCTCGATGCCCATGTCGGCGGCGACGTGCTTCGGCAGGAACGGGTCGTGGGCGATGATGCGCATGCCGAAGACACGCGCGCGGTGGGCCACTTCCTGGCCGATGCGGCCGAGCCCCACCACGCCGAGGGTCTTGTCGCGCATCTCGGCGCCGGTGAGCTTCTTCTTCTCCCACCGCTGCTGCTTCATCGCCGCGTCGGCGGCGGGCACGCGGCGGGCGAGCGCGAGCAGCAGCGCGAAAGCGTGCTCGGCGACGCTCACGCTGTTGGCGCCGGGCGCGTTGGTCACCATCACGCCGCGGCTGCTGGCGACGTCGAGGTCGACGTTGTCGACCCCGGTGCCGGCGCGCGCGACGATGCGCAGTCTCGGCGCGGCCTCGAGCAGTTCACGATCGACCTTCGTGGCGCTGCGGACGAGCAGCGCGTCGGCGTCGGCGACGTCACGGAGCAGCTCGGCGCGGGGACGCCCGGCGCGGGCGTCGACAGTCCAGCCGTCCACCGCGCGCAGCAGGTCGACGGCGGAAGCGGGCAAATCATCGGCAACGACAATCTTCATGATGACGGGTGGGTCCTCGAGGCGTGGATGGCCATGGAAGTGCGACCCGCCGGCAGGCAGGTCGGATGGAGCCCCTACAGTATAATGTCGGGCGCTCGCGGCGGAGATCGGCGCGTCAACGCACCAACGTGGTGCAAAGCGCATCAGATGCCGCTGCGGCGCGCATCTCCGCCAGACGGATACCCTTTTTTGAACAGGGTTTTCCACAGCTTCTGTGAATAACGTGTCGCGACCCGTGGGGAAGTGACCTAATCGCGCAAGGACCACGCATGCCGCCATTCACGCACCTCACCCCGCCCACCGAGGGCGCCGCCATCACGCGCCAGGGCGATGCCCTCGTCGTGCCCGATCAGCCCATCCTGCCGTTCATCGAAGGCGACGGCACGGGGCGTGACATCTGGCGCGCCAGCGTGCGGGTGTTCGACGCTGCCGTCGCGAAGGCGTACGGCGGCGCGCGCAAGCCGGTGTGGTTCGAGGTGTTTGCCGGCGAGAAGGCCTTCAAGGCCTACGACAACTGGCTGCCCGAAGACACGCTGACGGCGTTCCGCCACTACCTGGTCGGCATCAAGGGACCGCTGACCACGCCGGTCGGCGGCGGCATCCGGTCGCTCAACGTCGCGCTGCGGCAGGAGCTCGATCTCTACGTGTGCCTGCGCCCGGTGCGCTACTTCGCCGGGATGGAGACGCCGGTGAAGCGTCCCGACCTCGTGGACATGGTCATCTTCCGCGAGAACACCGAGGACATCTACGCCGGCATCGAGTTCCGCGAGGGGACGCCGGAAGTCGATCAGCTGAAGCAGCTGCTGCAGCAGGCCTTCCCGAAGGCGTTTGCGAAGATCCGCTTCCCCGACACCGTCGGCCTCGGCCTCAAGCCCGTCTCGCGCGAAGGCACCGAGCGTCTCGTGCGCGCGGCCATCGAGTACGCCATCGCGAACGAGCGCAAGAGCGTCACGCTGGTGCACAAGGGCAACATCATGAAGTTCACGGAAGGCGCGTTCCGTGACTGGGGTTACGAGCTGGCCAAACGCGAGTTCGGCGCCACCGAGCTCGATGGCGGCCCCTGGTGCACGCTGCCGAACGGCATCGTCGTGAAGGACGTGATCGCCGACGCGTTCCTGCAGCAGATCCTCACGCGGCCTGGCGAGTACGACGTCATCGCGACGCTGAACCTGAACGGCGACTACATCTCCGACGCGCTCGCCGCGCAGGTCGGCGGCATCGGCATCGCGCCGGGCGGCAACATCAACTACGCCACCGGTCACGCGGTCTTCGAGGCGACGCACGGGACAGCCCCGAAGTACGCCGATCAGGACAAGGTGAACCCGGGCTCGGTCATCCTCTCGGGCGAGATGATGTTCCGGTACCTCGGCTGGCACGAGGCCGCGGACCTGATCGTCAAGGGCATCGAGAACAGCATCGCCGCCAAGCGCGTCACCTACGACCTCGCCCGCCTCATCGACGGCGCCACCGAGCTCAAGACGTCCGAATTTGCCGACGCCGTCATAGCGAACATGTGACACATTCGTCAGCCATCAAGCATCAGGCATTAAGCATTAAGCATTAAGCATTAAGCATTAAGCATCAGGCACTGACACCATGAATCGCAAAGTCACAGTCGTGGGAGGCGCGGGCAACGTCGGCGCCACCGTCGCCAGGTCCATCGCCAACCGCGAGCTCGCCGATGTCGTGATCGTCGACATCGCCGAGACCAAGGCGGCCGGCATCGCGCTCGACATCTACCAGGCCTGCCCCGTGGAGGGCAGCGACACGCGTCTCGTCGGCGGATCCGACTACGCGCTGTCGGAGGGCTCCGACATCGTCGTCATCACGTCGGGCGTGCCGCGCAAGCCGGGCATGAGCCGCGACGACCTGCTGCAGGTGAACTACTCGATCATGCAGCAGGTGACCGAGAACGTCGTCAAGTACTCGCCCGACGCCATCGTCGTGGTGGTGGCCAACCCGCTCGACGCGATGGCGCAGGCCGTCTACAAGTTGAGCGGGTTCCCGCGCGAGCGCGTCATCGGCATGGCCGGCGTGCTCGACTCGGCCCGCATGCGCACGTTCATCGCGATGGAGCTCGGCGTGTCGGTGGAGAACGTCCACGCCTTCGTGCTCGGCGGCCACGGCGACACGATGGTGCCGCTGCCGCGCTACTCGACGGTCGCCGGGATCCCGATCACCGAGCTGCTGCCGGCCGATCGCATCGCGGCCATCTGCGAGCGCACCGCCAACGGCGGCGCCGAGATCACCAAGCTGGTGGGGACGAGCGCGTGGTACGCGCCGGGGCAGTCGACCGCGGAGATGGTCGAAGCCATCCTGAAGGACAAGAAGAAGATCCTGCCGTGCTCGGTGTACCTCGAAGGGGAGTACGGGTACGACGGGCAGTTCCTGGGCGTGCCGATCAAGCTCGGCGCCGCGGGCGTGGAGCAGATCGTGGAGATCACGCTGACGGCCGAGGAGAAGGCCGCGCTCGACAAGTCGGCGGCTGCCGTGAAGGAGCTCACGGCCGTCATCAACGTCTAAGGTAGGGACGGCTCTCCGAGCCGTCCTCATCGGTAGGGACGGCCCTCCGGGCCGTCCTCCCATCAACTCCCGCCAATCACCGCCTTCACGTAATCGCGGTTCATCTTGGCGATGTTCTCGATGCTGATGCTCTTCGGGCACACCGCCTCGCACTCGCCCTCGTTCGAGCACGCCCCGAAACCTTCCAGGTCCATCTGTTCGACCATGGCGCGCGTCCGCCGCGCCCGCTCGGCCTGACCCTGCGGAAGCAGGTTGAGGTGCGAGAGCTTCGCCGAGGTGAAGAGCACGGCCGAGGCGTTCTTGCAGGCCGCCACGCAGGCCCCGCAGCTGATGCACTGCGCCGCGTCGAACGACGCATCGGCGACGGGCTTGGGCACCGGGATGGCATTGGCGTCGGGCGCCGCGCCGACGTTCACCGACACGTAGCCGCCCGCCTGCACGATGCGGTCGAAGGCCGTGCGATCGACGACGAGGTCCTTGATCACCGGGAAGGCCCGCGCGCGCCACGGCTCGATGGTGATGGTCTCGCCGTCCTTGAAGCGGCGCATGTGCAGCTGGCACACCGTCGTGCCGGGGTCGGGGCCGTGCGCCACGCCGTCGACCATGACGCCGCACGTCCCGCAGATGCCCTCGCGGCAGTCCGAGTCGAACGCGATCGGCTCCTCGCCGCGCGCGATCAGCTGCTCGTTGACGACGTCGAGCATCTCGAGAAACGACATGTCCGGCGAGATGTCGTTCACCTTGTAGTCGACGAGACGTCCGGGTGCGTCGGGGCCCGCCTGGCGCCAGATCTTCAGGTTCAGTGTCAGTGGCATGGTCGTCGTTTCGTCATCGCGGACGGCTCGGGGCCGCCCTCCTGACGGACGGCTCGGAGAGCCGTCCCTACCGTTGGACGGCTCGGGGAGCCGTCCCTACCTTACTTGTAGCTCCGTTGCGTGGGCTTGACGTACTCGAAGGTCAGCGGCTCGACGTGGCGTACCGGCCGCGAGCCCACGCCCGTGAACTCCCAGGCGGCGACGTGCGAGAAGTGCTCGTCGTCGCGCTGTGCCTCGCCGTCGGGCGTCTGGTACTCCTCGCGGAAGTGGCCGCCGCACGACTCGTTGCGCTCGAGCGCGTCGAGCGCCAGCAGCTCGGCGAATTCGAGATAGTCGGCGACGCGGCCGGCGTACTCGAGGTTCTTGTTCATGTTGTTCGGCTCGCCGGGTACTGACACGTTCTGCCAGAACTCCTCGCGCAGCTTCGGAATCTCGGACAGCGCCGTCTGCAGGCTTTCGGCCGTCCGGGCCATGCCCACCTGGTCCCAGAGCAGCCGGCCGAGCTGCCGGTGCAGCTCGCGCGGCGTCTTCGAGCCCTTCACCGACAGCATGCGCGTGATGCGGTCCTGCACCGCGTGTTCGGCCTCGCCGAAGGCCTGATGCTCGGTCGACACCGTGCCGAGCGTGTTGCCCGCCAGGTAGTTGCCGAGCGTGTACGGGATGACGAAGTAGCCGTCGGCCAGGCCCTGCATCAGCGCGCTGGCGCCGAGCCTGTTGGCCCCGTGATCCGAGAAGTTGGCCTCGCCGAGCACGTGCAGCCCCGGGATCGTGCTCATGAGGTTGTAGTCCACCCACAGGCCGCCCATCGTGTAGTGCACGGCGGGGTAGATCCGCATCGGCACCTCGTAGGGGTTCTCGTCGGTGATCTTCTGGTACATGTCGAACAGGTTGCCGTACCGTTGCCGGATGACGTCCCGTCCGAGGCGGTTGATGGCGTCGGCGAAGTCGAGGTACACCGACAGGCCGCTCTCGCCCACGCCGCGGCCCTCGTCACATACGGCCTTTGCCGCGCGCGAGGCCACGTCGCGCGGCACGAGGTTGCCGAAGCTCGGATAACGGCGCTCGAGGTAGTAGTCGCGGTCGGCTTCAGGGATCTCCTGCGGCGGCCGCCTGTCGTTGGGGTCCTTCGGCACCCACACGCGCCCGTCGTTGCGCAGGCTCTCGCTCATCAGCGTGAGCTTGCTCTGGTGGTCGCCCGACACGGGAATGCAGGTCGGGTGGATCTGCGTGAAGCACGGGTTGGCAAACAGCGCGCCGCGCTTGTGCGCCCGCCACGCGGCCGTGACGTTGCTGTTCACCGCGTTGGTCGACAGGTAGTAGGCCGTGCCGTAGCCGCCGGTGCACAGCAGGACGGCGTCGCCGGCGTAGCGCTCGAGCGCGCCGGTCACCAGGTTGCGCACGATGACGCCGCGCGCGCGCCCGTCCACGACGACCACGTCGAGCATCTCGCGCTGGGCAAACAGCTTCACGGTGCCGGCGGCGACCTGGCGCATCATCGACTGATACGCGCCGACGAGCAGCTGCTGGCCCGTCTGGCCGCGGGCGTAGAAGGTGCGCGACACCTGCGCGCCGCCGAACGACCTGTTGTCGAGCAGGCCGCCGTACTCGCGCGCGAAGGGCACGCCCTGGGCCACGCAGTGGTCGATGATGTCGACGCTGACCTCGGCCAGGCGGTGGACGTTCGCCTCGCGCGCCCGATAGTCTCCGCCCTTCACGGTGTCGTAGAACAGCCGGTAGACGCTGTCGCCGTCGTTCCTGTAGTTCTTCGCGGCGTTGATGCCGCCCTGCGCCGCGATGCTGTGCGCGCGCCGCGGGCTGTCGTGGATGCAGAACGTCAGGACGTTGTAGCCGAGTTCTCCGAGCGACGCCGAGGCGGACGCCCCGGCGAGCCCCGTGCCGATGCAGATGACCGTCAGCTTCCGTCGGTTGGCGGGGTTGACGAGCCGGGCGTCGAACTTGTGGCGCTCCCACTTCGACTCGATGGGCCCGCCCGGAATCTTGCTGTCGAGATGCATGGACGTGCGCTCCCTAGTACGCGAAGTAGATGTAGATCGGCAGGACGGCGAAGCCGCCCGCGATCAGCAGGGCGAGCACGCGGCCGGCCTTGACGATGGCCGGGCCCGATCGACGGTTCGCCAGGCCGAGCGACTGCGACGCGCTCGAGATGCCGTGGTTCAGGTGCAGGCCCACGACCAGCATCGACAGCAGGTAGAACCCGACGACCCACGGGTTCTGGTACGCGTCCACCACGACCCGGAAGAGGTCGCGGTGTCCCGTCGCGGCCTCGACGTAGTGCGGACCGAACTTGAACGTGCGCAGGTGGATGACGACGAACAGGAAGAGCAGGATGCCCGACACGATCATCGTGGACGAGGACACGCCCTTGCGGCTCGTGTGCCCGGCCCACCGCTTGGTGGCGTACCGAGACGGGCGGGCGGCGCTGTTGCGCACGTAGCCGGTGACCGTCTTGTACACGTGCAGGAGGAACAGCAGCAGCAGGCCGGCTTCGGCCACGTAGAGCAGCGGCTTGGTGCTCTCCAGCTTGTAGGTGTAGTCGTTGAACGCGCTCCCGCCGCTCAACATCGTCAGGTTGCCCGCCAGGTGCGTGATGAGGAACCCGAACAGCAGCAGTCCCGTGAGACCGATGAGGACCTTCGAGCCTACCGTGGTCGAGAAGAAGGACGGACGCTTGGACATTTCTTGCTCCGCTGACCCGCACGTCGACGCGCCGGCAGGGGTGACGTTCCCGGTCGGGGGAAGCCTGCGGCGAACGGCCGGCAGTGCCTGGACGAGGAAGACTGTCGGATGACGTGTACCTGGGCCGGACCGATATCGCAGTCGTCTCGCGATGTCTCCGGGGGCCTTGTGTGGCCCCGGCAAATTCTACCGTGCCTCAGCCGCAGCCGGCAACGCCGCGGATGCGAAAGGACGGCTTGACCGATCGCCGACGCGCGTCAATGATAGGGACGCGCCGAGCGCGGCGGCCGATTCGCGGCCGTGGGCGCGCCGGCGTCTCGTCCATTACTCCAGGGTCAACCCGGTGAAGATTCACGAATATCAAGCGAAGGCCATCCTGGCCCGGCACGGGGTGCCGGTGCCACGCGGCGAGGTGGCGTTCTCGGCCGACGAGGCCGGCGCCATCGCCCGGCGGCTCGGCGGCGGCGTCGTCGTCGTCAAGGCCCAGATTCACGCTGGCGGCCGCGGCAAGGGCGGCGGTGTCAAGGTCGTCAAGGACGCCGACGCGGCCGAGCAGACGGCAAGGCAGATCCTCGGCATGACGCTGGTCACGCACCAGACCGGCCCCGAGGGCCGCGTCGTCGAGCGCGTGCTCATCGAAGAGGGCGCCAACATCGTCAAGGAGCTGTACCTCGGGCTGCTCGTCGACCGTGCGGCCGGGTGCCCCGTGCTCATGGCCAGCAGCGAAGGCGGCATGGACATCGAGGAGGTCGCCGCCCACAGCCCCGACAAGATCAAGAAGGTCTACATCAACCCCGCGGTCGGCCTGGCGCCCTTCCAGGCGCGCCAGCTCGCGTTCGGCATCGGCCTCGCTCCCGAGCACGTCAACAAGGCCGTCAAGGTGATGCTCGCCATCTACGAGGCCTTCATCGCCACCGACGCCTCGCTCGTCGAGATCAACCCGCTCATCGTCACGGGCGAGGGCAACGTGGTGGCCCTCGACGCGAAGGTGACCTTCGACGACAACGCGCTGTTCCGCCACCAGGACTTCCGCGACCTGCGCGACCTGGCCGAGGAAGACCCGCTCGAGATCGAGGCGAGCAAGTACTCGCTCAACTACATCCGTCTCGACGGCACCATCGGCTGCATGGTCAACGGCGCCGGTCTCGCGATGGCGACGATGGACATCATCAAGCTGGCGGGCGGCGAGCCGGCCAACTTCCTCGACGTCGGCGGCGGCGCCAACGCCGAGCAGATCCGCAACGCCTTCAAGATCCTCATGTCGGACACGAACGTGAAGGCGGTCTTCATCAACATCTTCGGCGGCATCCTGCGCTGCGACATCCTCGCCGAGGGCGTGATCGCGGCGGTGAAGGAGCTCGGCGTGCCGGTGCCCATCGTGATCCGGATGGAGGGCACCAACGTGGAGCAGGGCAAGGCCATGCTGCGCGAGAGCGGGCTGAACTTCACGACGGCCGACACCATGGGCGAGGGCGCCGCGCAGGTGGTCGCCCTGGCCAGCAACTGAGGGCGCGCGCACTGCCATGGCTGTACTCATCGACAAGTCCACCCGACTCCTCGTGCAGGGCCTCACCGGCCGCGAGGGCACCTTCCACGCCAAGCAGGCGGCCGCGTACGGCACCAACGTCGTCGGCGGCGTGACCCCCGGCAAGGGCGGCACGACGCACGAGGGTTTCCCGGTCTTCAACACCGTGGCCGAGGCCGTCGAGAAGACCGGCGCCAACGCCTCGGTGATCTTCGTGCCGCCGCCGTTTGCGGCCGACGCGATCATGGAGGCCACCGACGCCGGCCTGCCGCTCATCGTCTGCATCACCGAGGGCATCCCGGTGCTCGACGCCATGAAGGCGCTCGCCTTCATGAAGGGCAAGCCGTCGCGGCTCATCGGGCCGAACTGCCCGGGGATCATCACGGCCGGCCAGGCGAAGGCGGGCATCATCCCGGGCCACATCTGCAAGGAAGGCCGCGTGGGCATCGTCTCGAAGAGCGGCACGCTCACCTACGAGGCGATTCACCAGCTCACCGCGCTCGGTTACGGGCAGACGACGTGCATCGGCATCGGCGGCGACCCGCTGATCGGCACGAGCTTCATCGACGCGCTGGGCCTCTTCGCCGACGACGATCAGACCGAGGCGGTGGTGATGATCGGCGAGATCGGCGGGTCGGCGGAGCAGGAGGCCGCCGCCTGGATCAAGGCGAACTTCAGGAAGCCGGTGGTCGGTTTCATCGCGGGGCAGACCGCGCCGCCCGGACGCCGCATGGGCCACGCCGGCGCGATCATCTCCGGCGGCACCGGGACGGCCGCCGAGAAGATGACCGCGCTGTCGGAGGCCGGCGTCACGGTGGTGAAGAGCCCGGCCGACATCGGCCAGGCCGTCCAGAGCCGCCTCTAGGTAGGGACGGCTCCCCGAGCCGTCCTCGTCCTCGGTAGGGACGGGTCTCCGACCCGTCCCCCACACCGCCCCCGCCGCCTCTACCTGATATACTCGCCTGAATGGAGAGGGCAGCGCCTGCTGCCCGATTCGGTCACAAGGCAGAGAACTGCATGGCGTCATCCGACCTGCTGGCGGGGCCAGCAGCCCAGTCGTCCTCAACGCTCGTCAACGATTTCAGCATTCAGGTCGCCACCGTCAACGGCTCCGGGAGCCAGACGGCCAACCTCGTGCTGCTGCGATCGATCTTCCAGATGGGCGTTCCGGTCTCCGGCAAGAACCTGTTCCCGTCGAACATCGCGGGTTTGCCCACCTGGTACACGATCCGCGCGAACCATCGCGGCTACATCGCCCGCAAGAAGGAAATCGACCTGCTCGTCGCGATGAACGCCGAGACGGCGCGCGACGACGTGATGGCGCTCGAGCCGGGCCGGGTGGTGGTGTACGACGAGCCGCTCCGGCTGAACGAGCTGCGCGACGACCTGCAGTTCTATCCGGTGCCGTTCGACCGCATCGTGGCCGAGACCTGCCCCGACGCGCGCCTGCGCCGCCTGGTCAAGAACATGATCTACGACGGCGTCCTGTCGACGCTGCTCGGGATCGACCTCGGCGAGATGGAGAAGGCGCTCGCGCGGCAGTTGAAGAACAAGGCGCGGGCCATCGAACTGAACAAGGCGGCGCTCGACGCCGGCGCGGCCTACGCCGCCGAGCACTTCGCGAGCCGCCCGGTGCCGTTTGCGATCCGGCGCATGGACGAGACGCGCGACCTGCTGCTCATCGAGGGCAACGAGGCCGCGGCGCTCGGCTGCCTGATGGCGGGCGTGACCGTCGTCTCGTGGTATCCGATCACGCCGTCGTCGTCGCTGTGCGAGACGCTCATCGACTACCTGAAGCGATACCGCATGGAGCCGGAGACGGGCAAGGCCACCTTCGCCGTCGTCCAGGCGGAGGACGAGATTGCCGCGCTCGGCATGGTGATCGGCGCGTCGTGGGCGGGCGCCCGCGCGATGACGTCCACCTCCGGCCCCGGCATCTCCCTGATGTCGGAGTTCACCGGGCTCGCGTACTACGCCGAGTTGCCGGCCGTGATTTTCGACATCCAGCGCGTCGGCCCCTCGACGGGCCTGCCGACGCGCACGGCGCAGGGCGACGTCCTCACGGCCGCCACGCTCTCGCATGGCGACACGAAGCACCTCGTGCTGCTGCCGGCGTCGGTGGACGAGTGCTACACGATGGCGATGGCCGCCTTCGATCTCGCCGAGCGCTTCCAGACGCCGGTGTTCGTGCTGAGCGATCTCGATCTCGGCATGAACACGTGGATGGCTGAGCGGTTTACGTACCCCGAGGCGCCCATCGACAGAGGCAAGGTGCTGACGCCGGAGAAGCTCGCCGAGCTCGGTGAGTGGGGGCGCTACACGGACGTCGACGGCGACGGCATCGCCTTCCGCACGCTGCCCGGGCAGTTCGGGCCGGCCTCGTTCGTGCGCGGCTCGGGCCACAACGCCAAGGGCCAGTACAGCGAGCGCGCCGAAGACTACACCGCCACGGTCGACAGGCTCGCGCGGAAGTTCGAGACCGCGCGCGACGTCGTGCCCGTGCCGGAGGTCGACGCGGTGCCGGGCGCGCGCGTCGGCATCATCGCGTACGGCACGTCGCACTGGGCCGTGCTCGAGAGCCGCGATCAGCTGGCCGCCGAGCAGGGGCTGGCCACGTCGTACCTCCGGCTGCGCGCCTATCCGTTCGCGCCGGCCGTGGCCGAGTTCATCGCCGCGCACGACCGCGTGTACGTCGTGGAGCAGAACCGGGACGGCCAGATGCTGCTGCTGCTGCGCCACGAGCTGCCCGCGTCGCACATCGCGCGGCTCCGCAGCGTCCGCCATTACAACGGGTTGCCCATCGACGCCCGCTCGATCACCGACGAGATCGTGGCGCTCGAGGCCCGCACGGCGCTGCCGCCGGAGACCGCCCCCGAAGACGTCAACGTCGGTGCCGAGGAGCCTGTCTGACCATGGCCACGCCTGCCGCTCCGTCCCCGAAGAAGATCAACCGCATCGGCCTCGAGCCTGTCGCCTACCGCGGCGGCAAGACGACGCTGTGCGCCGGCTGCGGGCACAACGCCATCAGCGAGCGCATCATCGACGCGTTCTACGAGATGGGCGTCGACCCGACGCGCGTCCTCAAGCTGTCGGGCATCGGCTGCTCGAGCAAGAGCCCCGCGTACTTTCTGGGCAGCGCCCACGGCTTCAACTCCGTGCACGGCCGCATGCCGTCGGTCGCGACGGGCGCGCTGCTGGCCAACCGCACCATGCTCGGCATCGGGGTCAGCGGCGATGGCGACACGGGCGCGATCGGCATCGGGCAGTTCGTCCACCTGATGCGGCGCAACCTGCCGCTCATCTACGTCATCGAGGACAACGGCTGCTACGGGCTGACCAAAGGCCAGTTCTCGCCGACGGCCGACGTCGGCAGCCGGCTGAAGAACGGCGTCGTCAACGACCTGCCGCCGATCGACGTGTGCGCGCTGGCCGTGGAGCTCGGCGCGACGTTCGTGGCGCGGTCGTTCTCGGGCGACAAGAAGCAGCTGCTCTCGATCCTGAAGGCCGCCATCAGCCACCGCGGCACCTGCATGATCGACGTCATCTCGCCCTGCGTCACCTTCAACGACCACGAGGGCTCGACCAAGAGCTACGCGTACGTGAAGGAGCACGACGATCCGCTGAACGAGATCAGCTTCGTGCCGTTCTTCCAGGACATCAGCGTCGACTACGAGCCGGGCACCTCGATGCCCGTCCGGATGCACGACGGCTCGACGCTGGTGCTGCGCAAGCTCGAGGAGTCGTACGACCCCACCAACAGGACCGAGGCCATCCGCACGCTGCACGACGCGAACCGTCGCGGCGAGTTCGCGACGGGCATCATCTACATCGAGCCCGACGGCATGGACTTCCTGACGATGTTGAACCTGGTCGACGAGCCCCTCGCGACCCTCCCGCTCGAGGTGACGCGTCCTCCGCGAGCGGCGTTCGACGCGATACTCGACGCTCATACGTAAGGACCATGGAACGCACGTTCGCCATCATCAAACCCGACGCCGTGAAGGCCGGCGTCGTCGGCCGGATACTCGCCCGCATCGAGTCGGAGGGCTTCCGGATCGTCGCCATGCGCCTGCAGCACCTCACCAAGGCCGAGGCCGAGGGCTTCTACCACGTGCACGCGGCCAGGCCGTTCTTCGGCGCGCTGACCGACTTCATGTCGTCGGGCCCGTGCGTGCTGCTGTGCCTCGAGGCCGACAACGCCATCGCGAAGTGGCGCACGCTGATGGGCGCCACCAACCCCGCGGACGCCGCGGAGGGGACCCTGCGCAAGGAGTTCGGCGCCTCGATCGACAACAACGCCACCCACGGATCGGATGCGCCCGAGACCGCCGCATTCGAGCTGGGGTACTTCTTCCGCGGACTGGAACTGCGGTAGGCGGCACCACGGCGGGGTTCGCACGGTGACCGGCCGTACGCTCCTCTTCGTCGGGCTGGCGATTGCCGCCGTCGGCGGGCTGATGATGCTCGGCCTGCCGCTCGGCCGCCTGCCCGGCGACATCGTCGTCCAGCGCGGACGCGGAACCTTCTACTTTCCCATCGTCACGTGTATCCTGCTCAGCGTCCTGCTGACGCTGGTCCTGGCGCTGTTCCGCCGCTGACGCGGCGCGCGCACGCGACCTGAGGACGCCCGACCGCGAGCTCCGAGACCGCCCATGTCCATCAAAGCCGACAAGTGGATCCGACGCATGGCCCTCGAGCACGGCATGATCGAGCCGTTCGAGGACCGCCAGGTGCGTGAAGGCGTCGTCTCGTTCGGGCTGTCGTCGTACGGGTACGACATCCGGGTCGCCGACGAGTTCAAGGTGTTCACCAACGTGAACAACACCGTCATCGACCCGAAGGACTTCGACCCCCGGTCGTTCGTCGACATCAAGACCGACGTCTGCATCGTGCCGCCGAACTCGTTCGCGCTGGCGCGCACCATCGAGTACTTCCGCATCCCCCGCGACATCCTCACCATCTGCCTCGGCAAGTCCACCTACGCGCGCTGCGGCATCATCGTCAACGTGACGCCGTTCGAGCCGGAGTGGGAAGGCTACGTGACGCTCGAGATCAGCAACACGACGCCGCTGCCCGCGAAGATCTACGCCAACGAGGGCATCGCGCAGGTGCTGTTCTTCCAGGGCGACGAGCCGTGCGAGGTGTCGTACGCCGACAAGCAGGGCAAGTACCTGAAGCAGCGCGGCGTCACGCTCCCGAAGATCTGAGACGTCACCGGCTGGCGTCGGGCCCGCCGTAGGCGCGCAGCCCGCGCGGCGGCCCGAGCACCGTCATCAGCACCACGGCGCGCGCGAGGCCGTCTCGCGAGTGCAGGACCTCCCGCCACGACGGTCGTCGCCGGCGGACGGCGGCCGATGCGGCGGCCACGCCCGGGCCGCGGGCCGGCGTCTGCCGTGCAACGGGCGCTGGTGGACGACGCACGGCGGGCGCGGGTACACGGCGCACCGGCGGCGGCCTGACGACGACCAGTTCCTCGATATCCTCGTCCTCGTCGAAGTCCGCGGGCACCTCAGGCAGCGGCATGTGACCGGGCGGTGTCCGCGGGATCGGGGGCACGGGAGTCGACGTCCGTGGCAGCGGCGGAGGCGCGGGCGCGGGCTGCCGCGGCATCGGCCGCTGTGGGGGCGGCGCGCCGCGCTGCGGGGCCGGGGTGCGCTGCTGCTTCGCACGCGTCTCCCGCCAGCGCCGCAGCAGCTGCTCGAGCAGCGGCAGCAGCGTGAAGATCACGACGAGGACGATGGTCTCGAGCGACATGTCGACCGCGCCTGCCTAGCGCCGGGGCGGAGGCCCGCCCTGGGGCTCGTCGTCGTCGCCGGCGATCGACTCGCGCATCGCCGAGTCGGCCTCGATGTTCTTCATGCGGTAGTAGTCCATGATCCCGAGGTTGCCCTGGCGGAACGCCTCGGCCATCGCACGCGGCACCTCGGCCTCGGCCTCGACGACGCGCGCGCGCATCTCCTGTTCGAGTGCGACGGCCATCGCGCGCCGTTCCTCCGCCTTGGCCTGGGCAATCTGCTTGTCGGCGTTGGCCTGGTCGATCTGCAGCTTCGCGCCGATGTTCTCGCCGACGTCCACGTCCGCGATGTCGATCGACAGGATCTCGTACGCGGTGCCGGAGTCGAGCCCGCGGCTGAGGATGTTCTTCGAGATGTGGTCCGGGTTCTCGAGCACGTCCTTGTGCGAGCCGGCCGACCCGATGGTGCTGACCATGCCTTCGCCGACGCGCGCGATGACCGTTTCCTCGCCGGCGCCGCCGACGAGGCGGTCGATGTTGGTCCGCACGGTCACGCGGGACACCGCGATCAGCTGGATGCCGTCCTTCGCGACCGCGGCGATGCGGGCCGTCTCGATCACCTTGGGAATCACCGACATCTTCACCGCTTCGAGCACGTCGCGGCCCGCCAGGTCGATGGCCGCCGCGCGCTTGAACGGCATGTCGATGTTGGCCTTGTCGGCCGAGATGAGCGCGTTGACCACCCGCACGACATTGCCTCCCGCGAGGTAGTGCGCTTCGAGCTCGTCCACCGAGATCTCGAGCCCGGCCTTCACAGCGCTGATCCGCGCCGTGACGATCGTCGCCGGCGGCACCCGCCGCAGCCGCATGCCGACGAGCGTCATCAGGCCGACGTAGGCGCCCGACGACCAGGCCGCGATCCACAGGGGCAGCGGCACGACGTACAGGACGACCAGCAGGAGGACGACGGCGGGCAGCAGCAGGCCGAGTGCGCCGATGGCGGCAGGATCAGTCATGGTCAGAGTCCTCCGTGCGCGATCGGCGCACGACGATGCGGTTGCCATCCACGCGGATGACGTCGATGGCGGCGCCGGCTTCGATGAAGGCGCCGTCGGAGACGACGTCCACGCGGACGCCGTCGATGTGGGCGATGCCGGCCGGCCGCAGCGGTGACGAGGCGATCCCCGAGCGGCCGAGCCACGACTGGTCGCCGCGCGGCGGCGACACGTAGCCCTGGTCGGCCGGCACTTCGGTGGTGAGCACCAGCTGGCGGCCGAACGGCAGGCGCGGCAGCAGGCGCAGCAGCAGGAAGCCCGCCGCCAGCGCCACGAGGATCGCCATCGCGACGCGGCCGAGGGCCGTGACGATCGTGGCCACCGTGGCGCCGGCGCCGACGAGGGCCAGCGCGAGACCGGCCACGAGCGCCACGACGCCCGCGAGGCCCGCCACCGTCACTCCCGGCAGGATGAAGATCTCGATCGCGAGCAGGGCCAGGCCGATGGCGACGAGCAGCAGCTCCTCCCAGCCCGCCAGCTGCACGATCCAGTGGCCCCAGAAGAAGAGTCCCAGCGACAGCAGGCCGATGACGCCCGGCAGCGCGAACCCGGGCGTGCGTATCTCGACGATCAGCCCGAGCAGGCCGACGGTCATCAGCAGCGAGCTGATCACCGGATGCGTCAGGAAGCGCACCACCGACTCGGCCCAGGTTGGCGCGAGCGCGTCCACGCGTGCGCCCTCGAGCCCGGCGGCGGCAAGCGCCGCCTCGAGCGTCGCCGCCGTGTGGTCGGACACACCGTGCTCGAGCGCTTCGGTTGCGGTGAGCGTCAGGAGCTTGCCTGCCGCGACGACCCCCTCGATCTCCACCGAGTCGTCCACCATGGCCTCAGCGAAGGCCGTGGGGCGACCGCGGATCTCGGCCGTCGCGCGAAACTCCTTCCTGACGTACGACACGGTCTTCTCGCCGGCGGGCTCGGCCG
>JBIQIB010000201.1:0-4158 GCA_044508265.1 Acidobacteriota bacterium
TCCTCCGCTCCTCATCCTCCGTTCCTCTTTCCTCCATTCCTCCCGTCCTCGTCCTCCGTTCCTTCACTCCTCCTTTCCTCCAGTCCTCGTCACCTCGCCATCCCGTCCTCATCACCCATCTGTGCCTTCGGTACCCGCAGGACGACAGTGGTGCCCTCGCCCCGCGCGCTCCTGACTTCGATGCTGCCGCCCATCAGCTCGATGTTGCGGCGCGCGATGCTCAAGCCGAGGCCGGTGCCCGTTGCCTTCGTCGAGAAGTACGGCTCGAACAGCCGCGCCAGCGCCTCGTCGTCCATGCCGATGCCGGTGTCGCGGATCGCGATGGCGACCTGTTCATCGCCGTCGCGTGCGACGTCCACCGACAGGGTGCCGCCGGAGGGCATCGCGTGCAGCGCGTTCTCGATGATGTTGGTCATCGCGCGGCCGAGCAGGACGCGGTCGACGCGCACCAGTGGCAGGTCGTCCGCGATGTGGCGCGTGACCTGGATGCGTTCCGGCAGGCCGGTGCTGTAGGCGTCCACGACCTCGTCGATGATGGGAGGCAACGGCAGCACCGCGGGACGTGCCGTAGGCGTCGACGCGAAGCTGGCAAACTCCGAAGCAATCTGCCGCAGCACGCGCACCTGCAGGAGGATCGTGTCGATGCAGCCCTCGAGCACGGGCGACAGCGGCTCGCCGCGGTCCTTGTGCACGCGCCGGAGGTGCTCGGCCGAGAGCTGGATCGGCGTCAGCGGGTTCTTGATGTCGTGCGCCACCTGGCGCGCCATCTCGGCCCACGCCTCCAGGCGGTGCGTCCGTTCGAGCTGCGCACGCTGCCGCGAGAGCTCGGCGGCCATGCTGTTGAATGCCTCCACGAGGCGCTGCAGTTCGTCGGCCGTCCTCGCCACGACGCGCTGATCGAGATCGCCGGCGGCGATGCGCCGGCTCGCAGCCGTGAGCCGCTGCACGGGGTCGCCGATGCGGCTGGCAATCGAGTAGCCGAGAAAGGCACCGAGCAGGATGAACACGACGACGCCGAGGTTCACATTGCGATCGAGTTCCGCGATTTCGTTGTCGATCTCCTGCTGGCGCAGCGTCATCGGCACCGTGAGGATCGCGTCGCGTCCGCCCACGCGGATGGGCGCCGCCGCCAGCCTGTAGCGCAGCCAGCCGATCTGATCCTCCGCGACGACGCTGGGCAGGCGCTGCAGCACGATCGCGCGATACACCGAGTCGGGCGTGCGCTCGGGCAGCAGGCCCGACTGGAACAGGTCGCGCTGGCTCGTGGCGCGCACCGTGGAGCCCAGGAAGATGTTGACGTCCTGCGAGATCACGCGGCTCAGCCACACCATCACGTCGTCGGTGAGCGCTGCGGCCGACACGAAGCCGGGCTGCTGCAGCGCCAGCGTCTCTTCGATGACCCGCTGCGCAACCGATGCGGTACGCGTGGCCTCCGCCTCGACGTCGGCGCGCAGGCGCTGGGCCACGAACGTCCGCACCAGCAGCGCGAGCGTCAGGACGGGAATCACCGACGTCGCGACGAACGCGAGGAACAGCTTGCGCGTGAAGCTCGCGCGGATTTCACGGACGAGCAGCGTGCCCGGCTGCGGACCGCGCCGGTTCACCCAGTGCAGCACCGAGACGCCGGCAAGCAGGAGCACCGTGCCGATGCCGGCAAGCGTCGCGAGCTCGGCGAGATGGACGAGGTGCCCGAGCGGGCCCGTGCGCGGGAAGCCGACGACGTACAGCGCCAGCCGGTCGTTGGACACGTGGATGTCGTAGAGCGTGTCGCCGCGCCACTGCGTCGCCCAGAACGCCTCGCGCGACTGGTACGCACGATCGAACACTTCATCGGGCAGCGGCCATACGCGTCCGGCCGACGAGTACGTCGCCGACCGTCCCCAGCCGTACAGCACGAGATCCACGTCGCGCTGCGGCGTCGGGCCGGCGGCGGTCGGCTCGCGACCGCGGAACAGGTCGAAGTACGGTCCCTGCGTCGAGAGGAACGGCAGGGAACTGTAGTCGAGCATGACGTGGACGATGAGGCCGCCGCGTACCTGCGTCCGTCCGGTGCGCCGGTCCACGTCGCACACGGCGCGCTCGGCGTGCAGCATCGGGCGTTCTTCCGACCCGAACGCGAGCGCCTCGCCGAAGACGTTCCAGGTACAGGCCGTGCCGCGCCACTGCGTCAGAGTGGCTTCGTACTCGGGGAAGTTCAGCGCGAAGCGGCTGATGAGCGGCCCGTCCGGCGCATAGATCTCGACGGCCGACGTCAGGCGGTACGCGGCGAGCTCGGTCTGCCGCCAGATCGTCAGCGCCGTGTCGGTCTGCACCGTGCCGGTCGTCCGGGGCGCCGACGCGATGATCTCGGCGAGCGAGGGCATCGCGTCGATCTGTTCGAGTGCGCGGGCCAGGCGGTTCTGCAACTCCTGCGGGTGGTTCAGCGCCTCGACGGCGTACTCGGTGGCAACCAGGTGGCGCTTGGTGCGTACGACGGCGTCGAGCAGGAGCGGGTAGGTGAGGAGCGTCGGGACGAGCAGGGCGACGTAGATGGTGACGAGCCGGCGCGCCTGCGTTCCCCGCCGGAACCAGGCGAGGCCGCGCGACGCGACGAGCGCTGCGACGCCTGCCGCAGCCATCCAGCCGACGAGCGCCAGCTCCGGCTGTTCGCGATTGCCGAGCCATGAACCCGCCTGCCACAGCACGGCGGGCAGCAGCCAGGCGGCCAGTGTCTCGAGGCGCCAGCGCCAGGTGGCGGGGCGGCCCCGGTGCCAGCCGAGCAGCACCGTGCGCAGCAGCAGCACCTGCGCCCAGAACAGGGCGGCCGTGACGCCGAACAGCCCGAGCTGCACCGTGAGCCTCGGGGCGAATCCCGGCTGCACCGCCAGCGTGAGCAGGTCGGTCCGTCCCTCGGCGACCGTGTCGGTGACGAGGAGGAGGACCAGGCGGAGCAGGCCTGCCGCCGCCGCGCCGGCGACCAGCTGGAGCGCCACATAGGTCAGGTGCCACTGACGCGTCGCGGCAGCCCACGGACGGCGTCCGCGCAGGGCGATCCGCAGCCGCCTCACGGGGTCCACGAGCAGAGCCACGATCGCGAGCGCGCAGACGGCCGTGGCGGCAAGGTCGGCTGGCGATCGATGGAGCGCGGGCCAGGCGGTGCTCGCGTAGTAGTCCGGCGACGTGACCGCCCCGCCCACGACGAGCGCGGGCAGCGACGCCCACCAGATGACGCGCGCGACGACGATGGCGAGCAGCGCAAGGAGCGTGGTGATCGGGTACGCGGCAGGCAGCACGCGGCGCCGCTCCCATCCGAGGACGCCGGCCAGCAGCAGCGCGCCCGTGCCCGCCGCGAGCCCCATCAGCGCGCCAGCCTGCTCCCATGCCTCCGTCCGCAACCGCAGCACATCGTCGGGCGAGATGGCGGCCGTCACGAGCGTTTCGCCGTCGGGTGCGGCAACCCTGATGACCGGCGTGTCGGACGACTCGAGGGTGCCGCTCGCGAAGCGTGGCGTCAGCTGCACGGTCACGAGCCGCGTGCGGAACGGCGTCGGGAAGGTGCCGGGCTGCTCCACGCCCGACTGCGGCGAGAGGATGTACTCGGCGGCGACTGCGCCGATCGGCTGTGCGTCCGGACCCGCGTCGGGCGTTGCGTAGACCGGCTCGACGTAGACGAGGCGCAGGCCCAGCGGGCCTGGCGCGACAAAGAGCGTCGTGCCGTTCGCGAGGCTGGGCGCTTCGACGCCCTGGGGCCGCCCTGCCCAGGCCACCGCCTGGCCGTCGAGCGTCGAGACGGTGAGCGACACGTCGGCGTCCGCCCGCTCGGTCTCGGCGGCGACGAGGTCGAACAGCGCGCGCACCTCGCGATCGCCGCCGCGGAGGCTCTCGGCGACGACCGGCGCCTCGAGCACGCGCCGCGTCACGTCCTGGAGCGTGGCCGCGCGCGACGCGAACTGCTCGCGCACATCGGCTTCGATGCGCGCAACCGTCGCGGCGGGGTCGCTGCCCAGGCGAACCAGCAGCCATAGCCAACCGCCGAGCCCGACGAGCAGCACCGCGACGAGCGACGCGGCAAGAACACGAGGCGCCAGGCTGCGTGGCGGCAGGAGCCGCGGCCGTTCGGGCATTGGCGGCAGTGTAACTCTCCGGCGGATCGGCTGGTCAGCGAGTCAGCTTGCCAGC
>JBIQIB010000202.1:0-4156 GCA_044508265.1 Acidobacteriota bacterium
CGCCACGTGCGAGTTGCGCCGTAGCTACTCCGTGCGCAGCGCGACCATGGGGTCGACCCGTGACGCCCGTCGTGCCGGCACGTAACCCGCCAGCAGCGCCACGAGGCCCAGCAACACGGACATGGCGGCAAACGTTGCCGGATCGCGGGGTTCGACGCCGTACAACAGGCCGGCAACTGCGCGCACCAGCCACCACGACGCGGCAGCACCCAGCGCGATGCCCATCGCGGCAAGTCGCAGCGTCTGCGCCATCACCTGGCGCCGCACGTCTGCTGCAGACGCGCCCAGGGTCATACGGATGCCGATCTCCTGCTGGCGCTGATGCACCGAGTACGAGATGAGGGCATAGAGGCCGAGTGAGGCCAGCAGCAGGGCGAAGAGCGCGAAACCTCCGAGCAGCAGCGCGATGAACCGCCGCGGCGACGTCGAGCGATCGACAATCTGCTGCAACGTTCGGAAGTCGTTCCGCGGCAGTTGGGTGCCGAGCGGCGCGAGCGCGCCACGCACCGCGCGCGCCAGCGCGTCCGGTGACATCGCTGACCTGACGACCAAATCGACCGACATCATGTCGGTGCACTGCCGCAGCGGCAGGTACATCTCGTTCCCCGAGCCCGCTTCGAGTGCCAGGTGACGGACGTCCGCGACGACGCCCACCACCCGACGCTCTGCGGCACACGGGCCGAGTACGTACTTGCCGATGGCGTCCTGGCCAGGCCACAACGTGCGTGCCATGGTCTCGTTGACGAGCATCACCGGCTCTGTGTCTGGTGTGTCGTGTGGCGTGAGGTCGCGGCCGGCCAGCACGGGGACGCCAAGCGCCGCCAGGTAGCCATCGCTGACAATGCGCGGATAGGCCAGTGGCGCCTGCCCGCGCTCGTACACCACGCCCTTCGCGCGCGCCCCCCAGGTGCGATTCCGCCCGAGCGGCAGCGAGTCGCTGATGCCCGCCGCGGTCACCCCTGGCACGTCGCGCGTCAGCCGCAGCACCTCGTCGATGTAGGCGCGGCGCTGATCGGCCGTCGTCACGCGCTCGTCGGGATCGACCCGCAGCGTCGCGGCCCGCTCGGCGACGAATCCGCGGTCGACCTCGAGTACCCTCACCAGGCTGCGCACCAGCAGGCCCGCGCCAACCAGCAACACACACGCAAAGGCGACCTCCGCAACGACCAGCGCCTGACGGACCAGCGCGCGTTCGCGGCCTTCGGTCGAACCTCGGCTCGCGTCTTTCAGCGCGTCGGTCAGCGAGGTGTTCTGTGGGACCAGTACGGGCACCAGGCCGATGACGATGCCCGTGGCGACGGCGAGCCCGGCGGCGAAGGCGAGCGCAGTCCCATCGAGCGCGACGTCGTGCAGCAGGGGGATGCTGATGGCGTCGAGGCGCGACAGCAGGCTCGTCGCAGCTGCGGCGACGCCTACCCCCAGCGCCGCGCCGGTGGAGGCCAGGAGCACACCCTCGGTGAGCGACTGTGCGACCAGCCGTCCACGTCCGGCGCCAAGTGCCGCGCGAATCGCCTGGTCCTTGTGACGGCTCGCCAGCCGTGCCAGCAGCAGGCTCCCCAGGTTGGCGCAGACAATCAGCATCACCACGGCCACGGCACCGGCAAGCACCCAGATGGCCCGGGCAACCGGGCCACTGATCTGTTCGGCAAGCGGCGCGACCCGCCCCCCGAACGCGTTGCGGTTGGGAGCGTCAGCGGTGATCTGCGGCGCCAGCGTGCCAATCTCGGCGCGAGCCTGGTCGACGGTGGCACCCGGGGCCAGTCGGCCGATCATCGCCATCGTGTTACCCCAGCGGTCGGTCTCGGGGCTCAGCGGAAAGGGAAAATACAGGGCGATGTGGCTGCCGGGCGCGAACACCGTGCCGAAATCGAAGTCGGCAGGAAGCACGCCGACCACCGTGTACGACTCGCCGTTGATGGTCAGGCCACGTCCGATGATCGTGGTGTCTGCGTCGAAGCGTCGTCGCCATAGCCCATGGTCGAGCATCACGACCTTTGGTCCGTTCCAGACGGCTTCCTCCGGCGTGAATGAGCGCCCCAGCGCTGGCGTCACGCCCAGCACCTCGAAGAAGTTCTGCGATACCGGTACGCCGCTCAGTCGCTCCGGCTCGCCGCCGCTTCCGGTCAGGAGGTTGTCACCGACGCCGTAGAACGCGAAATAGCCCGCGACCGCCGACAGGGTGCGCGTACGTTCACTGAGGTCGAGCATGTGCCCGACCTGTGTCGTCTGTTCCGACAGGCCGGCGCCGTCGCCGTTGGCTATCCACACCAGTCTGTCAGGCGCCTCGAAGGGTAGCGGCCGGAGCAGCAGAGTGTGCACCACGCTGAACACCGTGATGCTGGCTCCGATGCCCAGGGCGGTGACGAGCAGTGCGAAGCCGGCGAACACGGCGTCGCGACGAAGCGCCCTGAGGGCATACCGGAGGTCGAGCTGCAGGTTGGCGAGCGGCATGGCGGCTTTGACGGGAACTCGGCTCGCAACGTTGCAGACGTCACGGGCTCGCCGGCGCAAAGCGGCCCTCGTCCGTCGATGACACCGTGAACACGCTGGCGCACGAGCTCATCGATGCGCATGCCGCGATACTGAACTTGAGGTCTGGGGACGGATTCCTTCGGCACACCTTACGACGTCGGCCGTCCACCTTTACTGTTGCGAGTCGTCTCGGGCTGCTGGGCCCTTCGTGCAGACTTCTTGGGAAAGCGACGCGATGATAGCGACGCGCGTGGAGGTCATGTTCTAGGCGTACTGACCGACGCGAGCTGACCAATCGTGCCGTCGTAGCCCCTGCTCCTCCCGTGGGAGGCCATGGCGCTGCCTCCTTGAAAAGTGTCACCTTGATGGAAAGCTTACGGTCCGACGTTCGTCGTTTGCAGCTGTCGCCTCGAGTTCGATGATCGCTGGAATGGGTGTCGGGCGTGATACTTTTCACGGCAACGATCGCTCGACGTACCATCGCGACCACGTCTCGGCCAGGGCCTCGACAACCTACGCTGGCGTCGGGCATGCATCGGCGGCGGCGGCCGTTCGTCGATGGGAAAGGCAGGCTCCTCGCAGACACGAGGCGCCCCCATCAACGGAGGTCTAGTTGTATTGCTGGCGAATCGGTGTTCTCAAAGGCAGGCTCATCGAAGGGCGACTCGCTGACCGCGAAGCCGTGTGGTATCTCACGGCGACCTTCGCGATGACGACCCTCCTCATGGCATTTCCGCCGGCCTCGCCCAATGCCTGGGACAGCGGGATGGGCCTGGTCGGGTGCGTCGTTGTCATCTTCGGCACCTGGTGGGTGTACCGGCAGAACGGAGGCGCCGCCGGTGCAGACTTCGTCAACCGATACCTGTCGCTCGGTTGGGTACTGACCATTCGTATCCTGTCGCCGCTCCTGGCCGTGGCGTTGCTTCTCGAGGTACTGACGGCAGGCGAGGAATTGCCCACGGCCGAAAGCGGCCCCGGCACGGCGCTGATGACACTCCTCATCAGTCTCCTCCTCTATCAGCGGCTGGGGGCGCACGTGCGAGACATCGCGCAAGCCACCACGCGTACGTCGCACCACGAGACCGCTCCAGGGCCATCTGGAATGCACGATTGACGTCCTGTGGGGCGCGGGTCGCTGGCCGCCGGCTGATTGCGGAAGGCTGCCGGGCCTCGAAGCGCCACGCATGGACCGACCGCGCGGCGACGGGTGGCCGCGGTCGCTGGGCGCCCGCGCACCGGCCGCAGTCGGTCGCGTCTCGAACCGTCTGACAGATGGAGTCAGCTGCGATGACCGGTCCTTCAGCAAGCTCCTGGAACGCGCAGCGCTCCTCCTCGGTGGCATGCATCGCGCATTCCTCACAGATCCTGACCACCATGACGATGCCTGGTTATCCAAGCAGGCCAGTACTGAACCTCGCGATCCACTCGTGTGTTCAGTGGTGACGTTGCACCACATCCCTTCTCGTAGGCGATCGCCAGCAGACCGCCGTTCGGCGCCGACGCGGACGCGCTCGTCTCGATCTCGCAAGGGGGAATGAAGCAGCCTGAGGCGCTCATGCTCAGTGCTCCCACCAGGATGAGGAGCGGCACAGCATCGCTGCCACTACCAGCACAACACCGCTGCGAGTATTCCTTTGACACCATTGATCTGCTCTCCCGACTCGTTCCTCAGGCTAGTCCGAGT
>JBIQIB010000203.1:0-4139 GCA_044508265.1 Acidobacteriota bacterium
TGCACCGCCATCAGCTGATCCGCGCCACGCTGCCGCGCATCGAAGGCCAGGTGCCGGAACGCAAGCCCGCCGAGTTCACCCTGTGGCACGTGTCACGCCACGCCCAGGGGCGGCGCGGCCAGCGCCAGCGCCCTGCCGACGGCAACGTGGGCTACTCGCCGTTCGGCAACGGCCACCCCAAGGCGCCCGTCAACCCGAACGGTCGCCAGGCCGAGGGCAAGCCGTCGCGCCGCCGTCGTCGTCGCTAGCCAGCCCGGCTGCCGACGAGCCGATCCGCCGTAGGGACGGCTCGGCGAGCCGTCCCTACCAACGCCGACACGCCGACTCGCCGACAAGCTGATCCGCCGGCCCCCCTTATACTTCGGCCCTGCGCAGACCGCGGCGGACATGACGTCCGGCGCGCACGTCGGCGTGACGAGGCTGCACGAACATGTCGGATGTCGCCGGACGCACCGGTCTCATCGTGGGCGTGGCCAACAAGCGCTCCCTGGCCTGGGGCATCGCCCAGGCGGCGGCGGCCGGGGGCGCGCGCCTGATTCTCACCTACCAGAACGAGCGGTTGAGGGAGAACGTCGAGGCCCTGGCCGCGACGCTCGATCCCGCGCCCCTGCTGCTGCCGTGTGACGTCGCACGCGACGAGGAGATCGAGGCGCTGTGCTCGGCCATCCAGGCGCAGGCGGGCGGACTCGACTTCGTCGTGCACGGCGCCGCGTTCGCGCCGCGCGAGGCGTTGTCGTCGCCCTTCGTCGAGACGTCACGCGACGCGTTCCGCACGGCACTCGACATCAGCGCGTACTCGCTCGTGGCGCTCGCGCGCGGCACCCAGCCGCTGCTGGCCAACAGGGGCGGCGGCAGCATCGTGACGCTGACGTACCTCGGCGCCGAGCGTGTGTTCCCGAACTACAACGTGATGGGCGTGGCCAAGGCTGCCCTCGAAGCGACGGTGCGGTACCTCGCCGCCGACCTCGGGCCTCAGAACATCCGCGTCAACGCCATCTCGGCCGGCCCTGTGAAGACGCTTGCCGCGTCGGGCATCTCCGGCTTCTCGGGCATCCTCCAGGTGTACCGGGAGCGGGCGCCCCTGCGCCGCAATGTCGAGTCGTCGGACGTCGCCGACACGGCGCTGTTCCTGCTGAGCCATGCCGGCCGCGGCATCACCGGCGACGTCATCATGGTGGATGGCGGTTACAGCGTGATGGGCATGTAGCACCGCACGGACCGCATGCCTGATGACGCGACGGAGGCGGCAATGACCACACGGATTCTCTCGCTGATGCTCGTGGCCGGGCTCATCGCGGGCGGCACCATCGCCTGCAAGAGCACCGGCGGCATGCGGTCGTCCACCCAGACCACCAACCTCGACGACGCGACGATCGCGACGCGCGTGAAGACGGCCCTGCTCAACGAGCCGGAGCTCGCGGCGCTCGAGATTCAGGTGGCGGCACAGAACGGCGTCGTGACGCTCACGGGCGCGGTGCCGTCGGAGCCCCAGGTCTCGCGCGCCGTCGCCGTGGCGAAGACGGTTGGCGGCGTACGCGACGTCCGGTCCTCGCTGAAGGTCGGCGGCTGACGCCGGCCGCCGCCGGTCACCAGCCTTCGCGGCGGATGCGTCCGGTACGGACGCCCGCATGCGACAGCGCGACGCCGACGTCGTCGACGAAGGCCGGCGGGCCGCAGACGAAATACCACGCCTCGGGGTGCGCTCTGACGAGCGCCTCGATGGTCTCCACCGACAGCCGGTGCAGCGTGTTGCCGGGACGCCAGCCGGGGGGCCGGGTCACCGTCAGGAACACGTCGCCGTGTCCTTCCGTGGCCCACGCGCGCCACTCCCCGGCGTACGCGACATCCTCCGCCGAACGCACCGAGTAGACGAGCGGCTTCGGCCGCGCGTGGCCGGCGAGCCGCGCCGACTGCATCAGCGCGCGCAGCGGCGTGATGCCCGTGCCGCCGGCGATGAACACCAACGGGGCATCGGGCAGCGGCTCGGGCAGCGTCAGCGCGCCGAACGGGCCCTCGACGTCGAGGCGCGCGCCCGGCGCGACGCCGTCGAGGTGCAGGCCCGGGCGTCCGGCGGCGTCCACGCGCAAGAGGAACTCGAGCTGTCCGGTGCGTTCCGCCACCTCTGGCGCGCAGGCAATCGAGTAGGGACGGCGTTCCGGCTGGCCGTGCAAGCCGAGCGCCACGCCCTGACCCGCGCGGTAGACGAACGGCGCGTCTCCGAGGGCCACGTGAAGCCGGCGCGTGTGCGGGGTCTCCACGGCCAGGTCGGTTACGGTGAGGGTCAGCGCGTCGGGCACGGATGCAGGTCGGAGGCGTGGACGCCGGCGGCCAACGCGCCGAAGGCGTACGCGAGTGGCAAAACGAGTCGAGCGTAGCACGACCCGTCGGCGCCGCGCCGCGACGCTCCGGCGCGGTAAGCTGTGTGCGGCACGCCCACGCCGCCACCGGTCCGCGGGCCGTGGCGGCACGCAACCCGCAAGCCCGGGAGACGCGATGGATTCGCTCAGCTCCGCCCTCGAAGCCCTGCGCCCGCGCGATCGCACCCGCCCGATGGTCTATGCCGACGCCAACGTGCCGGCGCCTGCCGTGCGCGACGCGCGCGGCCGCCTCGACTGGGACGTGACGCACGTGATCGAGGAGCCGCAATGGCGGCGCGCCAGCGACGTCGAGCACTTCAGGCGCGCGCGCGCGTTGCGGCGCACGCTCATCACGTTCGACCACGACTACCTCGACGAGTCACGCTTTCCGACGTCGCTGAGCGGCGGGGTCGTGGTGTTCACCGCGCCCGACGCGCGCGCGCTGGCGCGGCTCCTGTCGGATCTCGACGCGCTGCTGCGCCTCGGCGATCGCCTGCCCGGCCTCGAGAGCCTGCCGCTCGTCGGACGCAAGCTCCACCTGTTCCCCGGCTGGACCGACTACGCGTAGACTCATAGCCGTCATGATTCTCGACGGCGTCGACATCGTCCTGTCCGACCGCGTGCTCTCGCCCGGACGTCTCGTCATCGAAAACGGCCGCATCGCCGACGTGGGGCCCGGAAGCCCCGACGGCCCGCTCGCCGGCCATCTCGTCGTGCCTGGGTTCATCGACGTCCACGTCCATGGCGTGGACGGCCACGACCTGCTCGAGGCCGCCGACAAGGTGCGCGCCGTCGCGGCGCACCTGCCGAAGTACGGCGTCACGTCGTTCTGCCCGACCACCGTCGCGTGCTCGCCCGACGACCTGACGATGGTCGTCCGCGCGATCCTCGAAGCCCGCAAGTCACCGGCGCCCGGCAGCGCGCGCGTGCTGCCCGCGCACCTCGAGAGCAACTTCATCAATCCGGAGTACCGCGGGGCGCAGCCGCTGTCGTGCCTGTGCGTGCCGCCGCGCGCACCGGCGTCGGCGCGTATCGACGGCACCGCTGGCGACTACACCGGCGACGACATCGTCAAGGTGATCGCGGCCCATCGCGAGGCCGTCGGCATCGTCACGCTCGCGCCCGAACTGCCGGAGGCCATCCCGCTCATCGCGGATCTCGTCGCGCACGGACATCGCGTGTCACTCGGACACTCCGGGGCGACGTACGAGCAGGCGCGCGAGGGCATCGAGGCCGGTGCCCGTCACGCCACGCACCTGTTCAACCGCATGCCCCCGTTCACCCATCGCGCGCCGGGACTCGTCGGCGCCGTCCTCGACGACGACCGCGTGGCCGCCGAGATCGTGTGCGACGGCTACCACGTCCACCCGGTGACGATGCGTGCGGCGATCCGCGCGAAGCACCCGTCGCGGATCATGGCCATCACCGACGGCACCGCCGGTTCGGGGCTTCCCGTCGGATCCGAGGTGATGCTCGGCGGCCGCCGCATCACGGTTACCAAGGACGCCTGCTTCCTCGACGACGGGACGCTGTCCGGGTCGTCGCTGACGATGGACCGCGCCTTCGCGAACCTCGTCTCGCTCGTCGGCATGACGCCCATCGACGCGGCGCTGATGTCGTCGACGGTCCCCGCGCGGGAACTGCGACTGCCGGACCTCGGGGTGATCGAGGCGGGCGCCATCGCCGACCTGGTGGTGCTCGACGCGCAGTACCGCGTGCGGCAGACGATCATCGACGGCGTCACGGCGTACGACGTAATGCCTAATGCCTAATGCCTAATGC
>JBIQIB010000204.1:0-2605 GCA_044508265.1 Acidobacteriota bacterium
GAAGATCCGACGACGGGCCCGCCAGAGAACATCGCGTTCACCGACGCCGCGTACCTGCCGGCCGGCGGCGGCTGGACCCGTATCGAGTTCCTCGTGGCGCCGTCGTATCTCACGGCGGCCCTGGGCACGGTGGCCGAGGCCCTCACCAACACGACGGCCGTCCGGCTCTACCACAGCGAGGCGCCGAACTTCCCGAATCCCTTCATGCCGATTCCGGCCATCGCGGCCCGACTCGGCGTCGACAACATCCGCGCGGCAGGGGTTCCGGAGCCGGTGACGATCACGCTGCTGGGGCTCGCCCTCACGGTTGTCGCCGTGCGGCGCCGGCGCGTCGACTGACGCGTCGCGCGACGCGTGCCCCACCCCGGGAGGGTCGTCGGATGTAGCCTGTACGCAGCATGACGAGCGCCGACGACCTTCTTACCCGCATCCGCGAACGTTTCGGACACCCCGCCACCGTGCGCGAAATCATGCGCACGCTGAAGATTCACAAGGACGAGACCCAGGCCGTCCGCAGGGCGCTGCGGACGCTCGTCTCCCGCGGCGACCTCGTCGAGACGCGCGGCAAGACCTACGGCGTGCCCGAGTTCATGGACATGGTGCCCGGGCGCATCACCGTGCATCCGCAGGGCTATGCGTTCGTGCGGCCAGAGCGCGCCGTGGAGGGGCTCGCCGGCGACGTGTACGTGGCCGGGGCGAACGTCAACGAGGCGATGCACGGCGACCGCGTGCTCGTGCGGGTCGACCGTCACGGCCGCGACGGTCGGTCCGAGGGCCGCATCATCCGCATCCTGGAGCGCGGGACGTCGACGATCGTCGGCCGCTTCGACGTGGACGACCGCGGGCTCCAGTTCGTCGAGCCGTTCGACAGTCGCCTGCTGATGGACGTCCAGGTGCCCTCAGGGGACGAGCACGGCGCGACGGCCGGCGCCATGGTCGTCGTCGAGATCACGCGCTGGCCTACCCCGGCGCGCCACGCGCTCGGGCGCGTGACCGAGGTGCTCGGCGACATCGACGCGCCTGGCGTCGACACGCAGATCATCATCCGCAAGTACGGCATTCCCGACCGGCACTCCGACGAGGCTCTCGCGGAGGCACGACGCCTCGGCGACGAAGTGGACCCGGCCGACATCGAAGGCCGCACCGATTTCCGCGGCGAGGTCGTCGTCACCATAGACGGCGAGGACGCCCGCGACTTCGACGATGCGGTGTCGGTGGACGTGCTCGACAACGGCAACTATCGCCTCGCGGTGCACATCGCCGACGTCGCGCACTACGTGCGGGAGGGCAGCGCGCTCGACCGCGAGGCCGCCGCGCGCGCCACGTCGGTGTACTTCCCCGAGCGCGCCGTGCACATGTTCCCCTCGGAGCTCGCGACCGGGCTCTGCAGCCTGCGGCCGGACGTCGATCGGCTGGTGCAGTCGTGCGTGATGGAGATCGACAGGCGCGGCCGCGTCGTGGACGCGAGCTTTCACGACGGGGTGATACACAGCCACGCCCGCATGACGTACGACGAGGTGCACGGCATCCTCGAGGGCGACATGGAGCTGCGGCGGCGGTACGAGCCGCTCGTGCCGCGCTTCGAGCGCATGCGCGAGCTCTTCGAGATCCTCAACGGCCGGCGGCGCCGGCGCGGTTCGATCGACTTCGACCTGCCGGAAGCGGACGTCGTCCTCGACGCGACGGGCGCCATCGAGAACATCCTCGTGCTCGAGCGCAACGTCGCGCATCGCATCATCGAAGAGTTCATGCTCGTGGCGAACGAGACGGTCGCGGCCTTTCTCGAAGAGCACGACGTGCCGACGCTCTACCGCGTGCACGAGGCGCCCGACCTGCTCAAGGTCGAACGCTTCGAGGAGTTCATCGCGACGCTGGGCTACACGCTCGCCGCGCCGCTCAACGTGATTCATCCGCGGCACTTCCAGCGGCTGGTCGTCAAGCTGCGCGGCCGCCCGGAGGAGCGGCCGATTGCGACGCTGATGCTGCGGACGATGCAGAAGGCACGGTACGACCCGGTGTGCCTCGGCCACTTCGGGCTCGCCGCCGACGAGTACACGCACTTCACCTCGCCCATCCGCCGGTATCCGGACCTGGTCGTCCACCGCACGCTGCGGGAGCACCGCCACGCGCGGCTCGACGACGAGCTGCGTCAGGAGCGCATCGAAGAACTCCCCGACGTCGCGCGTCACAGCTCGGAGATGGAGCGCCGTGCCGACGAAGCCGAGTACGAACTGCTCGCCTGGAAGAAGGCGCGGTTCATGGCCGACAAGGTCGGCGACGAGTTCGACGGCTTCATCACGAGCGTGACGTCCTTCGGACTGTTCGTGCAGCTGACGGAGCATTACGTCGAGGGGCTCGTGCACATCTCGAGCCTGGGCGACGACTACTACCGCTTCGTCGAGCGTGCGCACATGCTGCGCGGCGAGAACACGCACCGGACGTTCCGCATCGGCGACCAGGTGCGGGTGCAGGTGGTGCGAGTCGATCAGACGAGGCGGCAGGTCGATCTGGGGATCGTGGAGGTGCTGGATCGGCTGCGGAAGGACGCGGGCCGCGGCGCTTTGTCGGCACGTCCACGCCGCGACGAGAAGCAGGCCGCGCACGA
>JBIQIB010000204.1:2705-4113 GCA_044508265.1 Acidobacteriota bacterium
GGCGCGAAGGGGACGAAGGGCTCGACGACGGCCGGCAGGACGACGAAGGGCGACGCCGCGAAGGGGAAGAAGGCCGCGAAGGACAGGGCAGCCCGTCCGGGCAAGCGTGAGCGCACCGCAGCCAGGGAGGCGCGCAGGACGCGATGACCCACGTCACCGTGGCGACGGCCGGCCACATCGACCACGGCAAGAGCACGCTCGTCGAGGCACTCACCGGGACCCACCCGGATCGGTTGAAGGAAGAGCGATCGCGGGGCATCAGCATCGAGCTCGGGTTCGCGCACACCCAGATCGGCGACACGACCGTTGCGTTCGTGGACGTGCCCGGACACGAGCGCTTCGTGCGGCACATGCTGGCCGGCGTCGGCGGCATCGACGCCCTGCTGTGCGTCGTCGCCGCCGACGAGTCGGTCATGCCGCAGACGCGCGAGCACGTGGCCATCGCGTCACTGCTCGGCGTCACGCGTGCGGTGGTCGCCGTGACCAAGGCCGACATTGCCGCGGAATTCGTGGATCTCGTAGCCGTCGAGGCCGACGACCTGCTGCGATCGCACGGCATCGAGGTGAACGCCGTCGTGCCCGTCTCGGCACGCACCGGCGCGGGGCTCGACGCGCTTCGCGACGCGCTGGCGGCCGTTGCACGGCGCAACAGCGTCCGCGAACTGGACGTCCCCGCGCGCCTGCCCGTGGATCGGGCCTTCAGCGTGCGCGGCTTCGGCACGGTGGTCACCGGGACGCTCTGGGCGGGGCGGCTGCACGTGGACGAGGAGATCGTCGTGCAGCCCGGCGGTCAGCGGTATCGGATCCGCGGGCTCCAGGTGCACGGCCGGGCGGCCGCTGTGGCCGAGGCCGGGCAGCGCGCCGCCGTCAACCTCGCGCAGGCGCTTGTCGAGGACGTCGAGCGCGGCGTGGTGCTGACAGGGGAAGGCGGCCTGCTCGTGACGCGGCGCGTGGACGCACGCGTGCGCGTCCTGGCGGGCGGACCCGCGCTCCGGCACGGGACGCGCGTCCACCTGCACGTCGGCACGGCGATGGTGCTCGCCCGCATTGCGCTGCTCGGCGACGGTCGCGGTGAGCCCGCCGGCGACTCCCGCGGCGACGGCGTGGCCGCGATTCCTTCCGGAGAGACGGGCCTTGCGCGCGTGCGGCTCGAGTCGCCCGTCCCCCTGCGGCGAGGCGACAGGTTCGTGCTGCGGTCGTACTCGCCGGTCACCACGATTGCCGGCGGCGTGGTCGTCGATCCGGACCCGCCGAGGCGCCTGTCACGTCACGCTGCCGCGGCGCGACTGGCGGCGCTGGGCGGGAACGGCCCTGCGAACGACGCGATGTCCGACCTGCTGTGCCGTCTCGCTGCCGAAGCGGGCGTCGTCGGCCTGCCGCTGGCCGACGTCCCCCCGCGTCTCGGCAC